>JBKOXO010000101.1:0-8646 GCA_046744105.1 Actinomycetota bacterium
GCCGGGCCTGGCAGGCGGACCCGGACGGTGCCACCGACGATCCGTGGCTGCGTCCCGTCGACCCGCTGCGCACGGAGCTGATCGAGGAACCGATCAGCGTCACGCGCGGTTGATCAGACGCGGGTGCGGGCGCGCTCGCGTTGCTCGACGAAGCGCACCGCCTGCGCGTCCAGTCCCGTCAGGAACGTCCCTAACTCGTCGCGCGCCTGCTCGCCCGCAGCGCCCAGGTCGGTCCGTTCGAACACCCGCCAGAACTTGAGGATGGGCGCAACGACCTCGTCGTGGTGCAGCCGCACGTCGTAGATGCCGGCCCTGGCGATGATCACGGCGTTGCGGCGGAAGTCGCGCATGCCCGCCCCGGGCATCTGGAAGCCGACGACCTCGTCGCGCACCGCCTGCATCGTCTCGTCCGGTGCGACGTCGAATGCGGCGGCCATCAGGTTCCGGTAGAAGACCATGTGCAGGTTCTCGTCCACGGCAATCCGGGCCAGCAGTTGCTCGGCCAGCGGATCGCCCGAGGCTCGGCCGGTATTGCGGTGCGACACCCGGGTGGCCAGCTCCTGGAAGCTGACGTATGCGATCGCCTGCAGCATCGTCTTGTCGCCTGAGTCGTAGCCCGCTGTCATGTGCTCCATGCGCATCTCTTCCAGCGCCACCGGGTCGACACCGCGGGTGACGACGAGGTAGTCGCGGATCGCGACGGCGTGCCGTCCCTCCTCGGCGGTCCAGCGGCCCACCCAGTGCCCCCAGGCGCCCTCGCGGCCGAACCGGGTCGCGATCTCGCGATGGTAGGAGGGCAGGTTGTCCTCGGTGAGCAGGTTGACGATCAACGCGACCTGCGCGACCGGATCGAGCGCCGAATCCGACGGCGTCCAGTCCTCGCCACCGAGGAACGCGAAGTCGCGGCCACGGCTCCACGGGACGTATTCGTGCGGCTGCCAGTCACGGGCGATGCCCAGGTGCCGTTCGATGTTTGCGGCAACCACCGGCTCGAGCTCGTGCAGCAAACGCGTTTGCAGCGTCGTCGTCATCGCCCACCTCCGTCCCGCTCCAACCTACGTCACCGTAACCTGCCCGAGCCGTGGAGGACGCGGATAGCGGCGATATGGACACGCACGGGGTATTGCGCTGTTAGGTGCAATTGCGCCAGACTGCGCATCGCCGCCACGGGGGCGGTGTGTCAGCGCGGACGCATTAAGCCTGTACCGAAAGCGGTGCGCCGGCCGTTTCGAGCCGTTGCGCTATGGCGATTTGCGCTCGCCGGCACACAAGAGGGGAACGGTGGGTTTACTCATGCCGAAATTCGGCAGCCGAGCGCGTGTGGTCAGCGTCGGCGCAGCAGTCCTGGCAGGTCTGGCCGGAATCGTGGGGGTGGTGATCTTCGCCAGCCCGGCGGGTGCGTGGCATGCGACTGTGCACGGCTCGGCGAAGTGTGACTCGTCGACCGGAAGCTGGACGGTCACTTACGAAGGCACGTCGACCAACGCCGGCACGGTCACGGTCAAGAGCGTGACGCCACAGACGGCCTATTCGCCGACGAGTCAACACGTCGGTGACAACGGCCCGTTCACGATCATCCAGACCGGTGTGCCCAGCACCGCCACCGAAGCGTCGATCACCGTCCACGTGGCGTGGGACGAGCAGAGCACCGAGAACGGCGACTTCGCTGCCTCGCCGGTGCCGCTCACCGGTCCGTGCACCAAGGCGGCCACCGCGGCGCAGCCGACGTTCAACAACGGGACGTGCACGACTCCACAGCCGTCCTACACGATTCCTGACGTCGAAGGTGTCGCGTACGAGGTCAACGGTGCTGTCGTCGCACCGGGCACCCATCCGGCGCAGCCGGGCGACTCGATCACCATCGAGGCGTCCGCCAAGAACGGGTACACGCTCGGTGGCAGTACCAGCAAGTGGCAATTCACGTTCGCGGCGCTGCCCACGAACTGCGCCGCGGTGCCGACGGACACCATGCCGTCCTGCGCCTCACCGCACGGTAGCTACACGATTCCCGCGACCGAAGGCGTCACCTACTTCGTCAACGGCAAGCAGACGGCGGCCGGCACCTACACCGCCAAGGCCGGCTCGACCGTGGAGATCACTGCGTTCGGCAGTAACGGTCAGGCGCTGCCTGGGGCGTCCAGTTGGACGTTCCGGTTCCCGGCGGCAACGGGCTGCACCGCCCACGTGCCGGCATTCGCCGACAACACGTGCAGCCGGCAGGGTAGCTACACGATTCCCGGCACCACGAATGCCCACTACAGCGTGAACGGTGTCGCCGTCTCGACCGGAACGCACCGCGCCACCGCCGGAACGACGCTCACCATCCGCGCGTCCGCCCAGCCGGGCCACACGCTGGCCGGTGTGACGGCGTGGACGCACACCTTCCCGGACTTGCCGCAGTGCGCAGCCGATTCCCCGCCCCACTCTCCGAATGCCGGCGGCTCGCTGCCGAATACCGGCCCGGACGTGCCGGTGGGCAAGGCCAGTCTGCTCGCCGGGCTGCTCGCCCTGGTCGGGACGGCGCTGCTGTATGCCGGCCGCAAGCCGAGTCCATCCGGACGGCACAGCGCCCGGTAGCGCACCGCACGCGCAATCGAGCAGCGCGCTCAGCCGGTCTGGCTGGACGTGCTGCTCGATTCGGCGGTGCTCGCAGGCGTCGAGTCGCCGCTAGTCGTCGACGACGAACTCGACGACGACGGGGCGGTAACGGTAACCGTGACCTGCAGGCTCGTCGTCGACTGGTTGGCCGTATCCGTCACCCTCACCGTCACCTGGTACGTGCCGGCCGACTGGTATGTGTGCGTCGCTGTCGGGTGGTCCTTGTCTTGCGCTACGACCGGTGTGCCGTCGCCGAAATCGAAGGTGTAGCCGGTGATGCCGTTGTCGTCCGTGGACGCGGACGCGTCGGCGATGACGTCGAGCGGCGCGACACCATTGGTCACCGACACGGAAAGGGCAGCGGTCGGCGGGGTGTCCGATGGCGAGGATGACGGTGGCGTAGAGGTGGTCGGCGGCGGGGTGTGAACACTGCTCGGCGGGGCACCCGGACTGCTCGGCGGCGGGACACTGCTACTGCTCGACGATGGGGCGCTAGGACCGCTCGACGACGAGGTTGGCGATGACGTCGAGCCCGTGCCCGAGCCGGGGCCCGTGCTCGTGCCGGACGCCGACTTGGACGGAGACGTCGACGTCGGTGCGGGGGCAAGCGCAAGCGGCGGGCCAGGATTCACCGGCGGCGGCAGCGGCGGCTTCTCGTGCGCCGGCGGCTTCGGCACGGACGGCAGGATCGGGATGGTCACGCCGGGCTGCCCCGCTGCGTAGATCTTCTCCAGCGCCAGCACCGTGGCGAGATAGGCGTCCGAATGGTTGTAGGCGAGGACGGCTCGGATCTGCCCCGCCGCCGTCTGGAGGTTGCCACCGGCGGAGCAGAGGTAGTCGGCGGCAGCAAGCGCCGCGTCGTAGATGTTGAACGGGCTCACCGTGCCGTCCCCGTTACCGTCTACGCCCCAGGTTGCCCAGGTGGAGGGGATGAACTGCATCGGCCCGACGGCGCGGTCGTACACGGTGTCGCCGTCGAGCAGGCCGTGGTCGGTGTCGCGGATCAGCGCGGTGCCTTGCCCATTGAGCGGGATGCCGATGACACGCGGCGCGTCGCTACCGTCCGTGTACAGCTGCGAGCCGGCGAACCGGCCGTGGTCGGACTCCACCCGCCCGATCGCCGCGAGCAAGGGCCAGGGCAGGCCGCAGCCCGGGTGCGTGCCGGCGACGCTCGCAGCCGCCTTGCGGTAGGCGTCGAGCGCGACTGCCGGGATGCCGTCGGCGGCAAGCTGGGGCGCGGACGGCGCCGTCGGCGTGGGCTCGGGCGTGTGACTCGGCCCGCCGGGCGACGACGTCGGCGGTAGCGGCGACGTCGGGTCCGATCCACCGCCGCCCGCGAGCGCGGCTGCGCCGTTCGGCGCCACCGACGCGCTGCCGCTCGACGCGTTCTGTGCAGGCGCGGCGCCGACGCGATGAGCTGTGACGCTAGCTCCGCCGAGGCCGAGCGCGGACGCGATGACCACTGAGGCGACGGCAAGCCGCTGCTTGCGCGATGTCCACACCGGCATGTGCAGACGGGCTAGTACGTTGGCTGGGTGCGCGTGTGCAGGGACGTGCTTCTGCAATTCGCGTGCCCCCTCGCTCGTCGGGCTGGGGTTGCCCCCCGTAGTCGGGTCGAGGAGCCTGGCCTCCCGAGGCTAACCCGGAATCGTGCGAAATGGCACCGGTCGACGCGATTGATTCCTCTGCTCGTGCCTTTCTGGTCACGTACGGTTCTCCTGACGCACCCAGCCGCGCCAGCGCTGATCGCCCTAAACCACGTGCAGATCGCCCTAAAATCGGCCCATGGGGCCGGGCTCGGCATCCGGCTCGCCGCCGAGCCCTGAGCGAGCCGTGAGGGACGCGTGCGGAGCGAACCAGAATCGCGCGTTCGGGCCGGTGGGCCGATCCGCCTGCGGGCGGGAAGGAGGTTCGAAGATTGAGGCTCAGCGCACGCGCAATCAACCGGGCGACGCTTGCGCGGCAACTGCTGCTGGACCGAGCGGAGCTGTGTCCCGCTGACGCCGTCGAGCATCTGGTCGGCATGCAGGCTCAGGCGCCGCGCGCCCCGTTCGTCGGACTGTGGTCGCGGCTTCGCCACTTCCGTCACGAGGAGCTGTCCGCGCTAGTCACCTCGCGCGCCGCGGTCCGCGTCCCGTTGCAGCGCCGGACGCTGCACCTGGTCACCGCCCGTGACTGCCTAGCGATGCGGCCTCTGCTCCAGCCGGTGCTGGAGAGCGGCTATCGCTCCAGCCCATTCGCCCGCCGGGTCGCCGGCCTGGACGTCGACGCGGTGCGGTGCGCTGGGCAGGCGCTGCTCGACGAGCGGTCGCTGACCCGCGTCGAGCTGGGGCGGGCGCTGATCCGGCAGTGGCCGGATGCGGACGAGGAGGCGCTGGCCTACACGATCAGCTACCTGGTGCCGCTGGTGCAGGTGCCGCCCCGGGGTACCTGGGCCGGCGCCGGCGCGGCGAGGTGGACGACGGTGCGGGCGTGGCTCGGCGTCGAGGCGTCCGAGCCCATGTCGGCGGACGAGCTGCTGCTGCGCTACCTCGGCGCGTTCGGACCGGCCACGGTGATGGACGCGCAGGCGTGGTGCGGGCTGACCAGGCTCGGCGAGGTCGCCGAGCGGCTCGGCCGGCGGCTGCAGCGCTTCCGCGACCCCGACGGCCGAGAGCTGCTCGACCTGCCGGACGCGCCGCGTCCCGACCCGGACACCCCGGCGCCGCCCCGGTTCCTGCCCGAGTACGACAACCTGCTGCTGTCGCATGCCGACCGGTCGCGAGTCGTGCCGAACGGGCAGATAGTGCCGCTCTACCCCGGGCACGGGGGCACCCGTGGCGAGCTGCTCGTGGGCGGGATGTGGGCCGCCAACTGGGCGATCACCCGCGCCGACGGCACCGCGACGCTGACCATCGAGGCGTTCGGGCGGCTGGCTCAGCGCGCCGCGGCGGCCGCCGAGGGACTGCGGCTGCTGGGCTTCGTCGCGCCCGGGGCGACGCATGACGTACGGGTGGTGACCGCCCCGTAGTCTGCCGATCGTGGCGTTCTTCGTGCGGGAGGGCGACGGCCGGTTCGCCGCGACGGAGTTCACCCGCGGTCCGTGGGACGCCCGCGCACAGCACGGCGGGCCACCGTCCGCACTGGCCGGACACCTCGTCGAGACCCGGCCCGGTGCCCGCGCCGACATGCGCGTGACGCGGATGACCGTCGAGATCATGCGCCCGGTGCCGATCGCGCCACTTACCGCGGCGCTGCGCACCGTCCACAGCGGCCGAAGCGTCGAGGTCGTCGAGGTGGTGCTGACCCCGGACGACGGCCGTCCGGTGCTGCGCGCGACGGCGCAGCGCATCCGCGTGGCGGACGGTCCTGCCGATGCGCCCAGCCCCCAGCTGCCGGGCCCGGCCGAGGCTAGGCCGCGACAGTTCGAGTTCCCGTACCAGGTGGGCTACCACACGGCCCTCGAGACCCGCTTCGTCGTCGGGTCGTTCACCGAGCGGGGACCGGCCATTTGCTGGACGCGCCTTCGCGTGCCGGTCGTCGCCGGCGAGTCGATCTCACCGCTGTGCCGGGTGCTGGCCGCCGCCGACTCCGGCAACGGCATCAGCAACGTCCTCGACTTCGACACACACCTGTTCGTCAACCCCGACCTGACCGTGTACCTGCACCGCTATCCGGCCGGCGACTGGGTGGCGCTCGACGCGCGCACTACCCTCGGTGGCGGCGGCATCGGCGTGGCCGACACGGCGCTGGCCGACGAGCACGGCCCGATCGGGCGCGGGGTGCAGAGCCTCTTCATTACGGAGCGGACATGACGGCATCCGTGCCGACTTTGACCCCCGAAGCGACGCTATCGGGTCCGCTCAGCGCCCTTTCGGGGGTCAAAGTCGAGAAGGAGGAGGCACGCTGATGACTGTTATGGCACGTGAGATCGGGGAGCAGCCGGCGGCGCTCGCCCGGACCCTGAACGAGCTGCTGCCGGTGCGGCCGCAGATTGCCGCCCTGGCGCAGGGACGGCGGCACCTGCTGTTCGTCGCGCGCGGGTCGTCCGACAACGCTGCGATCTACGGTAGGTACCTGTGCGAGGTGCTCGCCGGCCGGCAGGCGTCGCTTGCCGCGCCATCGGTGGCGACGCACTACCGCGCCGACCTCGACCTGTCGGACACGGTGACGGTGTCCGTATCGCAGTCGGGGGAGACCGCAGAGATCGCCGAGACCCAGGCCTGGGCGGCGGCCCACGGCGCGCGGACCGTAGCGATCACAAACGTGGCGGACAGCTCGCTGGCCCGGGCCGCCGACCTGGCGCTGGTCACCCACGCCGGCGCCGAGTTGGCCGTCCCGGCGACGAAGACGTACACCACGCAGTTGGCCGCGATCGCCGTCCTCGTCGATGCACTGGGCGGGCGTCCGCTCGACTTCGCTCGCGTCGCCGACGAGGCCGCCCGGCTGCTCGACGTGGACGTAGCTCCGGCCGCCGCCACGCTCGCGGTGGCACGTGACGCGCTCGTCACCGGCCGCGGCATCACCTACGGCACAGCCCTGGAGGTTGCGCTCAAGCTGGAGGAGACATGCCTGCGCCCGGTCCGTGGGCTCTCCTACGCCGACCTCAAGCACGGGCCGATCGCCGTCGTTGATGCCGACGTGGCAGTGGTGCTCGTTGCTGCGCCGAATGGACCCACCGTCGAGGGCATGACGCAGCTTGCCGCGACGGTGCGCGCGCGGCACGCCACCGTGGTGGGCATCGGCGGCAATGCGGCGTTCGCGGCACAGTGCGACGTGGCCCTGCCCGGTCCGGCGCTGCCCGAAGAGCTTGCGCCGTTAGCGCTGGCGATTCCGGGGCAGCGGATGGTCGAGGTGCTGGCCCGCCGCATAGGCCTGAACCCCGACGCTCCCCGGGGCCTGTCCAAGATCACGCAAACCTGAGGGATCGCGCAACATCTGGCAGCGTCAGCGTGCCAGATGTTGCGCAATCCAGGAGCCGGCGGCCATGACGGCGTCGACCTGCAAGTCGTCGGACAGCACGACGAGGTCGGCGCGACTGCCCGGCTCCAGCGTGCCGGCGCGTAGCCCCAGCGCCCGGGCCGGGACCACGGTCAGCGCGGCCACCGCGTCAGGCAGCGGCACTCCGGCCGCCACCGCGTTGCGCAGCGCGACATCTTGGGTGAGAGTGCTGCCGGCGATGGACCCCCCGTGCGTCAACCGGGCGACACCGTCGCTCACCGCGACGTCCAGCCCGCCGAGCAGGTACTCGCCGTCGCCCACCCCGGCGGCGGCGATCGCGTCGGTGATCAGCGCGACCCGGCCGGCCGCCACGCGCATGATCCAGGCGGCCAGCGCCGGGTGGACGTGCACCGTGTCGAGGACCAGCTCGCACGTGGCGTCGCTCTCGAGCAAGGCCCCGACAACGCCCGGCTCACGCTGATGCAGCGGCCGCATCGCGTTGAACAGGTGCGTGCCGACGGTGGCTCCGGCGGCCAGACCGGCACGTGCCTCGTGGTAGGTGGCATCGCTATGCCCGATCGCTGCCACCGCGCCGCAGCCGACGATCCTGGCGATGGCCTCGACCGCACCGGGCAGCTCCGGAGCGATCGTGACCATGCGGACGGCGCCCGGACTGGCGTCGAGCAGCGTGGCCACCGACGCGGGATCAGGCGCACGCAGCAGCGCCGGGTCGTGCGCGCCGCAGCGGGCGGCGGAAAGGAACGGGCCTTCGAGATGGACGCCGGCCACCACCCCGGACTCGACCAGCGCAGCGAGCGCCGCCACCTGCTTGACGAGCTCGGGAATCGGAGCCGTGACCAGGCTGGCCACGCACGTGGTGGTGCCGTGCCGGCGATGGAAGTCGAGCACCGCGTGCGGGTCGTCGGTGAAAGCTGCGCCGCCGCCGCCGTGCACGTGCATGTCGACGAACCCCGGAGCAACGTAGCAACCGCCGATGTCAACGCCGTCCCGCTCCCCGTCCCCAGACGCCAGCACTCGCCCGTCTTCGATCTGCAGCCATCCGAGGCGCACGCCCGAGCCGCCGACCAGCCGAGCGTTCGTCAGCATCACACCCAAGAGGGTACGGAC
>JBKOXO010000090.1:0-9274 GCA_046744105.1 Actinomycetota bacterium
ATCCTGCCCTGAGCGGTCTAGCCGTCGCGCGATCTCACCGCATAATGGTGTCCGGTTGGGCTGGTCCATTCGCGGGTGCCGTCTCTTCTTCGGTGCACGCGCCAGCCGGCGTGGTGTTTGGCGTGGTGGTGGCGTCGGCACAGCGGCCCGACGTTCTCGCTCGTGGTCGGGCCGCCGGTAGCCCAGGCCTCGGCATGATCCAGGTCGCACAGCTTGGCTGGACGTCGGCAGCCTGGGAAGGTGCAGGTTTGGTCGCGGGCGATGATGTGGTGGGTGAGGTTGGCTGGTGGCCGGTAGGTGCGGCGGCCGTGGTCGAGGAGTTGGCCGGTGTGGTCGGTGACCAGCCGCCGCCAGGTGCCGGTGGGGTCGGTGGCGAGGTGGCGGGCTAGGGCGGCGGTGATGGGCCCGTATCCGTCCAGGTGGGCGGGTTGCTCATCGCAGCCGAGCAGGGTGCTGATGCCGACGGTGATGTTGATGGCGGGCCGCTGACCGTGCTGCTCCGGCAGGGCCGGGTCCGCGAGGACGCGGGTGAACACGTCGATCAGGCGTCGGCACGGCGCTGGTCCCCGGAGCGGGGTATCGGTCTGCCCTGACGCGAGGGAGTTCAGCACCGCCTCGATGAGGGCGGCGCCCTCGGCGGGCAGCAGCGCCCAGAGTTCGGTGATGCCGTCATCTTGTGGGGTGAATACCACCCTCCGCTGCTCGATGGCGTCCTCGTGGCGCTGCTCGGCGCGCCGTGGATCTGCGGCGATGACGGCACGGCGCAGTGAGGCGCCGAACTGGGCGAGGGTCTGCTCGGCCGCGCGGGTCAGCACGCGATCTTCGATCTTCGCCGTGGTCTGCTCGTCGAACGGAGTAACAGCTTCGGCGAGTTTCATGGCGTGCAGGTAGGTGAGCCGCCCGCTGCGCAGCAGGTTCAATGTGGCGGGCAGCCGGTCGGCCAGGGTGCGCGCAATCGACAGCCGTCGTTGCGCGGTGCCGGCGGACAGGCGCAACGCGGCGCCGACCTGTTCGCGGGTGTAGTCGATGAGTTTCTTGCCGGACCAGTCCAGCGCGCGTCCGTCTAGGGAGGCGAGGACCTGCTGTTGGGCGGCCTGTAGCAGGGCGATGTGCCGTTCGAAGGCGACCAGTAGATCGATCCGCCCGGCGTCGGATAGCACGTCCGGGTCGAGCATCAGCAGCGCCGCCATGTCGTCAGCCCGGGGCTGGGTGGTGGCCAGTTCGGCGGCGACCGGGTCCGGGGAGGTGAGCACGTCGACCTCGGAGATGGGCGGCGTGTCCTCGAACATGTGTACGGGTCTACTAGTCAGCAGCGGCGCTGTCTACCCTTATCCTGTAAGGAGATTGGCGGGCAACCGCAAGCCGGCAGACGCAAGGCGAGAACCAAGGAAAGTCCCTCCGTCGCTGCCGTTCTAAAGACAACCAGAAGCGCAACCTCAAGTCGGCAGCGCAAAGCCGGGAACCAAGGAGAGCCCCTCCGTCGCCGCCGTTCTAGAGAGAGCAAGGTTGCACGCGAACGGCCCTCGCTAGAGGATGCCCGCATGGCGGCTGAACCGTCTTACGCCTCGGGCACCTCGACCGTGCCGCTGCTGGGCGACACGATCGGCGCGAACCTGGACCGAACGGTGGCGCGCTTCCCTGATCGGGAGGCGCTGGTCGAACGCGCAACCGGGCGGCGCTGGACGTATCGGCAGATGGCCACCGAGGTCGACGCCGTCGCACTGGGTCTGCTGAACCTCGGTGTGGGCAAGGGCGACCGGGTCGGTATCTGGGCACCGAACTGCGCGGAGTGGACGTTCGTCCAGTACGCGACAGCCAAGCTCGGTGCCATTCTGGTCAACATCAACCCGGCGTACCGGCTGCACGAACTCGGGTACGTGCTCGAGCACTCCGGCATCCGCACGCTGATTGCGACGCCGAACTTCAAGACGTCCGATTACGCGGCGATGATCGCCGAAGTACAGCCGGGCTGTGAGATGCTCCAGGACGTCCTTTTCATCGGCCGCCCGGAGTGGGACTCCTTCCTCGCCACCGGCCGCAGCACAGCCCCGACCCGGCTCGCCGACATCGCCGGCACGCTCACCCCGGACGATCCGATCAATATCCAGTACACGTCAGGCACGACCGGATTCCCGAAGGGCGCGACTCTCAGCCACCACAACATCCTCAACAACGGCTTCTTCGTCGGTGAGTTGTGCGGCTACACCGAGGAAGATCGCATCGCCATCCCGGTACCGTTCTACCACTGCTTCGGCATGGTGATGGGCAACCTGGCCGCCACGAGTCACGGGGCATGCATGGTCATCCCCGCGCCGGCGTTCGACGCCGCAGCGACGCTCGACGCCGTGGCCCGGGAACGGTGCACGTCCCTGTACGGCGTGCCGACGATGTTCATCGCCGAACTGGCCGACCCCAGCTTCGATAGCTACGACCTGAGCAGCCTCCGCACTGGCATCATGGCCGGATCACCCTGCCCCGTCGAGGTGATGAAACAGGTCATCGAGCGGATGGGCATGTCCGAGGTGACGATCTGCTACGGGATGACCGAGACGTCGCCGGTGTCGACGCAGACGCGCGCCGACGACTCGATCGACCTGCGCGTGTCCACGGTGGGCCGGGTGCATCCTCACCTGGAGATCAAGATCATCGACCCCGATACCGGCGTGACCGTACCGCAGGGTACGGCCGGTGAGTTCTGCACCCGCGGCTACAGCGTCATGCTCGGCTACTGGGATCAAGTCGACAAGACCGCCGAGGTCATCGACGCCGCACGATGGATGCACACCGGCGACCTTGCCGTCATGAACGAGGCCGGTTATGTCCAGATCACCGGCCGCATCAAGGACATGATCATCCGTGGCGGCGAGAACGTCTACCCGCGCGAGATCGAGGAGTTTCTCTACACCCATCCCGACATCCTCGAAGCCCAGGTCATCGGCGTTCCCGACAAGAAGTACGGCGAGGAGGTCATGGCGTGGATTCGTCTGCGCCCCGGCGCGACTGCGCTCACCGTAGAAGCGTTGCGCGAGTTCTGCACCGGCAAGCTCGCGCATTACAAGATCCCTCGCTACGTGCGCCTGGTCGAGGGATTCCCCATGACCGTGACCGGCAAGGTCCGCAAGGTCGAGATGCGTGAGCAGGCGCTGACGTTGCTGCCGCCGACCGACTAGGAGACCTCGCCGGAGCTGGCGACATTGGATCCCTGCCGCAGGAAGCGACCCGCATGGTCGAGGGCGTCGGCCGCCTCGGGCAGGAACGACCAGAAGATGTGGAAGTCGTGGGTGGCCACCGGGTACAGCTCGAGGCGTGCCTCGCCGCCATGCGCCTGCACCCGGTCGACGAGCTGGTGGGCGTCCTCACGGACGGCATCGCCGGTGGCCGACTGAACGAGCAGTGGCGGCAGCCCGGACAGGTCGGCGACGAGCGGACTGAGCAGCGGATCGTCGATCGGATGGTCGCCGACATAGGCGGCCGCGCATCGGCGGCCCCACTCCAGAGTCAGCAGCGGCTGGGCCTCGCCCGGCCCCACCTGCTGGATGGTGCAGGTCAGATCGATCCATGGGCACATCAGCACCGCGCCGGCAGGCAACGGCAGGCCGTCCTGGCGCAGCCGCAGCAACAGGGACACGGCCAGGCCGCCGCCGGACGAGTCGCCGACGAGCGTGATCGGGTCGGCCCCCGCGTCCAGCAGCCACTGGTAGGCGCGGACGAGGTCTGAAAGCGACGCCGGAAACGGGTACTCCGGCGCGAGCCGGTACTCCGGCACCAGCACACCGGTGTCGGCGGCAAGCGCCAGCGCGCCGGCCAGGTGCCGGTAGCCGAACGCCGAGCCCATCGCGTGCCCGCCGCCGTGCACGAACAGCGTGGTGACCGTTCGGTCCGGCGGTGCGACGGTCAGGCCCGGCACCCCCGACATGTTGATCGGCGCGACCGTCACCTCGGCCGGAACGGGGAACTGCGCATGCAGCGCTTCACAGGCCTGGCGCAGGTCCGACAGGGTCCCCCCGCCTGCGGTCAGCGCATCGGCCGGCGCCCAGAGCCGGGCCATTCGCTCCGCGTGTTCCCCGCCCATCGAACGCGTAACGGAAATCGCCTGGTCGAGGTCACGCAGCAGCTCGCGGGCCCGGTCGAGCAGCGCCTCGCCGGCCAAGGTGAGCTCCACGCGATGGGTGGAACGGCGCAGCAGGTCCGGGCCGACCAGCCGCTCCAGGGCGCGGATCTGCCGGCTCAGCGCCGGCTGCGAGAGGTACAGCCGCGACGCCGCCCTGCCGAAGTTGAGCTCCTCGGCCACCGCGACAAACGCGCGCAGGTGGCGCAGTTCGATCGCGTCCGGCGCTGACGGAAGCGACAGAACCTGGCCATCGTCCACGCAGTTAGTGTGGCCCAGCACGCCGCGTTGGGGTGATGCAAGCGCGGCACGACCGTCATGCCGACTCGGCCTTTCCCTTCGCGTGCCCGTCGATGCGAGGGTCGGTCGCATGGTTCCCGAAGCCCGTGACCGCCCCGCCTACCGTGTCGCCGACGTCCAACTGCGCGGCGTCCACGCCCGGGTGTATTGGCCCGAGACGAGCACCACCGAGGCCGCCCTCGTCGTGGTGTTCGGGGCCGGCTGGCCACGGCCCGGCGCCGTCGTGCTGGCGACCCAGCCGGACAGCGTCGCGCAGGCCTGCGCTGTCGTCGAGTGGGCTGCCGACCACGCGGAGGAGCTCGGCGCCGACCCCGGCCGGGTGCTGCTCACCGGGGCACCGGACCTCGCGGCGGCCGTCGCAGCCACCGCTGAGGAGCGTGGCTGGCCGAGAGTCCAGCTCGCCGATGAGTTTCGTCCGACCTGCACGTCGTAACTGCAGATGATGTCGAGAACCCGGCGCCGGGTTCGACGTCCTCACCAGAACGTCGAACAAGGAGACAATCCGCGATGACTACCGACCGCTCCCGCTGGCTGGCCCTCTACGTGCTGTGCACCGGCATGTTGATGATCGTGCTGGACGCGACGATCGTGAACGTGGCGCTGCCGTCCATCAAGTCCGACCTGGGCTTCTCGCAGAACAACCTGTCCTGGGTCGTGAACGCCTACCTGATCGCGTTCGGCGGACTGCTGCTGCTCGCCGGGCGGCTCGGCGACCTGATCGGTCAGCGCCGAGTCTTCCTGACCGGGCTCTCCGTCTTCACCGGCGCCTCACTGCTGTGCGCCGTGGCACAGGACCAGGTCATGCTGATCGCGGCCCGATTCGTGCAGGGCGTCGGCGGCGCGCTCACCTCCGCCGTCATCCTCGGCATGATCGTGACGCTGTTCCCGGAGCCCAAGGACATGGCCAAAGCGATCGGCGTGTACGGCTTCGTGGCCTCATCCGGTGGCTCGATCGGGCTGCTGGCGGGCGGTGTGCTCACCTCGGCGCTCAACTGGCACTGGATCTTCTTCGTCAACCTGCCCGTGGGCGTCGCCACCGGATTCTTCGCGCTGCGCCTGGTCGAACGGCGCGACGGCCTCGGCCTGTCCGCCGGCGCGGACGTCCCGGGCGCCTCGCTGCTGACCGGCGGGCTGATGCTCGGCGTGTACACGATCCTCCAGGTCGAGCACGTGGGATGGACGTCGGGGCGCACGCTCGTCATGGGGGCAGTTGCCGTCGCGCTGGTTACCGCGTTCGTGGCTCGCCAGGGCCGGGTAGCAAGCCCGCTGATGCCGCTGCGGCTGTTCCGCTCCCGCAACGTGACCGGCGCGAACCTCGTCCAGGCACTGACCGTGGTGGGGATGTTCGGGATGTTCTTCCTCGGCGCGCTGTACCTGCAGCAGGTGCTGGGCTACGACGCCCTGGGCGTCGGCCTGGCGTTCCTGCCGGCGACTGTGGTGATGGGCGCGATGTCGCTGCGGTTCGGGGCGCCGATCGCCGCGCGGCTGGGCGCGCAGCGCACCGTGGTCGCCAGCCTGCTGGTCATCGCCGCCGGACTCGCGCTGTTCGCCCACGCCCCGGTGCACGGGCACTTCGCCACGGATGTGGTGCCGCCGATGGTGCTGATCGGGTTCGGCGCCGGGCTGGCGTTCCCAGCACTGATGCAGCTGGCGATGTCCGGTGCGACGCCGGAGGACTCGGGGCTGGCGTCCGGGCTGGTCAACACCACGGTGCAGGTCGGCGGCGCCATCGGCCTTGCGGTCCTGTCCACACTGGCCGCCGAGCGGAGCGACGGACTGCGCGCGAGCGGACACGACGCGATGTCCGCGCTGACCTCGGGCTACCACCTGGCATACCTGATCGGTGCTGCGCTGGCTGTCGCTGCCGCGCTGATCGCGGCCCTCGCGCTGCGGGCGCCGGCCCCCGCACCCGTGGGCCAGCCGGAGCTGGTGCCTACCGCCGCCTGATAAGAAGGTGCGCATGCACGCCGAGGGCACGCTGCGCACCGGACAATATTGGCAAGCCTGGACCGACGACGGCGCCCCCGTGCGGGGCGTCGTCGTTCTCGTCCACGGGGTGCACGAGCACGGTGGCCGCTACGCGCATGTGGGCGCCCGGCTGGCCGCCGCCGGATACCCCGTCTATGCCGTCGACCACCCCGGGCACGGCCACTCCCCCGGGCCACGCGGCAATATCGGCTCGATGGCGGAGACGGTCGCCGGGGTCGACGCCCTAGCCCGGCTGGCCGTCGAACGGCATCCCGGCGTGCCGGCGTTCGTCTATGGGCACAGCCTGGGCGGGTTGATCGCGTTGCAGTACATAACCGGCACGCCCATCGAGCTGCGCGGCGCCGTGCTGTCCGCCACGGCGGTGGACATCAACGCCGGCAACCCCATGCAGCGGGCGGCGTCGGGGCTGCTGTCGCGGTTCACCCCGAACCTCGGCGTGCTGCGCATCGACCCGGCGACCATCAGCCGCGACCCGGACGTCGTCCGCGCGTACCGCACCGACCCGCTGAATTACCTGGGCAGACTGCGCGCACGCACCGGCGCCGAGATCCTGCACACGACGCTGGCGATGCAGCCGCGGCTCGAGGCATTGCGGCTGCCACTGCTGGTGATCCACGGGTCGGCCGACCGGCTGGTACCGCCCAGCACCACGGAGTTCGTCGCGGCCCATGCCGGGACCGACGACCTGACCGTCAAGGTGTACGACCGCGGCTACCACGAGTCGCACAACGAGCCGAACAAGGACGCCGTGCTCAACGACATCGTCGCCTGGCTAGCTGCCCACAGCTGACCCCGTCCCTTGCAGTCGCTCCGCCAGCCAGGTCAGCTGGGCGAGCTCGTGGAACGGGCCGCCGCCCTCGTGGTCGTTGTAGGCGTACTCGCGGATCTCCTTCGTACCCGCATACGCGTTGTACGCGGCGTACACGGTGGACGGCGGGCAGATCTCGTCCATCAGCGCCACCGAGAACAGCGCCGGGGCGCCAGCGAGGGTCGCAAGCGCGGCGCCGTCGAAGTAGCGCAACGTCTCGAAGACGCGATCGACGTGGTCCCGGTGCGCCTTGAGGTAGCGGACGATCTCACCGTACGGATCCTTCTCCCCGATCTCCGTGGCGCGCCGCATGTCGCACAGGTACGGAACGTCGGGCATGACGCCGATGAGGTCCGGCACGAGCGCGGCGACCGCCAGCGAGATGCCGCCGCCCTGGCTCATCCCGGTCACGGCCACTCGGGCGGCATCTACCTGCGGCAGCGCCCGCGCCGCGTCGACAGCGCGGACCGCGTCGGTGAACAGGCGCCGGTAGTAGTACGAGTCGCGGTCGAGGATGCCGCGGGTCATCACCCCCGGCTGGGCGGCGCTGCTCGGATGCAGGTCCGGAGTCTCGCCGGTCGTATAGCCCGAGCCCTGCCCCCGGCTGTCCATGATGAAGTGGGCATAGCCGGCCACCGCCCACCGCACGGCCTCGTGCGCCAGCCCGCGCCCGCCCCCGTACCCGCGATACTCGACGACGCAGGGCAGCGCCTCGGAAGCGCCGGCGGGGCGGTGCAGCCAGGCGCGAATCGGATCACCGGCATAGCCCGGAAACGTCACGTCGAACGTCTCGATCAGCCGCAGCGGCGTCGCGACCGGCGTGAGGGTCGGCGCGCCGCCGTGCCCGCGGGCCGCAGCGAGCGTCTCGGTCCAGAACTCCTGCAGGTCCTCGGGTGGCTTGACGTCACCGCGGTGGGCGCGCAGTTCGGCCCCGGTCAGATCGAACATCGGCATGCCGCGCAGCATGGCACGCCACAATGGCGGACATGCACGCCTGGGTGGTGGACCACGTTGCCCCGATCGACGACCAGCCGCTTTCACGCATCACGCGCGACCTGCCCGAGCCGGGGCCACGTCAGGTGCGGGTGCGGGTCAGCTGCTGCGGGGTGTGCCGTACCGACCTGCACCTCGCCGAGGGTGACCTGCCGCCGCACCGCCCGGCCACGACACCAGGGCACGAGGTGGTGGGCCGGGTCGAGGCAGCCGGCAGCGACGCGACCCGTTTCGCGATCGGCGACCGGGTGGGCGTCGCCTGGCTGGGCCGCGCTGACGGCACCTGCCGGTACTGCCGGCGCGGCGAGGAGAACCTGTGCGTCGCGCCGACGTTCACCGGCTGGGACGTCGACGGCGGCTATGCCGACGCGTGCCTCGTCGACGAGCGGTTCGCGTACGCGTTACCCGGCACGGTCAGCGACGAGCAGGCCGCTCCGCTGCTGTGCGCCGGAATCATCGGCTACCGGGCGCTGCGGGCCGCCGCCGTCCCGCCGGGCGGGCGCCTCGGCATCTACGGCTTCGGCGGCAGCGCGCACCTGACCGCGCAGATCGCACTGCACGAGGGGATGCGGGTACACGTCCTCACCCGGGGCGCCGGCAACCGCGAGCTGGCCCGGGAACTCGGGGCCGACTCGGTCGGCGAGGCCACCGGTGCGCCGCCGGAACCGCTCGACGGCGCGATCCTGTTCGCCCCGGTCGGAGAGCTGGTGCCGGTGGCGCTGCGTGCGCTCGATGCAGGCGGGACGCTTGCCGTGGCCGGCATCTGGCTGTCGGACATCCCGGCGCTGAACTACGACGCCGAGCTGTTCCGCGAACGCCGGCTGCGCAGCGTCACCGCTAACACACGCCAGGACGGCGAACAGTTTCTGGCGCTGGCGGAACGCTTCGGGATTCGGGCGACGACCGTGCCTTACTCGATGGCCGATGCGCCGCGCGCGCTCGCCGATCTCGCTCATGGGGGTTTCAGCGGGGCGGCTGTCCTGCACAATTGAGGGCGAGGTGGTTGGCATGTTGCACGATCAGACCGACTTTCTCCCCCGGCTGTCTCGCGGAAAGCACCGCAGCCCGCGACGAGG
>JBKOXO010000204.1:0-7647 GCA_046744105.1 Actinomycetota bacterium
TCGGATACGCGCGGTCGAACGCGGCGGCGGATCGCGCGGCACGCCGACGGACAGCGACTGCCCGGCGGGGCGGGACGCCTCCGGCGGCGGCCACTCCGGCAATCGTCCCCTCGGCAACGGCCATGACCGCACCGCCGATGCCGGTGATCTCCCCGGCCGCGAACACGCCCGGGACGCTGGTCCGCTGCGCGGCATCGACGGCCACGGTGCTGATCGGCCGCACCGGGTGGGCGACCTCGCGGCACCCGAGGCCGCGCGCTATGTCGACCGCGGGGACGAAGCCCCATCCGACGCACGCCGCGTCCACGGCCAGTTCGCGGCGACGCGAGCCGTCCGGGCGCGCGATCACGACCGACTCGACGCGATCGTCGCCGTGCGCTGCGATGACGACACGACCGCTCAGTACCGGGATGCGCGCGCGGGTCACGGCGCCCAGGTAGCGGGCCGCCTGCGCAGCGAGTGGGACGTGCCTCGCGAGGTTCGCGGCGACCGGCGCAGCGCTCCGCGCCCGCGCGGCCTCCACGAGCGCGGCCACCCGTACCCCGGCGTGCGCCAGGCCGGCAGCGACCGGCCACAGAAACGGTCCGGTACCGGCGACCACGACGCGCGCTCCGACAGGGACGCCGTGCGCCTTGAGCAGTGCCTGCGCCGCGCCTGGCGTAACGACTCCGGGAAGATCCCAACCCGGAAACGGCAGCGACAGCTCACTCGCGCCGGTGGCGAGCACGAGCGCCGGAGCGTCGACCACCCGAAAGCCCGCCGGACCACGGACCATCAGCAGCGCTCCCCCGCCGTCTCGCCTGCCGGCCCTGATCACGCTGGTTGAGGTGTCGACCTCCACGCGCGGGTGCCGGCTCACCGCGCGCACCGGTGCCGGCGTGGTGCCGCGCCAGATCTGCCCGCCCAGCGCAGGAGAATCGTCGAGCAGCCGCACCGCCATGCCCCGGTCGGCCGCGGCGAGGGCCGCCGACACTCCGGCCGGCCCACCGCCGATGACGACGAGGTCAGCCACCCGTGACCACGTCGCCGTCCGTAACAGCCGTTATGCACGCGCGAACCGGCGGGCCGTCGTTGACCCGGACCAGGCAGTCGAAGCACTGCCCTATGCCGCAGTACATTCCGCGCGGCCGTCCCAGGACGCGGCTGCGGCGTAGCTGCCGGACGCCTGCCGCCCACAGTGCCGCGCCGATGGACGTGCCCGCTGGCGCGCTCACCGAGCGTCCCTCGAAACGGAAGGAGACGCTCACAGCCGGAAGCCGGCGGGGAACGGGTCGTCCGGGTCGAGCAGGTAGGTGGCGAGCCCGGTGATCCAGGCCCGGCCGGTGATCGTCGGCACGAACGCGCGGTAGGGGCCGACCATGGTCTCCTCGACCAGGCGGCCGGTGAACCGCGATCCGATCAGCGATGCGTGCACGAAGTCGGTGTCGAGCGCGAGCTCGCCGCGCGTGGCGAGCGCCGCCATCCGCGCGGATGTGCCGGTGCCGCAGGGTGAACGATCGATCCAGCCGGGGTGGATGGCCACCGCCGCGCGGGCCACACCCGCTTCTGTCGGCGCGGTGAGCACGACGTGCCGGCACTCGTCGACCTCCGGCTGCTCGGGGTGGGCGAAGTCCAGTTGCTCGTTCACCGCCTGCATGATCCGCAAGCCCACGTCGACCAGCTCGCCGTACCGGTCCGGATGCACCGGCACACGGACGGATGCGCCCGGCAAGATCGCGTAGAAGTTGCCGCCCCATGCCAGGTCCAGCCGTACCTGCCCGAGCCCGGCGACTTCGACCGCGGCGTCGCGCAGGTGCAGGTAGGACGGCACGTTGCGGATCGTCACGCTGCGGGCTCGCCCGTCGCGCACGTTCACCGACGCGTGCACAAGTCCGGCCGGCGTATCGATCCGGATTTCCGTGACCGGTTCTTTGACGGCGACCATGCCGGTTTCGACCAGCACGGTCGCGGTGCCGATCGTGCCATGCCCGCACATCGGCAGGCTCCCGGACACCTCGATGAACACGACTCCGACGTCCGCATCCGGCCGGGTCGGCGGTTGCAGGATCGCACCGGACATCGCCGAGTGCCCCCGCGGCTCGGTCATCAGCAACGTGCGCAGATCGTCGCGCTCGCTCATGAGGTAGCGGCGCCGGTCGGCCATCGTCTGGCCGGATAGGGCGATCGGCGATGTGATCACCCGGGTGGGCATGCCTTCGGTATGGCTGTCCACAGCCGTGAACGCCTGCCGCGTCCTCACTGCAGCATCGCCTCCCGCACCGCCTTGCGGATGGTTGCTTGGTCGGCGTCCGGGAGCGGCAGTCGGGGAAGCCGGACCGGGCCGGCATAGCGGCTCACCTCGTCCTGGGCGATCTTGATTGCCTGGACGAACGCCGGATCGGCGTCCCAGCGCAGGGCAGGCAGCATCGCCCGGTACAGCGGCAGTGCCTCGTCCCACCGCCCGGTGCGGCACAGGTCGAACAGCCGCAGCGACGCGGAGGGCAGGGCGTTGACGAACCCGGCGATCCAGCCGGTCGCGCCCATCAGCACGCCCTCGGCGACCAAGTCGTCGCAGCCGACCAGCACCTCCAGCGACGGAGCGATCTCGAGGATGCGCGCGATTCGGCGCACGTCCTGGGAGAACTCCTTCACGGCCACGACACCGTCGATCTCGGCGAGCCGAGCGAGCAGCGGCGGCGTCAGATCGACCCGGGTGGAGAAGGGGTTGTTGTACGCGATGACCGGCAGCCCGACGTCGGCCACGGCGGCGAAGTGAGCGACGACCTCGTTGTCGGTAGGGGCGTGCGACGTGGGCGGCAGGCACATCACCGCGTTGGCGCCCGCAGTACGGGCATGCTCGGCCCAGCGGACCGCCTCGGCCGCCGACTTGCCCGACACGCCGGGCACCACGAGCACCCGCCCACGCGCCGCCAAGATCGCAGTGAGCACCACCTGCTCGCGTTCCGGATCGGTCAGCGTCTCGTACTCACCGAGCGAGCCGACCGGCACAAGCCCTTGGACTCCCTCGTCGATCAGCCACGCGCAGTGCTCGGCGAACCGGCCGACATGCAGCTGGCCCTCCGCCGTGAAGGGCGTGGTGGTCGCCACGAGCACGCCGGGAAACCGCAGTGTCTCAGCCATTGGCCCAGTCTCCTCCATGGCGATCCCCGCCGTCCTGGACGGTGCGCGCGGGGGGACGCCGCGGGTCGAACGGCGCCGGGTCGACTGGCGGCGGTGCGCCGACAATCAGCGCACGCAACAGGTCGGCGGTGCCGGGCGCCAGCCCGACGCCCGCGCCCTCGTGGCCGGTGGCGTGCCACAGTCCGGGAACCTCGAGGTCCGCGCCGATGATCGGCAGGTGGTCCTGGGACGCCGGGCGGAAGCCGAGGTAGGCGCGAATGGCGCGCACATCGCTCAGGAACGGGAACAGCGCCGTCGCGCGCTTCGCGATCACGCCGAGCGCGTCCATGTTCAGCCGCTGGTCCCAGCCCACCAGCTCGCGGCTCGAACCCAGCAGGATTGGGCCGCTCTTCGTGCCCTCGACGACGGCGGCCGACAGCAACGCGGCGTCGTCGCTCTCCACGGTTTCGACGTAGCTTGCCTCGTACACCTTGTGCCGGACGAGCGGCGGCAGCGGCTCGGTGACGATGATGTGCCCGCGCCGCGGCCGCACGTCCACGGCGCTGCCGACCGCACGGGCGAGCGAGCCGCTCCAGGCGCCGGCGGCGAGAACGACCTGCCGAGTCGCGATCGTGCCGCGGCTGGTCTGTAGTCGCTCGACGTGCCCGCCGCGATCACGGGCCACGCCGAGCACCTCGGCACCGGCCACGATTGTCGCGCCCGCCCGGGCTGCCTCGGTCAGCAGCGCCCGCACCGCGCGCATCGGCTGCAACTGGCAGTCCTGCGAGTAACGCACGCCGCCACGCAGCCCCGAAGTGAGCATCGGTTCCAGGCCGGCAAGCTCCTCACCCGACACCGCTTCGGCCTCGACGCCGAGGCGTTGCTGCTCGGTCACCACGCGCAGCAGCGCGGCGAACGACTCGTCGCTCGCCGCCACCACCAGACCCCCCTTCGCCTCGAACTCGAGCGGCAGCTGCGAACGCTCGGCGAAGCGCCGCCACAACGCCAGGCTGTACAGCGTGAATTCGAGTTCCGGGCCGGGCACCTTGTCGGAGACGAGCAGGTTGCCCTCGCCTGAGGAGCTCGCACCAGCGGCCGGGCCGAGCCGATCGAGCACGCACACGGTCAGACCGGCACCGGCCAATTCGGCCGCGCAAGCCGCCCCGACGACACCCGCGCCCACGACGGCGACATCGGCGTGGCGCGGTACCTCGTCGACGATCAGGCGATCGCCCATGGGCAAATCCGCTGGTGCCATCGCGATCACGTGCCGCATGCTATGGCGGCGCCAGGACCAGCACAGGAGGTAGCCCCGTGGATCGCGACGCAGTGGACCGCTGGTTGCACGCGTACGTGGACGCGTGGAAGACCTACGACTCCGACCAGATCGCCGCCCTGTTCACGGAGGACGTCAGGTACCGCTACCACCCCTACGACGCTCCCATCGAGGGCCGCGAGGCAGTGGTCAGGTCCTGGTTAGGTGACAACGGCGCACCAGGTGCGTCGACGCTGGACGAACCGGGCACCTATGACGCGAGCTACCGTGTCGTCGCCGTCGATGACCGCGTGGCGGTTGCCGTCGGCAGCACGCACTACAGGGAGACTGCGGACTCGGTGGCCCGAGTATTCGACAACTGCTTCGTCATGCGCTTCGATCCGGACGGCCGCTGCGGCGAGTTCACGGAGTGGTACATCGAGCGGCCCAAGGCATAGTCAGGCCTGCTGGAGCACGAGCATGTTGCCGTCGGGGTCGTGGAACACGGCCTCGGTGGCCCAGGGCCGTTGCTCGGGTGGACCGTCGAAGGCGACGCCGTTGGCGCTGAGCTTCTGGTAGTCCCCCTGCAGGTCGTCGGACGTGAGCACCAGGCCCTGGACGCTGCCCGCAGGCATCTGCTCGAACCAGTTGACCAGGGTCAGCGCGGTGCCGCCGCCCCGGGGAGCGACCTGGATCCACCGGATGCCAGGTACCGTGTCGTCGTCCCTCACAAGGGCGAGGCCCAGCGTGTCGACATAGAACTCCTTGGCACGTTCCTGATCTGAAACCGGAACGGACACCACCGTCACGTTCTGGATCGGCATCTCTCCTCCTTCGGTCGCACATCGGATGTGGTCGAGGATGTACCCTCGCTGGCATCACGGCTAGGGCCAGTCGACGACGTGCGAATGAGGCCAGTGCGGCGCGCGACCTGCTGGTGGAATTCGACCTGCGCCGTGGCCGGATGCGGCAGTCGCTACGCGAGTCGCTGCGCACCGCGATCCAGGACGGACGGCTGAGCGCAGGCACGGTCTTGCCGTCGTCACGCCGGCTCGCCGCTGACCTCGGAGTATCCCGCGGCGTGACCACCGACGCCTACGAGCAGCTGGCCGTCGAGGGTTATCTCGCCGTCACCCCGCGCGCTGCTCCCGTCGTTGCGGCGGTGCTCGCGGCACCGCAGCCCAGCGCCGACCCTCATCTGCCTGCCTGGCGGTACGACCTCACGGCCATCAGTCCCGACGTGCGCTTGTTCCCCCGCCAGGTGTGGGCACGCGTTCTCACGAAGGCGATCCGCACGATGCCGGACGCCGCGTTGGAGTACGGCGATCATCGCGGTCGGATCGAGCTGCGCGTCGCACTGAGTTCCTACCTGGCACGGGTGCGCGGCGTGCGCGCCGACCCGAGCAACATCGTCGTTACCCAAGGCTTTACGCAGGCGCTCGATCTGCTGTGTCGGGTCATGCTGGAACGCGGTGCGACCACGATTGCCGTTGAGAGCCCGACCCATCCCGACCTGCATGCGGCGATCCGCCGATCCGGGCTTTCCATCGTGGGTTGCTCGGTCGACGCGGACGGTCTGCGGACAGCCGCGCTGGCAGACCTGCGCGCCGACGCCCTGATGGTCGCGCCGGCGCACCAGTTCCCCACCGGTGCGGTTATGGCAGGGCGTCGGCGCACGGCTGTGCTCGACTGGGCGACCAGCCACGACGCACTGATCATCGAGGACGACTACGACGCCGAGTTCCGTTACGACCGGACGCCGGTCGGCGCCCTCCAGGGTCTCAACTCCGATCGCGTCGTGCACATTGGCACCGCATCGAAAACCCTCGCCCCCGGGTTGCGGCTCGGCTGGATGAGCCTGCCGGCGCGTCTCGTCGAGGCCGTACGCACCCGCAAGGGGCTCACCGACTCGGGCTCACCGGCGTTCGACCAGGTCGCGTTCGCACAGTTCATCTCCGACGGACACTACGACCGCCACATCGCCCGTGCCCGACAGGCCTACCGCCGCCGGCGCGACCGGCTCGTGCACGCCCTCACCACCAACCTGCCACAGTTCGATGTGCGCGGTACCGCCGCCGGAATGCACGTGTTGCTCGCGCTGCCCGACGACGCCGACGACGTAGCGATCGCTGCCGCGGCCGCCACTCGGCGAATCGGCGTGCAGCCGCTCTCGCCGTTGCACCTCGCCCCGAGCCGCGAACGTGGCCTCGTGATCGGCTACGGCCGCCTGCCCGATTCCCGGATCGACGACGCCGTACGCGCCCTGACCGCGGTCCTTCGCGCCGCCGGGATTCGCGGCTGGCAACGCTGAACGGCCCGCCTCAGTGGTGGCCGAGCACCGGGTGCGGGCGGTACGGCGCCTCGAGGCACGTGCTCTCGTCCTGAGTCAACGCGAGCCCCACAGCGGCGACGGCATCGTCGAGGTGTGCGAGCTTGGTCGCTCCTACGATCGGCGCGGTGACACCGGGGCGCCCGAGCAGCCAGGCCAGCGCGACCCGGGCCGGAGGCACGCCACGATCGGCGGCCACGGCCCGCACCGCGTCGACGACATCGAAGTCGCCCTCGTTATACATCTCGTCAGCGAGGGGATCGCTCTGCGAGCGGGCCGTGCGAGTCGGACCGGTGCGCTCGCGTGATCCGGTCAGCAGGCCACGAGCCAGCGGGCTGTAGGGAATGACCCCGATGCCGTGATCCAGGCAGAGCGGGATCATCTCCCGCTCCTCCTCGCGGTACACCAGGTTGTAGTGGTTCTGCATCGACACGAACGGCGTCGGCGCGACGCGCTGGGCCTTCGCGAACTGCCAGGCGAACATGCTGGATGCCCCGAGGTAGCGCGCCTTGCCCGCCCGCACGACGTCGGAAAGCGCCTGCATGGTCTCCTCGATCGGCGTCTCGTAATCCCAGCGGTGGATCTGGTACAGGTCGACGTAGTCGGTGCCTAGTCGCCGAAGGGACGCATCGACGGCGGCGAGGATGTGCTTGCGCGACAGCCCGCCGTCGTTGGGACCCGGGCCCATCGGAAAGAAGACCTTCGTCGCCAGCACGTACTCGTCGCGGTGGTCGAACAGCCGGGCGAGCAGCCTTCCGGTGACCTCTTCGCTCGCGCCCCGGTCGTACATGTCGGCGGTGTCGAAGAACGTCACCCCCGACTCGACGGCGCGGCGCACGATCGGCTCCGCAGCGTCCTCGTCCAGGTGCCAGTCCCGCGCGCCACGGTTCCCGTAGCTCATCATGCCCAGACATATTCGCGACACTCGCAGCCCAGACCGGCCCAGCCGAACGTACTCCATCGC
>JBKOXO010000147.1:0-4944 GCA_046744105.1 Actinomycetota bacterium
CCTCGTCTGGGAGGTCGTCGACAACGCCGTCGACGAGGCGCTGGCCGGCTACGCCGACCGCATCGACGTGACGCTGCTCGCCGATGGGGGCGTTCGCGTGGTCGACAACGGCCGTGGTTACCCCACGGACATGCATCCCACGCAGAAGCGCCCCACTCCCGAAGTGATCTTGACCGTGCTGCACGCCGGCGGGAAGTTCGACGGCAAGGCCTATGCCGTTTCCGGCGGCCTGCACGGCGTGGGCGTCTCCGTCGTGAACGCACTGTCCACCAACCTCGAGCTGACGATCTGGCGGGACGGCTTTGAGTGGCACCAGCCGTACCAGGCACAGAAGCCGGCTGCTCCGCTCCAGAAAGTCGGCAAGAGCCGCAGGAGTGGCTCTTCTGTCACGTTCTGGGCCGATCCCGCGATCTTCGAGACCACGACGTACTCGTTCGAGACGATCAGCCGCCGTCTGCAGGAGATGGCGTTTCTCAACAAAGGGCTGACCATCGTGCTGCGGGACGAGCGCCCCGGCATGCCCGACGATCAGGGCAATACCGAGGGCGGCCCCAACGAGGTCACCTACCACTACGCGGGTGGCATCGCCGACTTCGTCAAGCACCTCAACGCGACGAAGACTCCGATGCATAAGTCGGTGATCTCGTTCAGCGACGAGTACCGCGAGAACGGTCGCTACCGGATGTCGGTCGAGGTCGCGATGCAATGGAACGAGGGCTACTCCGAGAGCGTCTACACGTTCGCGAACACGATCAACACCATCGAGGGCGGCACACACGAGGAGGGGTTCCGCGCCGCGCTCACCAGCGTGGTGAACAAGTGGGGCATCGACAAGAAGATCCTCAAGGACACCCGCGAGGACCGGCTCACCGGCGACGACATCCGTGAAGGGCTCGCCGCAATCGTGTCCGTCAAGCTCGGCGAGCCGCAGTTCGAGGGGCAGACCAAGACCAAGTTGGGCAACTCCGAGGCCAAGTCGTTCGTGCAGAAGGTGTGCAACGACTGGCTCGCAGACTGGTTGGAGCGCAACCCGGGCGAGGCCAAGATCATCGTCACCAAGGCGTCGCAGGCCGCGCGGGCACGCAAGGCGGCACAGCAGGCGCGCCGGCTCGCCCGCAAGAACGCGCTCGACACGATGGGCATGCCGGGCAAGTTGTCGGACTGCCGGTCTACCGACCCGGCCGAGAGCGAGCTGTACATCGTCGAGGGCGATTCAGCGGGCGGCTCGGCGAAATCGTGCCGTGACTCGATGTTCCAGGCGATCCTGCCCATCCGAGGCAAGATCATCAACGTGGAGAAGGCGCGCATCGACCGGGTGCTGAAGAACACCGAGGTGCAGTCGCTGATCACGGCGCTGGGTACCGGAATCCACGAGGACTTCGATATCAGCAAGCTGCGCTACCACAAGATCATCCTGATGGCCGACGCCGACGTCGACGGTCAGCACATCACCACGCTGCTGTTGACGCTGCTGTTCCGGTTCATGCGCCCGCTCGTCGAGAACGGGCACGTCTACCTGGCCGCACCGCCGCTGTACAAGATCAAGTGGACGAAGGGCGACCCCGACTACGCGTACACCGAGCGGGAGAAGGACGGCCTGATCAAGGCCGGGCAAGAGGCCGGCAGGCGGCTGCCCAAGGACGAGGCAACCCAGCGGTATAAGGGCCTCGGCGAGATGAACGCCAAGGAGCTGTGGGAGACCACGATGGACCCGGCCCGGCGCATCCTGCGGCTGGTCACCCTCGACGATGCAGCGACGGCGGACGAGCTGTTCAGCGTGCTGATGGGCGAAGACGTCGAGGCGCGGCGCTCGTTCATCGTCCGCAACGCCCACGACGTGAGATTCCTGGACATCTAACCCTGCGCTGGAAGTTGTAGGCAACAGCGAGTGGTGAGCTGGCTGGGACGTGACGACAAGAGTGAAGGCCGGAGAGGCGGAACAGTGACGGAAACTACCGGCTTTGATCGCATCGAGCCTGTCGACATTCAGGCGGAGATGCAGCGCAGCTACATCGACTACGCGATGTCGGTGATCATCGGGCGCGCGCTGCCCGACGTGCGCGACGGGCTCAAGCCGGTACACCGCAAGATCCTGTACGGGATGTACGACTCGGGGTTCCGCCCGGACCGCAACTACGTCAAGTGCGGCCGCGTCGTCGGCGACGTGATGGGCAACTACCACCCGCATGGGGACACCGCGCTATACGACGCCTTGGTGCGCATGGCGCAGCCGTGGTCGCTGCGGTACCCGATGATCGACCCGCAGGGCAACTTCGGCTCGCCGGGCAACGACCCGGCCGCGGCCTACCGGTACACCGAGTGCCGGCTGGCGCCCCTGGCCATGCACATGCTCGCGGACATCGATAAGGAAACCGTCGATTTCGTTCCCAACTACGCGGGCAACACCCAGGAGCCGACGATCCTGCCGGCGCGGTTCCCGAACCTGCTGGTAAACGGGTCGGAGGGCATCGCTGTCGGCATGGCCACCCGCATCCCGCCGCACAACCTGCGCGAGGTCGCCGCCGGTGTTACCTGGGCGCTCGACCACCCGGACGCCACCTCGCAGGAGCTACTCGACAAACTCATCGAGCTCATCCCCGGTCCTGACTTCCCGACCCACGGGCTGATCCTCGGCCGCGACGGCATCGAGGATGCCTACCGCACCGGCCGCGGCGCGATCCGGATGCGTGCCGTCGTCAACGTCGAGGAAGACGTCAAGGGCCGCACTGTCCTGGTCGCCACCGAACTGCCGTACCAGGTCAACCCGGACAACCTCGTCGAGTCGATCGCCCAACTTGCCAAGGACGGCAAGGTCACCGGCATCGCCGACATCAACGACGAGTCGTCCGACCGCATCGGTATGCGGATCGTCGTCACACTCAAGCGCGACGCCGTGGCCAAGGTGGTGCTGAACAACCTGTTCAAGCACACCCAGTTGCAGACGACGTTCGGCGCCAACATGCTGGCGATCGTCGACGGCGTGCCCCGCACGCTGCGCCTCGACCAGTTCGTCATGCACTACACCGACCACCAGATCGAGGTCATCGTCCGGCGCACCCGGTACCTGCTCGGCAAGGCCGAGGAGCGCATTCACGTACTACGCGGGCTGCTCAAGGCGCTCGATCAGTTGGATGCGGTCATCACATTGATCCGCAACTCCGCGTCGGCCGACGTGGCCAAGACCGGCCTCATGCAGTTGCTCGAGATCGACGACATACAGGCCACTGCCATCCTCGATATGCAGCTGCGCCGGCTGGCCGCCCTGGAGCGGCAGCGGATCATCGACGAGCACGACGAGATCGCCGCGCAGATCGAGGACTACAACGACATCCTCGCCAAGCCGGGACGGCAGCGGGTCATCGTGCGGGACGAGCTGAAGGAGATCGTCGAGAAGTACGGCGACGAGCGGCGCACCCGGTTGGTGCCCTACGACGGTGACGCCAGCATCGAGGACCTCATCGCCGACGAGGATGTCGTCGTCACCATCACCCGCACCGGCTACGCCAAGCGCACCAAGACCGACCTGTACCGGGCGCAGCGCCGCGGCGGCAAGGGCGTGCAGGGTGCGGGCCTCAAGACCGACGACATCGTCGAGCACTTCTTCGTCAGCTCGACGCACGACTGGATCCTGTTCTTCACCAATAAGGGACAGGTGTATCGAGTCAAGGCGTACGAGCTGCCCGAGGCGAACCGCAATGCCCGTGGTCAGCACGTGGCTAACCTGCTGGCATTCCGCCCGGACGAGCGGATCGCGTCGGTCATCGCGATCCGCAACTACGAGGTAGCGCCCTACTTGGTGCTGGCCACCAAGGCGGGCCTGGTCAAGAAGACGAAGCTCACCGACTTCGACTCGAACCGGTCCGGCGGGGTCATCGCGATCAACCTGCGCGATGACGACGAGCTGATCGGCGCCGCGCTGATCTCGCCTGACAACGACCTGCTGCTGGTCAGCCGGCGGGCAATGTCCATTCGGTTCAAGGCAGACGATGAGACGCTGCGCCCGATGGGCCGCGCCACGTGCGGTGTCATCGGCATGCGGTTCACCGACAGCGACGAGCTGCTGGCCATGCAAGTGATGCGCGAGGACGTAGAGATCCTGGTCGCGACGGAGGGCGGATACGGCAAGCGCACCAAGATCGACGAGTACCCGCAACAGGGCCGAGGGGGCAAGGGGGTCCTGACGGCGCGTATCGTGTCCACGCGAGGTGGGCTGGTCGGCGCCATCGCCGTCCGTCCCGAGGACGAGATCTACGCGATCACGTCCGACGGCGTGGTCATCCGCACGAAAGCCGCGGAGGTGCGCCGGGCACAACGGCAGACGATGGGCGTGCGGTTGATGAACCTGCCCGACGGCGTCAACCTCGTCGCCATCGCCCGCAACGCTGACGAGCCGGACGATCAGGAGTGAGCGAGTGGTGAGCGGTACGGCGATATGAGTAGCCCGCGCTATCCGGGCGAGACGTTCGCACCGACCGAGTCCTTTCCAGCACCGACGGACGAGCACGAGTCGCCGGCCAACGGCAACTCGCAGGACTACGTCGACGAGACGCGACCCCGCCCGGCGTTCGGCGTCCCGGGTGCTGGGCCAGCCGGCGGCTTCGAGCCGCAGCCGTTCATGTCGCCGCCCCCGCCCGACGACGGGTTCAGCGCGCCGACGCTGGCCGGCTCGGCCGCGCCACCGCGCTACGACGACGGGTCCCCACCGGGGTTCGACGATGCCTCCCGATCGCTGTTCGAGCAGCAGATCAAGCTGTCCGGCCCGTCGGGTGGGTATACAGATCCCACGATGGACACCAGCGCCGCGCCAGGACTGCCCGCACCCCCGGCCGGCATGGGTGCGCCGCCGCCTGGCCTGGGTGCGCCGCCTCCTGGCATGGCCCCACCGTCCAGTGCGCCGCCCGGCAAGGGTGCGCCGCCGCCTGGCCTGGCCCCACCGCCCGGATT
>JBKOXO010000045.1:0-10568 GCA_046744105.1 Actinomycetota bacterium
CTTGAGCTTGTTGTTCGCCTTGACGAACTCGTTGCGCAGGTACTCCTGGTAGCCCCACCACAGCGCAGCGCTGACCACCGACAGCACCGCGGACGCGATCGTGGCGACGAACGCGGCAACGATCGTGCGTGGTGGGTGGATGGTGTCGGCTGTGTCGGTCACGCCGCGCAGTGTACGTGCGCACATCCAGAAGGGCGGAGCCCTGGCGGCTACGCTCGGACAGATAGGACGGGCCGAACACCCAGGAGAGCGTGTGACCACCCCGTTCGAGCCGCCGTTCGACGACTCGCCGATCGATCCGAACCCTCAGTACCCCAGCCCGCCACCATGGGCCGGCTACTCGTTACCGCCCGGCGCGCCCGCCCCGCCGCCACCGGGCTATCCCGGCTCGTCGGGCGCCCCTTGGTACGACGACCGTCCGCCGGCAATCCCCGCGGCCGGTGTGCTCGCCTATGTCGACGCCGGGCTGCTGATCCTGGCTGGGTTGCTGCTAATGGTCGGCGCGTCCGCTGTGGACAGCTGGAACAACGCGTTCGGATCGCACGACAACAGCATTACCGCCGAACTGGCCATAGACGGCTTGATCAACATGGTGGCGGCCGGCCTGCAGATCTCCGGCGGGATCATGATTGCCGGACGGTCCGAGGGCGGCCGCGTGCTGCTCACCGTCGGCGGCGGGCTGTGCATCGCCGCCGGGCTGTACTGGGTGCTGCGCGTGCACGAAATCGGCGTGGTCATCTGGGCGATCGTGTTCGTCACGCTGCCGATCGTCGGGCTGTCGCTGGCCTGGTCCCCGGCGGCCACTGATTGGTTACGCGGCAAGACCCCGCCGTGACTGCTACGCCGGATTGACCGTCAGCGCGGAGCGGTCGTCCAGTACGTCCACCGTGACGGTCTGCCCGTCGCGGATCTCACCCGAGAGCAGTTGCCGGGCCAGCTGATCGCCGATCGCGGTCTGCACCAGGCGCCGCAGCGGTCGGGCGCCGTACACCGGGTCGAAGCCGTTGATGGCCAGCCACTCGCGGGCGCCCTCGGTGACGTCCAGGGTGAGCCGCCGCGATTCGAGCCGGCGCGCCAGCGCGGCCACCTGGATGTCGACGATCCGGGTCAGCGCCTCCGTGTCGAGCGAGTCGAACACCACGATGTCGTCGAGCCGGTTCAGGAACTCCGGCTTGAAGTGCTCGCGCACCACGGCCAATACGGCGTCCTTCTTATGCGGGACGTCCGCGGCAAGCGCGGCAGAGCCGAGATTCGACGTCAACACCAGGATCGCGTTGCGGAAGTCGACCGTACGGCCCTGCCCGTCGGTGAGCCGGCCGTCGTCGAGCACCTGGAGCAGTACGTCGAACACGTCCGGGTGCGCCTTCTCCACCTCGTCCAGCAGCACGACGCTGTACGGACGGCGCCGCAGCGCCTCGGTGAGCTGCCCGCCCTCCTCATAGCCGACGTAGCCGGGCGGGGCGCCGACGAGCCGAGCCACCGAGTGCTTCTCGGAGTACTCGCTCATGTCGATACGCACCATCGCCCGCTCGTCGTCGAACAGGAACGCAGCCAGCGCCTTGGCCAGCTCGGTCTTGCCGACACCCGTCGGGCCGAGGAACAGGAACGATCCGGTAGGACGGTTCGGGTCGCTGACGCCCGCGCGCGCCCGGCGCACCGCGTCGGATACGGCCCGCACCGCCGGTTCCTGACCGATCACGCGCGCCCCCAGCTCGTCTTCCATGCGCAGCAGCTTGGCGGTCTCGCCCTCCATCAGGCGGCCCGCCGGGATGCCGGTCCACGCGGACACGACGTCGGCGATGTCGTCGGCGGTGACCTCTTCCTTGACGAGCACGTCCTGCGCCGCGTCGGCCGCGCTGGCTGCGTCGAGTTCCTTCTCAAGCGCCGGGATCTCGGCGTACAGCAGCCGGGACGCGGTCTCGAAGTCACCGTCGCGCTGGGCACGATCGGCCTGACCGCGCAGGTCGTCCAGCCGCTCCTTGAGCTCACCGACGCGATTCAGTCCGGACTTCTCCCGCTCCCACCGGGCGTTGAGCGCGTCCAGCTTCTCCTGCTGGTCGGCCAGCTCGGCACGCAGCTTGGCCAGCCGCTCGATCGAGGCGGGATCGGTTTCCTTACCGAGCGCCAGCTCCTCCATGTGCAGCCGGTCGACGGCACGCTGCAGCTCGTCTACCTCGACGGGACGGGAGTCGATCTCCATCCGCAGCCGGGACGCCGCCTCGTCCACCAGGTCGATCGCCTTGTCCGGCAGGAACCGGCTCGTGATGTAACGGTCGGAGAGAGTGGCCGCGGCCACGAGCGCCCCGTCGTTGATCTGCACCTTGTGGTGCGCCTCGTAGCGGCCCTTCAGCCCGCGCAGGATGCCGATCGTGTCCTCGACGGACGGCTCACCCACCAGCACCTGCTGGAAGCGCCGCTCCAGAGCGGCGTCCTTCTCGATGTGCTCGCGGTACTCGTCCAGGGTGGTGGCGCCGACCATGCGCAGCTCGCCGCGGGCGAGCATCGGCTTGAGCATGTTGGACGCGTCCATCGCGCCCTCGCCGGTCGCGCCGGCGCCGACCACGGTGTGCAGCTCGTCGATGAACGTGACGACCTGCCCACCCGCGTCCTTGATCTCGTTGAGGACCGCCTTGAGCCGTTCCTCGAACTCGCCGCGGTACTTGGCGCCCGCGACCATGGCGCCCAGGTCGAGAGCCACCAGCCGCTTGTTCTTCAACGACTCGGGGACGTCGCCGGCGACGATGCGCTGCGCGAGTCCCTCGACGACGGCCGTCTTGCCGACGCCTGGCTCGCCGATCAGCACCGGGTTGTTCTTGGTGCGCCGGGACAGCACCTGAATCACCCGGCGAATCTCGGCGTCCCGGCCGATCACCGGGTCGATCTTGCCCTCGCGGGCGCGAGCGGTGAAGTCGACCCCGTACTTCTCGAGTGCCTGGAACGTCCCTTCCGGGTCGGGGGACGTGACACGCTGCGACCCACGAATGCTGGCGAGCGCGTCGCGCAGCGCGGCAGGCTGGGCGCCCAGCAGGTCGGCCAGTGCGATCATCAGGTGTTCGGTGGAGACGTATTCGTCGGAGCGGTCGCGGGCCTCCCGTTCGGCGGCGCTCAGTACGGCCAGGAACGCTCGGGACGGCTGCGGTGCCGCGACCGTCGACCCCGCCGCGGAGGGCAAGGCGTCGACCTGGTGCTGGGCCGCTGCCCGCGCGGCGAGAGGGTCGATGCCGACCGCTTGCAGGAGCGGACGGGTCAACCCCTCGGCGTCGTCCAGCAGCGCGACGGCGAGATGTGCCGGCTCGACGGCCGGATTGCCGCGTTCGGCGGCCGCCTTCACCGCCGAGGACACGGCTTGCTGGCTACGGGTTGTCAGGTCCATGGGTATGCGCTCACCTCGTCGGTCAATGGTCCACCCATGCCAACGATCCGAAGGTTGAGTCTGTTCCGCTCAAGGCGGCTTTATTCGACGACGATGACTCGAACGCCCACGGTCTCGTAGGTGGCCTTGGCCCGTCCGTCACGTGTAGCCAGCTCGCACCCGTGCTCTTTCGCTGCAAGAGCCACGAGCGCGTCGTAGACGGCTCCCCCGGCGATATTCAGGCCACTGAGCACGTCCGGAAGCCGCGTGGCGAGCCGACGACCAAGAAGGAGCGGCGGGCCAAAGCGCTCGTTGAGCAGGTGCGCCGCATCCGTCGGCGCCAACCGAACGTCACCGGGAAGGCGGGTCAGTACCGAGTACGTCTCGACCACGGCGTGCCCGCTGAGCGCGAGCCGGCGACCGGCCCACCAGCGCACCACCGCGGAGTGGGCTCGATGCGTCTGCACCAGGAGCGGCACCGCCACGCTGCTGTCCACCGCGACAGGGCTGGTCACCGCCGGCCAGAGTCGATCAGCGCGAAGACGACGTCGTCGTCGATGTTGGTCTTGCCGGTCGCGACCAGCGCACCGTCTTCCTCGACCAGGCGAGCTGTACGCCCGGTAGGCACCAGCTGCAGACCGGCGCCATAGCGGGAGATGTCGACCGTGGATCCAGCATGCAGACCGAGCGCCTGTCGCAAAGCTTTCGGGATAACGATGCGCCCGACTGAGTCGACCGTCGCCTCCATAGGGAAGAGCTTACCAATCAATTCCCAGTGGCCGAGGACGCTGATCGTCCGGGCGAGCACCCGCGCCGCCCACGCACTGGGCGGTTCGGGCAAGCTAGCGCCATGCCAGAGCTCGTCGACATGAACGACATCGAACGGGCGGCCGGACGGTTGCGCGGGCTGGTCCGCCACACGCCGACCTGGTCGTGCGAGCGGCTCAGCGAGCAGACGGGTGCCCGCGTCTTCGTCAAGGCGGAGAATCTCCAGCACGCCGGCAGCTTCAAGGTGCGCGGCACGTTCAACACGCTGCTCTCCTGGCGTGAGTGCGGCGACCTGCCGAGCGGAGTCGCGACCTTCTCCGCCGGCAATCACGCGGCGGCCGTGGCCTACGCGACGTCCCGGCTCGGCATTCCCGCCGTCGTATGCATGCCTCCTGGGGCCGTCGCGAGCAAGGTGGCCGCCGTGCGGCGCTACGGCGCCGAGCTGGTCTTCACCGAGGACCTCCCCGGTACCTGCCATCAGATCATGGCCGAGCGCGGGTATCGGCTGCTTCATCCGTTCGACGACCCGCTGGTGATTGCTGGGCACGGTACGGCGGGGACGGAGCTCCTCGCGGAGGTACCCACGCCTGACCTCGTGCTCGTCCCGGTCGGCGGCGGCGGGCTGATCAGCGGGATCGCCACGGCGATCAAGGCGCGGTCCCCGGTGACCCGGGTGGTGGGCATTGAACCGGCAGTCTCACCGGCAGTGAGTCTGGCGTTGCGGCACGGCGGCCCGGTGCCACTTCCGGGACATGCGATCTCGATTGCGGACGGGCTGTGCCCGCCGTTCACCGGCGACCATCCGTTCGCACACATCGAGGCGTTCGTGGACGAGGTCGTCGAGATCTCCGAGGAAGCGATCCTCCCGGCGTGGTGGCACCTGCTGGACGCCACGAAGCTGCTCGCCGAGCCGTCAGCCGCCGTGGGGTTGGCCGCGATGCTCTCCGACGCGGTGTCCTGGCCGGCCGACGCGACGGTCGTTCTGGTCGTGTCCGGCGGGAACACGAGTCCGGACGGACTGCGCCGCTTGGCCGACTGACGGCGCTGTGGCGCGCGTAGGTTCGGTGCGCAGGCAGGCCTAGTTGTAATACCTGCGGACGCTCGAGCCGACGCGGGTGACGTCGGTGCCGTAAACGTGCACCGAGATCGCCGTCACGTCGCCGGTGTTGTGCACCCGGTGGATGTCGCCGGGCGGCGCGAAGCCGCTGACATCGCCTACGTGGTTGTCGTTCACGCCGACGAGGGCGAGGTTCTCGTCGAAGAGCTCCTCATGCTCAACGCCCTGGATGACGCCGAACACGCACCACGTCACGTGGTCGTGGATGCGCGTCACCTGCCCGGGCCGCCACACGACGGCGATGATCGAGAACGAACCGTCGGGCTCGACGTGCAGCGTGTGGCTGCAGTACTCGTCTGCACTGCCGAGGCGCTGCTCGGCGGTCAGAACGTCCGGGCTGGGCAGGTGCAGCCGCAGCTGCTCGGCGACCAGTTCCGCGGTGCGGGACCAGTTCGCATGGGTGGCGACCGCGGCGCGCACGCCGTCGATCAGCTCGGTGCACGAACGGGTCGGTGTCATGGTGCCCATGCCAGCCAGGGTGCGCCAGCGGCATCCATACGTCCAATGCCAAGTTTCGCGGTGACGTATAGACACCATTGATCGATGCTGGATGGTCGCGCCTGGCGGCCGGTCTCAGCCGCGGCGGCGCAACCGCTGAACGACCAATACCACGAGAGCGCCCAGCACGGCGCTGACCAGCAGCGCCAAGATCAGCGGAGCGTGGACTTGTGGGCCGATGAACCGGATCGGCACCTTGCGCAGGTTCTCCGCCATGAAGATCACCAGCAGCACGACCACTACGAACGCTGCGACATGCTTGGGTTTGATCCTGCTACGCAGGCTGCTCTTGCCAGGCTCGCGGGGCTCGCCGGGGACGCTCGGCCCCGGCGGTCCGCCTGGAACGCTCATGACAGAGATGTACACGTTCCGCGCCGCTCAGTCGAGCGTGCGCACCGCATCGGCGACGCCGGCGAGGACCGGGTCGTGCGTCGCGCACAGCACCGCCCGGCCGGCAGCGGCCGCGTCGGCGAGCACTCGCGCCACGATCTCGGCGTGTGCCTCGTCCTGGGACGAGGTCGGCTCGTCCAGCACCACGAGGTCGCGCTCGACGACGAGTGAGCGCGCCACGGCGACCCGCTGGCGCTCGCCCCCGGACAGCAGCCGCACTGCACGCTCGCGCAGCGCCGTGAGGGTCAGCGCCTCAACGGTCTTGTCGATCAGGTCCGGGTCGGCGGGCAGCCCGCGGGCAGTGCGGGCCAGCGCCAGATTCTCGACTACGTCGAGGGGCTCGGCGAGCGCACCGCCCTGTCCGGCCACGGCGACGTGCCTACGGCGCAGGTCTGCGCGAGCCGCCCGGCCGAGCGTGCCAAGCTCGACGCCTGCCAGGACGGCGCGTCCCGCGTCGGGATCGGCGAGCCCGGTGAGCACGCGCAGCAGCGTCGACTTGCCCGACCCGGACCGGCCACGCACCAGTGTGAGCGCACCGGCACGGACTTCTAGGTCGAGGTCGTCGAGCACGACACGGGTGTCGTAGGCGACCCGTACGCCCGACAGCGCCGCGATGGGCTCGGCGGCCGCGGACCGCGGAGCCGGCGTCTTCGCCGGCTGCGCGGCACCCACCTCGCCGGTACCGCCCAGCACGATGCGTCCCGCCTCGCCGTGCGCCCGGACGGTCTGCTCCGCACCGGCGGCACGCCGCAGCGGTTCGGGCAGCCGCACCCAGCCCCGGTCGTCCACGACCAGGAATTCGGGCCCGTCCGGGGTCCACTGCTCGGAGAGCCGGCCGTCCCGGATGCGCACTACCCGGTCGCTGATGCGGGCGGCACGGTGGTCGTGGGTGACGAGCAGCAGCGTGGCGCCGATGGCGGCCACGGCGTCCGCAAGCAGGTCGTAGACGGCGTCGGCGGACGTGAGGTCGAGCTCGCCGGTCGGCTCGTCGGCGAGCACAACGGTGGGCTCGTGCGCAAGTGCGGCGCACACCGCGACCCGCTGGGCCTCGCCACCGGAGAGGCTCGCTGGGTGGCGCCGCGCCAGCTCGTCCAGCTCGAGTCGCTGGAGTGTCTCGGCGGCCCGCCGCCGGGCCTCGACTCGGCCTATGCCGGCCAGGCGCAGCTGTAGCGCGACGTTGTCGAGAACGGAGAGCTCCGGGCGCAGCGCCCGAGCGCTGTGCTGATCGACGATGCCCAACCGCGTCAACCGGAGTCGCGAACGCGTCGCCTCGTCGGCGCCGGCCAGGTCGATCCCCGCAACAGACACCGTGCCCGCGCTGGGTGCTACCTCGCCTGCCAGCACACGCAGCAGCGTCGTCTTGCCCGAACCGTTCGGCCCGTGCACGACGAGGCGTTCGCCGGTGGCAACGGTCAGCGACAGGCCGCGCAACGCGGCCACCGTACCGCCCGGTATGGGGTACAGGCAGAACGCGTCAGCAATGTCTATGGCGGTCATCGCAGGTCCAGTTCGGGACGGACCGGCAGGTGTTCGCGCAGCATCCGGGAGGTGACGGCTGCGGCCAGCGCCACGGCGAGGCCCAGCCCGGCGAGCAGCAGCAGCGCCGTCCATGCCGCGCCGATCGACACGGAGAGCGGCGGCACCGGCGCCACGCCGGATGCGTCGACGGCGACCAGCGTGGCGCCGACCCGGGCGAGCACGAGCCCGGTCACCAGCCCGAACGGCAGCGCCACCGCAACGACCGACGCCGCGCGCAAGAACAGCATCCGGCGCAGCGTCGCCGGGCGCACGCCGTCCGCCTCCCAGGCGGAAAGCTCCCCCGCGTCGTCGCGTCGGTCGCCGAGAACCAGCAGCACTACCGCGACACCGCCGACGAGCAGCGCCAGCCCGGCGAGCAGTGCGAGCAGCAGGCGGGAGCCACTCGCGACCGGGTCGTCGGTGAGGCGCTGCTGAATCGGCGCGCGCAGCGTCACGGTCAGTTGGTGCAACGGCGCGGTGACGCGAGCCGCGTCTGGGCTCGCGATCCAGAGCTCGCTGGTGGCGCCGGTGCCGGGCTGGCTTCGATCGACCACGGACGCCAGCGCCTGGTGGTCGGCGAGCACGAACGGTCCGCCGGTCGTGGGGAAGCGCGGCAAGGTGGCCACAACCCGGCCGATGACGGTGACCTCGTCCAGGGTGATCGTCAGCCGGCCGTGGTCGGCGATGCCGGCGGTCGCCGGATCCACCGCCACGGGCAGCTCCGGCGGCGGCCTGTAGTCCGGTACCAGGACGATCTGCGAGCCCTCGAGCCGGTATGAGACGTGCAGCGCAGCGCCGCTGACACCGGCGTTGGCATTGGCCGAACCCCAGCCGCCCCAATTCCACGGCGCCGCGCCGAAGGTGACCGTCCCGGCGATAATCGGCTGGTCGGTATTGCCCTCCCCGATGGCGTGCTGGTGATGCGTGGCGTACTCGGTGTTCTCGTTGAGCGTGATCGCAAGGGGCCGCCACGGCCCGGGCGGCATCGTGCCGGTGAGGCGCGAGCCGTGGCGGTGCAGCGGCACCGGGGCGTCGCGCCCGTCGCCGGACGTCAGCCACAACAGGACGTCCACGGCCGGTGACAAGCCCGTGACATCGATGCTCACCGTGCGGACGGTGACCGGCGGCGCCGGGTTCGGCACCGCCGCGTGCAGGCGGCGGGCGATGCTCGCCGGCGAATCGGAGGTGCCCGTCACCTGCGACCAGCGGCGTACCTCGCGGATCGCGGCGCCGTCGACGCCGAGTACCTCGACCTGCTCGGTGCTGCCGTCGAGCGGACGCACCACGCCCGAGGTCCGCACCACCTCGTACGCCCGGGTGTCCGGCGCGGCTGCCGCCAGCGCGGACGGGCTCGTCACCGCCAGCGGTGTCGTCACGTTCCGCCCGCCGGTGAGCGTCGCGTCGAGGGGCACCTGGTAGGCCGCCTGGTCGATCGCGCCACCGAGCAGCGTCGCGCGATACGCGCCGGCGAAGACCACCGACGCGACCGCAGCCGTGAGGAACGCCGTCGTGGCGACAGGGCGCAGCGGTCGGCGGATCGCGCCGAGCAACCCGATCCGTCCGGCCACCGAGCCGCGCGGAACGAGCCGCTCGGCGAGGCGGGCCAGCGGCGCCCAGAGGTGCGCCGCGACCAGTCCGCCCACGACGGCAGCGAGCACCGGTAGCGCCACGACAAGAGGGTCAGTGCCGTCGGCGAGCGACGTCGACCCGCGGCCGGCGGCCAGCCACGCGGCGCCGAGGCAGCTAGCGCCGATGAGCTCGACGGTGCGCCACACCGTCCGGCGATCCCGGTCCGGCCAGAGCAGCACGGCGGCGGTAACCGCGGTGGCTGCCACGAGAAGCAGCACCATCGCCGGCCATGCCGAGCCGAGCGCGTGCCAGATCGTCCGCCACGCAGGGATGTGCGCGCCGTCGGCAAGCCCAGCTGTCACGCCGGCGCCCAACACTGCGCCGAGCGCGGTCCCGGCCAGGCACGCCGCGCCCGCCTCCAATGCGGTGACCGCCCCGACCCCGGCGATGCGCGCGCCGCGGCGACGCAGCACGGCTACGAACACCGCGTGTTCGCGGCGCAGGCTCACCGCGGCGACGATCGCGAAGCCGAGTAACAGCACGGCCGCCGTCCCGCCGAGCAGGGCGAACCGGCGCGCCGACAGGGAGGCGCGGTGGTACTGGTCGGTCAGCTGCTCGTCGGGGCGGACGATTGCGGCGCCACCCTCGACCTTGGCGATCACCGTGTCGGCCACTTCGGAGGAGCGTCGTACATACGCGGGCACGCCCAGTGCGATCACGCGGTCGACGTCCAGGCTGGTCACCCAGCCGTAGGTGCGCGCGAACAGCGAGAGCGGCTCGAGCTGCGACACGGCGTCGGCACCGTCGCCGAGCAGCAGCGGTCCCGAGCCCGGATCGAGTTGGCCGCTGAGCAGGGTCGGGTCGGTGCGCTCCGCGCGCCCGACGACGACCAGGCCCAGGGAGGCCACCGCGTGGGCCAGCGTCGCCTCGTCGCCGCCGAGGGCGACCACCTCGCAGCGGTGTGGGGTGCACGACCGCGGCAGTCGACCGCTTGTCACGCGTACGGCAGTGCGCAGGTCGTCGGCGGCGCCGAGGAAGAACGTGGCGCCCTTCTGGGAGAGCTGGTGGAAGACGAGTTCACGCCGCACCGGATACCGCGACAGCCGGACCAGCTGCGTACGCACCAGCGCGTCGAACCTCGCGGCGTCGCTGCGGCTATAGATCGTGCCGGTCCCGACAACGGTGATGGTGCGGTCGCCCGGCGACATCTGGTGCACCGTCGTCCGTACGGTCTGGGCCGCCACCGAATCGCCGGCGCCGGCGGCCACCACCGGGATTGCGGCGGCCAAGGCCACGCCGGCGACGAGCAGCGCCCAGCGTCCAGGCCGGTGACGCAGCTGCGCGGCCGCAAGCGAC
>JBKOXO010000008.1:0-11746 GCA_046744105.1 Actinomycetota bacterium
CCGCGCAGGCGCGATCCGGGTTGCACCGAAGATCGAGAACGACGGCCCGGCCGGGAGGTTCCCGCACGTCTGCTCCAGCAGCTCAGCCGGCGACGGGCTGCCGATCTCCACGCGCAACCGGCGCCACAACTCGGCCTGCCAGCGCAGATCGGCCGGCAGAGCAGCGCCATCCCCTCGTTCGTCTCGATTGCCGTACCACGCCTGGATCATCTCGGGTCTAGATAGGCCGTAGCGATGGAACAGGCCGGCTAGCTTGCCCGCCACCGCGAAACGGCGTCCCTTGTCCCCGGTCCCGTCCAGCCCGAGATGGCGCGCCAGCACACGGCACCACGGCTCGCTCGGTGCACATTCGTCGATCACGTGCAGCAGCGGCCACACGGATCGTTCTCGCGACCACTTCTCGACTGACGCCGCATAGTCTGCGTCGGCCTCGGCGCTGATCTGGTCGAGGAAGCGCGTGTACGAGGGGAACAGGACGTTCGCGCAGACCCCGTCATCGTGCTCAGCGCCGAGGACGTGGCTCAGCTGCTGGGCCAGCCACCGCTCCACACCCCTGCTGGGGACAGCGACGATCTCCGGTCGGAACGGGTCCTCAGCCGGCTCGCTGAGCACGTGGCCAAGCGCGTCAACCAGCTTATCGGCACGCTCTGAGCGGTGGATGATCAGCACGAACAGGGTCTCTCAGTAGCCACGACACGTCAGCTCATCCTCCCCCAACGGTTGACGCGATTCGTGTCGAAGTGGCTCTCTACGTTGTGGCCTAATAGCGCTGCGATGTCATCGAGACGCGCCGCTCGCTCCGCCGCTAGGTGGAGGGTCTAGGCCCTTGATCGTCTTCCCGGCGTGCGCGATCTCGTAGCTACGGTCGCGGATCAGCCCGGTGGGCGTGGTGAAGATCACCCTGCTCGGCCCGGGTGGGTGGATTGTGCGAGTGGCCGGCCGCATTGACCCGTGCCAACAGCCGACCTTTGGCGATCACGATCTGACCCGATTGTCGCGCGCGGCCGGCTAGCGCACGGTGATTGTCTCGGAGCAGCTGTGCGCGACGAAGACGGAGTTCGAGTGTCGGCGTAGGTTTGCCCTGTACGGCACGGAGGATGGCTGCGATGGCTGAGACGGTGCGAGGCGTTGAGTACTACTACGTGACCGTCCCGGATACGCCGGGCGAGGGTCAGCGCATTCTGTCGGCGCTCGAGGAGCGCGGGGTGAACCTGGTCGCCTATCTCGGGTTCCCGGTCGGTGCGGGTCGGTCGCAGATCGATCTGGTCCCGGAGGACGCGGCGTCGTTGAGGACGGCATGCCAGCAGGTCGACGTCACGCTCAGCGATCCGAAGCAGGCGTTTCTGGTCCAGGGCGACGACCAGGTGGGTGCGGTCGCCGAGGTCACGGCGAAGCTCGCCGATGCGAACGTCAACGTCACTGCCGCCGCGGCCGCTGCTGCGGGGTCGGGGCGTTACGCGATGATGCTCTGGGTGGCGGCGGCCGACTACGACCGTGCGGCCAGCGCACTCGGCGTCTGAGGTCGACCGAGTCGTTGCGCCGTACCGTGTCGACGGCGAGGTGGCTGCGATGCTGCCGCACGGGCGCAAGGCTTGACTCGTCGCGTGTTGCAGTCATGGTCACGTCCCAATCGGGCGGCGTGCGTGTCCAGTGCGCCGAGCACCGCGCAGGGAATGTCGCGTATCAGTACGTCGCGCATCGACCAATCTGGCAAATATCTTGCTGCACCGGGCCTCACTACAACCCTCGTTTGAGGCGCGCGAATCCCAGCCCCCGGAACGTCGGCCTGATCGACACCGGCGCACTCTTCAGCGATTAGTTACACCGCGGTAGTTACGGAGGACAATCAGTGCGGGGGCGTGGCGGGGAGCGCCTTCCCCCCGGGGCTGCGAAGATCCGCCACGCCTCCTCAAGCCCGCTTCCACCGCGGTCCGGAGCCGAACCTGGTGGCGAGCGACGGCGGGTCGGACGCGCACGTCCTGCCTGCCGCCAGTCGAGGTTCTCATTCTGGTCGGCTGAGGGCAATGGCATCCGCCTGGCACGACGCTGGCGGCAGCACACGGGCGTTGGGTGCAGACTCGTATGCAGCGTTCGCGGAATGGGGTGGTCGGAATGTCGACGGAGCGTGGGCGTTCAGCCGAGTTTCTTCCGCTGTTGTCGCGGGGGAAGCACCGTAGACCGCGCAGCGGTGCGTGCGTTATGGAGTACGCGTCCTTCCTGGCGGGCGAGAAGTGGAGTGACCATCCGGCTTGTACGCACCCACTGCTCGGCGAGCTCGCGCGGCAGGTCAACGACTTCATCTCCGATGAGGCTCGACAGGAATTGGTCGAACTGGTTCCCGACATGATTGGTTTGACCGGCGCTGATCTGCGTATCGATCTCCGTATCGCACTGCGAGCGGCGCGGACGGCGTTGCCCGTCGTGGCTGAGGGGCGACAGCAGATGATGGCTACCGCCGTGCTGACCTGTGAGCGGTTGCTGGCCGAGTTGGACGGCTGTCCCTGTACGCCGTTGAGCCAGGAGAGCAGTGACGCACTCGCCCTCGCTCCTGCGGCCGCCACGTGGGCGCACCGCTACACGCGTAATCTCACGACTTCCCAAAGGGTATTCCGTCGCCGCGCGGCGCCGACCATCGTCCGCTACGCCGTGCAAGGCATCGCACGCGCCTGCATACCCGACCCGGACCCGCTGCTGCACGACCTGCTGGTCGGGGCAATCGAGGACTGCGAGTCGGTGCATACCCCCGAGCAGCGGCGCAGTACCGCTCGCACCGGTCAGGTGGTTACGACCCGCGCTGCGGCCCTGTCATTAGGGCACTTCGCGTAGGACTCGTCGTCGGAGATCCGCACCGGTGGGTAGTTCGCACCGCTGGCCCGAGACGGTCGAGGAGTTGGTCGATGCCCAACTCAGGCTCGCCGGCACGGATCCGTCGAGCTGGCGTCCGTCCGAGTTCAACGCGCTGCGCATTGCTTCGGCGTGGGTGTGTTTCGCATGCGGCGCCTCGGGCGCGGGGGCGGCGGGTGATCCGGCGTGGGCGGCCGCGGTCATGATGTGCGGGCAGCGGGTGATCGAGCGCGCGGTCGTGAATGGAGTAGCCGCCGGGAGCTACGTTCCTGGCATTCTGGGGCTGCGAATCGGGCCGTTGCTCTGCGAGGCGCTCGGCCGCCTGGTGCGATCGTGGGACGTGCTGCTCGTCGACGCGACGGGTCGCGACCATCCGCGACGCGCCGGGCTTGCCCTGCAGCTGGGCGCGGTGCTCGGTCAACCCAGCGTGGGCGTCACCAACCGCGCACTGGTCGCGGACGGCGCGTGGCCTAAGGACTCGGCCGGCGCGATCGCGCCGCTGCTGCTCGACGGCGAGACTGTTGGTTTCTGGCTGCGCTCTCGCGCCGGCGCCCGGCCGATCGCTGTGCACGCGGGCTGGCGCACCGACCCGGACACAGCACTGGCCGTCGTCATGGCATGCACCGGCCGGGTGCGGACCCCTGATCCGCTTCGGCAGGCACGCCGAGTCGCGCGGCAAGCCCGGGCAGGCACCTGATCAGGTCGAGCGGCATGACCTCAACGGCCGGGCACGTCCGCACTGGCGCAGGCAGCCGCGTCGCTGCGTGACGACGTCGACAAGCAGGTGGCCGGATCCGAGCAGGTCGCATCTCTCGTTCGCGGGCTCGAGCAGCAATACGACGAACTGACGACAGCACGCGACGGCTGGCTGCTGTCCGACGGTGCTCGCTTGCCCACCGCCGACGAACTTACGGAGGAGTTCGAGCCGTACCTGTCCAACCGGCCGGAGTCAGACGACGACACTTCGGCGTAATAGCGCGGTACGGCCCGGCCACAATCCGGCGTGTTGGCCGAGACTGCCCCGTCGGCGAACGCGAATCGGCTCACCCTTGTGGGCGGCCACGGGCGGGCATACGCTCGAAACGCAGGCCCGCTCGGCCCAAGCGTGACGATGCGGGTGCTCGACCCGGCGCCGCGGGCGATCGGGACGTCGGGGTCGCGCCTGCACTTGCGTTGCCTTCCGGGTGGGGCGGACCGCTCGGGGAGCGCGACTCGCTCCGGGCGCACGCAAGGAGGCGTGAGATGATCGCCAGAAGTTGGAACCTGCGTCCTCGGCCAGGCCGCTATGACGACGCGATTGGGCTGATCGCCGAGGGCGCGAAATTGGCCGACCGGCACGGTGCCCGCGATATCCGGCTTACGCAGGCCGCCACTGCGGGCCCGAGCACCGGTCTGCTGGTGTTGACCTGTGAGTTCGACAACCTCGCCGCGTACGGCGCCTACCTCGAGGACACGATGGCCGACCCGGAGGCGCAGAGCCACAACCACCGCATCCGCGAGGCGGAGGCCCCCTTCATCTACGAATCGACTGCAGTGCTGACCGAGGTCGACCTGGGGCGGGAGGGTGCGAAGCGCGGGCGCGGCCGGGTACTCGACGCCCGCTATTGCCGTCCTCTACCGGGTCGCTGGGCGGACACCCTGGACATGACCCGCGAGGCCTTCGAGCTAGCCGAGCGCCATGGGGCGGTGGGCTGCCGCCTGTTCGAGCTCGACCACGCCGGAGACCGCAGCGGCATGCTGTGCGCGGTGGTGGAGTACAACTCCTTGAAGGAGTTCGGGATGGCGGGTGACGCCTGGTTCGGCGACGATGCGGGACGGATGCTGATCGATCGGATGCACACAGACCGTCCGTTCGAGGCTGCCTTCTCGGGGTTGTTCACCGAGGTGACGCTCATCTGAACGAGCCGACGGTTGAGGAGCACGCAGCGCCGACACTCTATGCCCTGACTGTCGGGAGGCGACGCGATGGATGTGCGGCTGCGCGGGTTCGGAGCTATCGAGGTTGACGGGCTGGAGTACCAGCACGACATCGTCATCGACGCGGGCGAAGTGCGGAAACGGAAGAAGAAGCCCTCCAAGCCGTACCGCGCTGAATTCGGGCACACTCCTCTGTCGGCGGACGAGGAACTCCCGTGGGGCGGAAACCGGCTGATCATCGGCACCGGTGCCCATGGCTCGCTGCCGATCATGCCCGAAGTGATCAAGGAGGCCGGCCGTCGGGGCGTGGACCTTGATGCGGTCCCCACCGAGCAGGCCTGCGCCCTGATCGCGGGCCTCGACCCGCGCGATGTCCACGCGGTGCTTCACGTCACCTGCTGACGGTGCGACTCGGCCGCGGGGAAGGCGCTGTCGCTGACGCTGGTTACGGTAGGTGCCGTGCCGGCGCGGTGGAGCGTTGAACAGGTGCTGGCGCTTGCGCCGGATGTCGCGTCCGCGGCTGGGGCTCGGAAGGTGGCTGTGCCGGTCTTGTGGATGGGCACCGGTTGCGAGCGTGGGCTCGTCTGGGGCCAGTGTGCCGGTTCCGGAGGGGCTTCGTACCAGACGGTGGCCGAGCCGGGCGCCGCGGCCTACAGATGTTCCTGCCCGTCGCGGAAGTTGCCGTGCAAGCACGCGCTGGCGTTGCTGCTCCTCTGGTCTAACGGCGACGTCCCGGACGCCGACGACGTCGCCGATTACGCCGCCTCATGGCAGCGGAGCCGAGCGGAACGCGCAGTGGCGACGGCTGCGCGGGCGCGCGGCGAGCGGGACGAGCAGGCGGCGGAAAGGCGTGCCGAGCTGCGGCGTGAGCGCGTGACGGCCGGTCTGGCCGAGCTGGAGCTGTGGCTGTGTGACCAGGTTCGGAGTGGCCTTTCGGCGATGTCCGGTACCTATTGGCACGCCGAGCCGGTAGCTGCCCGGATGGTGGACGCTCAGGCTCCGGGCGTAGCCGCGACGCTGCGGCGACTCAGCGCGGTGCCGGCATCCGGCGAGGGCTGGCCGGAGCGCCTGCTCGGCGGCTATGCGCGTCTCCATCTGCTCGCCCGCGCGCACGTACAACTCGACACGCTGCCGCCTGACTTCGCGGCAACGGTCCGCGGCTACGTCGGCTACTCCGTCAGCCGGGAGCGCGTCTTGACGCAACCGGCGGTGCGGGATCGCTGGCTCGTCGCGGGCGTGCGAGACATCGCGGACGCGGCCGTCCCGGCCCGCCGCTCCTACCTGCGCGGCGAGCAGACCGGCCGGTGGGCCGTCGTCCTCGCGTTCGACCCGCAAGGCCAGTTCAGCGGTAACCCCGATGCTGCGTTCATGGCCGGGACGACGCTGGAGGCCGACCTGCACTTCTACCCCGGCCGTCCCCCGTTGCGGGTCGCGGTCGGCACCCGGCACGGCGCACCGGCCGCCGGCCCATCGCCACCCGCGCGCCTGGATCTGGTCGAGCAGTTCGACGAGTGGGCCGCCGTGCTGGCCCTCGACCCCTGGCTTCCCGAGTGGCCGACGGTGCTGCGCGGCGTGCCGGTGCCCGGTGAGCCGAGCTGGCGGTTCGCCGACGAGAGCGGCGCATCGGTGTCGCTGCTCGTCGGTGGGATCGACCCATGGGTTCTGGCCGCGGTCTCCGGTGGCGCCCCGGTCACCGCAGCCGGTGAATGGTCGGCGGGCGGATTCCGGCCGCTGACGGTGTGGCAGGGCCAGACAGCGGTGCCGCTGTGATCACGTATCGGGAACTGGTGGCAGCGGCGACGGTCGGCATCGCCCAGCGTCCGCTGGACGTCATCGAGCTGCCGGAGCCCGCGGGCGAGTACGGCACGGTCTTGGATGCCGACCCGGCGGTCGGCCTGCTTGACGCGGCCGCACTGCTCGACGCAGCCCAGCGCGCTGGTCCGCTCGCCACCCCGATCTCGCTGCCGCCTCCGGCTCCGGCCGACACACGTCCCGAGCTCAGCGCGCGCGCCGGGCGCATCGTGGCCGAACTGCTCGGGAGTGGGCCGGCGGACGTGCTGGCGGACGTGCTCCGCGCCGCAGCGCACGCCGGCTTCCGTGCGCCGAGCCCTCTGCTGCCGGCTCTGCTGTCTGCCGCCACTGTGAACTCCACCCTTCGCGACGCCGTGGCGGCGACGCTGGGTGAGCGAGGCCGCTGGCTGGCCGCGCTTGCGCCGGACTGGCTTCGCGTCGTCGACTCCGGCGTCGTGCCGGTGGCAGAAGACGCCTGGGAGGCGGGGCGATTTGCCGAGCGGCGCAGCTGGCTCGCCCAACTGCGGCGGCGCGACCCGGATGCCGCGCGCAGGTTGCTCGCCGAGGGGTGGGCGCGGGAAACGGGCGACGACCGCGCCGAGCTGATCACGGTTCTCGCGGACGGGCTGTCCGCGATGGACGAGTCGTTCCTCGAGGCGGCGCTGGACGACCGGAGAGCTGAGGTCCGGCAGCGCGCGGTGCACCTGCTTCAGCTGCTGCCCGGCTCCGCGTACCAAGGGCGTGCGCGTGCCCGCGCCAGCAAGGTTCTGCACGTCGAACGTCGTCGTATCGTCGTGACCCTGCCCGGTGAGCTGGACGACGCCGGCCGGCGCGACGGGTTGGACGCGCGCCCGCGCACGCGGCGAGCCGGTGAGAGGACCTGGCTGCTGACGCAGATCATCGCCGCGGCACCGCTGGAGCTGTGGGCCGAGATCCTCGGCGGCGACCCGCGCCGCATCGTCGCCCTCCCGATCGCGGACGACTTCGCGCCGGACGTGCACGCCGGCTGGCGGCGCGCTGCGGTGCGTCAGCGCAACGTCGAGTGGGCTCGCGCGCTGCTGAACGTGAGCGATCAGGGACCGTCCGATCCGGAGCTTGCCGCGTTGTTGCCGCACAGCGAGTGCGAGGCACGCGTGGTGGCTCGCCTTCAGCGGAGAGGCACGCAACCAGTGGCCGAGTTGCAGTCCTGCCCACCGCCTTGGGGCCGGCAGCTCGGCGAGGCGGTCCTCGGCTGTCTCGGGCGCGAGGTACGCCGCGAGCGGTCCGTGCCGATTGGCATGCTGCTGGGCACGGTTGCCCGCGCTCTTCCGGCCGACTACGCGGCGCAGCTCCGCGACCTTGCCGACAGCGCACCGGTCACCACCAGTTGGCCGCATGCGCTGCGGCGTGCCGCTGAACTTGTCGAACTCCGCCGCCGATTCCTCGAGGAGCTGCGTTGACGACCTCCGAATCCGCGCTGCTTCGACCGCATGCCGAGCAGGCGTACGCGGCCGAGCTCGCCGCACTCGCAGCGGCCGACCACCGGCCACGCCCGCCGTCGTGGCGGCTCTCACCGCATGCCGTCGTCGACTACGTCATGGGTACGACTACGCCGGACGGCACGACCGTCACCCCGAAGTACATCGGGCCGAAGCGGCTGATCGAGATCGCCGTCGCCACCCTGGCCACCGACCGCGCACTGCTGTTGCTGGGCGTTCCTGGCACGGCGAAGACGTGGGTCTCCGAACACCTCGCCGCAGCCGTCTCCGGTGACTCGACACTGCTCGTGCAGGGCACATCTGGCACGGCGGAGGAGTCCATCCGGTACGGCTGGAACTACGCGCGGTTGCTGGCCGACGGCCCCACACGGGCGGCACTGGTCTCGTCACCGGTGATGACCGCGATGAGCGAAGGACGCATCGCCCGCGTCGAGGAGCTCACCCGGATCCCGTCCGACGTGCAAGACGCGCTGATCACGATCCTCTCCGAGAAGACGCTCCCCATCCCGGAGCTGGGCACCGAGGTTCAGGCGAGAAAGGGCTTCAACGTCATCGGTACGGCCAACGACCGTGACCGCGGGATCAACGAGCTGTCGTCCGCGCTGCGCCGGCGGTTCAACACGGTCGTGATGCCGCTGCCGGCCAGCGAGGAGGAAGAGGTCACGATCGTCGCGCGGCGGGTGGAGTCGCTCGGTCGCGCCCTGGAGCTTCCCGAGGTGCCCTCCGCGCTGGAGGAGATCCGACGGGTCGTGACTGTCTTCCGGGAGCTGCGCTCCGGAGCCACTACCGACGGCCGCACGACGCTCAAGTCGCCGACCGGGACCATGTCGCCCGCCGAGGCGATCTCGGTGATCACCAGCGGCATCGCGCTGGCCGCCCACTTCGGCGACGGCGTGCTGCGCCCGGCGGACGTGGCCGCCGGCATCGTCGGCGCCGTCGTCAAGGACCCGGTCACCGACGCAGCCGTGTGGGCCGAATACCTCGAGGCGGTCGTCCGGGAACGCCGCGGCTGGGGTGACTTCTACCGCGCCTGCCGCGAGGTGAGCGGTTGACCCGTACCGCGGTGCTCGGCATCCGCCACCACGGCCCCGGCTTGGCACGGTCGGTGGTCGCGGCGCTGGACGCCCTGCGTCCGCGGATCGTCCTGATCGAAGGCCCGAGCGACGCGGACCCGCTGCTCCGGTTCGCCGCATACGCCGACATGGCGCCGCCCGTCGCGCTGTTCGCCTGCGACCCGAAAGCCCCGCGGAGGTCGGCGTTCTGGCCGTTCGCGTCGTTCTCACCGGAGTGGCAGGCGCTGCGCTGGGCCGCGGCGCACGGGGTGCCGGCGCGATTCTGCGACCTCCCCTCCGGTGCGTTCCTCGACGAGCCGGCAGCCGAGCCCGGTCGTGAGCTTCGCGATGACCCGATCGGCATGCTTGCCGGCGCAGCGGGTTATGACGATCCGGAGAGGTGGTGGGACGACGTCATCGAATCACGTCTGGACGGCAAGCCGCCGTTCGAGGCGTTGACCGAGGCGATGGCCGAACTGCGCGCGATCGCGCCATCCGGTGCGCGTGACGACCGTCGCGAAGCGTTCATGCGGCAGGCGATCCGTACCGCCCTCAAGGCGACCGACGGCAGCGTCGCCGTCGTGTGCGGCGCCTGGCACGCCCCCGCGCTGGCCGAGCCCCTCGGGCCGGCCTCGGCCGACGCGGCGACCCTGCGTGGCCTGCCACGCCGAAAGACGGCGCTGAGCTGGGTGGCCTGGACGCACTCACGGCTGGCCGCGGCATCCGGATACGGCGCCGGCGTCACCTCGCCGGGCTGGTACCACCACCTGTTCACCGCGTCCGACGCCGTTGTGGCGCGCTGGCTCACCAAGGTGGCCGGCGTACTCCGCAGCCACGACCTGCCGGTCTCGTCCGCACACGTCATCGAGGCGACCCGGCTGGCCGAGACGCTGGCGGCGCTACGCGGCCGTCCCCTCGCCGGCCTGGCTGAAGTCAGCGAGGCGACCCGAGCGGTGCTGTGCGAGGGGAACGAGGCGGCGGCCGCGTTCGTGCAGCGCGACCTGGTCGTCGGTGAGCTGCTCGGCATGGTGCCGGCCGAGGCGCCGAGCGTTCCGCTGGAAGCAGACCTGCGCGCCCAGGCCAGATCGCTCCGGCTCAAGATCGATCCGCTGGAGAAGCCGATCAACCTCGACCTGCGGAAGGATCACGACCGGGCGAAGTCGGTCTTCCTCCATCGCCTCGCCGGCCTCGGCGTCGACTGGGGGACCATCCGCGACGACGACGTCCGGGGCACCGGCACCTTCCGGGAGACCTGGACGCTGGGGTGGCGCCCCGAACTCGCGGTGGCCATTGTCGACGCCGCGCTGTGGGGCACCACGATCAGCGACGCGGCCAACGCGAAGCTGCTGGATCAGGCGCGCACCGCAACTGAGCTTCGCACCGTGACCGAGGCCGTCGAGCACGCGCTGCTGGCCGACCTCGCGGAGGCGCTGCCGCAGGTGCTCGCCCTCGTCGACTCCAAGGCGGCGGTCGATGCCGACGTGACCCGACTCATGGCCGCGATTCCCGCCTTGGTCCGGGCGGTCCGTTACGGGGACGTCCGGGACACGGACACCGCATCGATGTCTGCCGTTGTCGACGCACTGATGGTTCGGGTGTGCGCCGGCCTGCCGGCCGCCGTGACCTCGCTGTCCGACGAGGCGGCCACGACGGTGCGGGCCGCGCTCGACGCCGTGCACCGGTCCCTGGCCGTACACGCCCGCACAGCGGGCGGCGCGGACACCCGCGAGCGCTGGATCGAGACGCTCGGCCTGCTCGGCGACCGCCGCGACCTGCATGGGCTGTTGTCGGGCCGCATCGTCCGGCTGTTGATGGATGCCGGGGTGCTGACCCGGCCGGACGCGGCTCGCCGGTTCGGCGCGCACCTTTCGATCGGCGCCGTCCCGGCCGACAAGGCAGCCTGGGTCGACGGATTCCTGGCCGGGAGCGGCCTGCTCCTCGTCCACGACGACCGGCTGCTGGCGGCGCTCGACGCGTGGGTGATGTCGCTGGGCGCGGACGACTTCGTCAGCGTGCTGCCGCTGTTGCGGCGGACGTTCGGCGAGTTCCCGTCCGCCGAGCGCAACAACATCGCCGACCAGCTCAAGCACGTCACCGCCGGAGTTCCACGCCACTCGGAAACCGATCAGCTCGACGCGCAACGCGCGGCGGGTGTCCTCCGGACCGTCGCGCAGATCCTCGCCGGAGCTCGCTCATGAGCGACCCAGCACCGGATCGCGAACAGCTCCGCCGATGGCGTCTCCTGCTCGGCTCGGCGGCCCAGTCGGGGCTGGCCGGTAACGACGGCGACTCGCTCCTCGTCCGGTCCGACCAGGCCATCGATGCCGCGCTCGCCGCGCTCTACGACACGCAGGACCGCGGTCCCGCCGGTCCGCGCAGCGCCGGGCTGGGCGCGTCGGCGCCGTCCGTCGCGCGGTGGCTCGGCGACATCCGCACATACTTCCCGTCCAGCGTCGTCCAGGTGATGCAGCGTGACGCGATCGAGCGGCTGAATCTCAAGCAGTTGCTGCTCGAGCCGGAGATGCTCGGGACCGTCGAACCGGACGTTCACCTCGCGGGAACGCTGCTCAGCCTGAACCGGCTTCTGCCCGAGCGCGCCAAGGCGACCGCCCGGCAGGTGGTCGGCAAAGTGGTCGCCGACATCGAACGTCGGATCGCCAACCG
>JBKOXO010000065.1:0-21181 GCA_046744105.1 Actinomycetota bacterium
GACCAGGGCCGCGCCGACGCCCTGATCGACGTGTTCACCCGCGTCCTCGCCGACCCGAACCTGCCGGAGCAGCACGGGCAACGCCCCGCCATCCAGGTGACTGTGTCGATCAGCACCCTGCTCGGCTGCGACAACCAACCCGCCCACCTGGACGGATACGGGCCCATCACCGCCGCCCTAGCCCGCCACCTCGCCACCGATGAAACCGGCACCTGGCGGCGGCTGGTCACCGACCACACCGGCCACGTACTCGACTACGGCCGCCGCACCTACCGGCCACCGGCCAACCTCACCGACCACGTCATCGCCCGCGACCAAACCTGCACCTTCCCCGGCTGCCGACGACCAGCCAAACACTGCGATCTCGACCACGGTGAGGCGTGGAGCGACGGCGGCGCAACCACCGCCGACAACATCACCGCCCTATGCCAACGCCACCACAACGCGAAACACGACGCCCGCTGGCGGGTCGAACACCGACAAGACGGCAGCCGCGCGTGGACGAGCCCAACCGGGCACCTCTACATCGTCAGGCCGCCGGACGACGGGTAGCTCGGATCGCCGCAAAGGTCCGCGGTCGCAGACGAGCGGCTGCACGGCGGCCGCCTGGCTGCCGGTCTCCGCCCAGTCGTCGACTGGCAACAGCCGATCGCCGGGCCGAACCGAACCGACTCGTACTAGATCTGCAGTTGGTTACGCCGGCCGCACCGCGCGCAGGAAGGTGTCGCGACCAGCCGCGACCTCACGCGAGTGGCTCACGCAGTGGCGTGCGCGCGCAGATGGAGGACGAAGGCATGCCGTTCCCATACGACGAGCCGGCAGCGCTCGCAGAACCATGCGCCTAGGGGCACCCGGAAGCCGTTTCGGTGCGCGTCCTCGCGTGCGCAGGCGACGTGGTACGCGCGGGTCGCTCGGCGTCTGAGCCGAGCGAGCATCGAGCCGATCCGTAACACGAGTGCGCTCCCCGCCATGCCGACGTCGTTCCCAACACCATAAGCTGCCAATCCCAGCACGTGTGGGCCGGGTCAGCGCGCCAGCCACGGCAGCAATGCCAGCGCCGTCTCGGCGCCCGGCTCGACCTCGGTGAAGCCGGCATCACGTACCACCGGCGCCCCGGCACGCACAGCGCGCGCCCACTGCGACGGCGTGGCCACCCGCACGGCAAGCGGAAACGACGCGGACTGCCAGGCGGCCCGGGACGCGTCCGACGAAGCCCGCCAGCCGAGCTGCGCCGCGTGCGCCGCCTGCGCCATCGCCTTGCCCGCCGTCATCTCGTAATGCGGCGACAGCAGCACGAGGGGTACACCCGAGACGGGAGGCGGCGGGGTGGGATCGATCAGGTCAGTGCCGCCGACCTGCAAGCGGGCCAGGTCGCGCGGCCATGCGTCGAGTGGGATCGGCGGAAAGACCCGCACTTCGGCGCTGCGCTGCGTGACGGTCAGCCCGTCGAGCGCGGCCGCACGCTGCCACTCCACGCCGCGAGCCCGGCGTACCACCTTGCGGATGCGCTGGGCATCCCAGGCTGCGATCGCGTCGTGCCACTCCGGACGGGGGTCGGTGAGTATCAGCAGTATCCCGCGAGCCGCCGCCTCAAGCGCATCGGTCCGGCTGGGTGGTGCCGAACGTTCGATGCGCACGACGAACGGCACCACCAGCTCAGCCAACGACCTGTACCTCGATCCATCGGGCGAGCAACCGTGCCCCGAATCCGGTCGCGCCCCGGGTCACCAGTCCGCCGTCGCTGCCGGCTCGTGCCGGTCCCGCAATGTCGAGGTGCGCCCAGCGCGTATTGCCGGCGAACGGGCGTAGGAACATCGCCGCCGTGGTTGCCTGCGGGTTGCCGGCCGAGTTGTTGGCGTCCGCGATGTCCGAGGAGAGCAGTTCGGCGTAGTCGTCGGCCAGCGGCATCCGCCACAGCGGCTCACCTGTGTCGTCGCCTGCGCGCAACAAGGCGGCGGCCAACTCGTCCGATGGTGTGAACAGCCCTCCTGTGCCAGTGCCCAACGCCACCTTGATGCCGCCGGTCAGTGTGGCGATGTCGACGACGGCGTCCGGGCGCAGTCGCGCCGCGGCGTAGGCCAGCGCGTCGGCTAAGACGAGCCGCCCCTCGGCATCGGTGTTGAGGATCTCGGTGGTGCGTCCACCGAAGTGCCGAATCACGTCGCCGGGACGCATCGCCGATCCGGATACCGCGTTCTCGGCCAGCGGCACCAGCACCGTTACGGCTATCGGCACGCGCAATGCAGCGACCACGTGCAGCGCGCCGAGCGCCGCAGCCCCGCCGGCCACGTCGGTGTACATCGTCTTCATGCTCGCGCCGGGCTTGAGGTTATAGCCGCCGGTGTCGAACGTGATGCCCTTGCCGACGACGGCCAGGTGCGCAGCTGCCCCGCGGGGGCGCCACCGCGCGTCGACCAAGCACGGCGGCGATACCGAGCTGCGGCCCACCGCCAGGGTCCCGCCGAAGGTCTGCTCTGCTAACCACTTCACGTCGCGGACCGACACGCGCACGCCGAGCGGTGTTAGCGTCTCAGCCGCCGCGCGTGCCATCCACGTGGGCGTCTTGGTGGGCGCGCGGGTGTTGGCAAGCTCGCGCGCCCATGCCGCACCCTGCCCGTACGCCACGCCCCGCGCCACGGCGGCCGCGTCGTCGCACACCAGCCAGGCGCGCGCGACACGACGGCTTCCCGGACGCGCGTCGAACCGGTACCCGCCGAGCAGCAGCCCCTCGGCCAGAGCGGCCAGCTCGTCACCGCGCACAGGAATGGCCACCCCGACATCGCCGCCGGCGGCGCGAGCAATTCGGGCACCGGCCAGTCGCAGATCGGCCGGCGCTGACGCGCCGAGCCCCGCGAGCAGCACACGAGCAGGCAGCTCGCCCGGCAAGGGCAGCTCCTGCACGTCTCCAGGCTTCGTCGACGGCTCGCTCTCGGTGACGAACTGCTCCAGCAGCGAGCGCACGGCAATCGGCAGCACGTGGGTCGGTACGCCGTCGAGGACCAGCCCGGACGGCCCGACCCCGACGGCCACGGTCTCGGGCGCCAGCTCGTCGATACCCAGGCGTACGTCGATCGTCATCGCACAAACCTCGGCCCCGGACACCCGCGTACGGGCGCCGGGGCCGGTTCGCTCATGTGGTGGGCAGCCAGATCAGCCGACGGCGGACTTCAACGCGTCGCCCAGAGCGGCCGCTTCGTCAGCTGACATCTCGACTACGAGACGTCCGCCACCTTCGAGAGGGACACGCATCACGATGCCACGCCCCTCCTTGGTCACCTCGAGCGGGCCATCGCCCGTCCGCGGCTTCATGGCCGCCATTCGTGCCTCCTCGATGAGGTTCGTCCGAACCGAAAACGCAAGCGCCGAGCCGAATAGGCGGCACCGGAGCTTCGGCATATTCTCCCGCATGATCAGTCAGGACCAAAGCCCAGGGGTCCTGTGCACGCCGGAACTACTAGTGTCCGCGGTTATGACGGATGCCCTGCTGGTGGAACACGGCGACGGCGTCGCGACCGTGACGCTCAACCGCCCCGATTCGATGAATTCGCTGTCGGTCGAGCTCAAGGACGCACTAGTGGCCGCGATCCGCGACCTCACCGACGACCAGTCGGTGCGCGCGGTGGTGCTGACCGGCGCGGGGCGGGCCTTTTGTGTGGGCCAGGATCTGCGTGAGCACAAGGCGATGCTCGACTCCGGGGACCCGCAGCCGCTGCACACGGTCGTCCAGCATTACAACCCGATCACGTCTGGGCTGGCCGCCATGCCCAAGCCGGTCGTCGCTGCCGTCAATGGGGTGGCTGCCGGCGCGGGTGCGGGATTCGCGTTCGCATGCGACTTCCGGATCGCCAGCAACAGGGCGTCGTTCTTGCTCGCGTTCGCCGGCGTCGGCCTGTCGCTCGACAGCGGTATCTCATGGACGCTTCCCCGGCTGATCGGATCGGCCCGAGCGACCGCGCTGTCGCTGCTGGGCGAGCCGGTCACGGCCGAAGCGGCGCTGGAGATGGGGCTGGTCAACGCCGTCGTCGACCCCGACCGGGTGCTGCCGGCCGCGCACGAGCTGGCCGCCCGGCTGGCCGCAGGGCCTACCGCCGCCTACGCCGCGATCAAGGAGTCCATCGCGTACGCGGCCACCTCGACGCTTGCCGATGCCCTGGCCAAGGAAGCGGAGATGCAGCGACGCACCGGCGCCACCGCCGACCACCACGCCGCCGTCGACGCATTCGTCGCCAAGCAGAAGCCAACATTCACCGGCCGATGAGCGCTCGCGCGAAGGGACACGCGGCGCGGATTAGCCAGCTCGCCAGCAGGTCGCGATGTGGTCGTCGACCATGCCGGTGGCCTGCATCAGCGCATACGCCGTAGTGGGCCCTACGAATTTCAACCCCCGCTTGCGCAGTTCGCGAGCCATCGCGATCGACTCGGGCGACGTGGCCGCTACGTCGGCAAGGCTGCGCGGGCGGCGGTGCCGAACCGGAGCGTACGACCACAGCAGGGTGTCGAGTCGCTCCGGGACAGCGTCCACGATGCAGCGCGCATTGCTGATCGTCGCCTCGATCTTCGCCCGATTGCGCACGATGCCCGGGTCGGCAAGCAGGCGTCCGACGTGTCCGTCATCGAACGCGGCCACCGTCGTGACGTCGAAGCCGGCAAACGCCGCTCGGAACGCCGGCCGTTTGCGCAGGATGGTCAACCACGACAGCCCGGACTGGAACGCTTCGAGCGACAGTCGCTCGAACAGCGCGTTGTCGCCGTGCAGCGGGCAGCCCCACTCGTCGTCGTGGTACGCGACATACTCCGGTGCCGACGTCGCCCAGCCGCATCGGGGACGGCCGTCCGGATCACTCATGCGAGGGTTGCTCGCCGGCGACCTCCGGAGTGGAGGTAAGCCCATCTACGGACGGTCGCGCGCCGCGCAGCCGGGCGATCTCCTCGTCGCGCTGCCGCAACTCGTCGGTGAGCCGGTCCAGCAGCAGGTCCGTCTCCGCGAAGCGGTAACCGCGCAGCGCCACGGGCAGGCGCGCGGCGACGACGTCCTCCGGCCGCAGCTTGCCGTCGGGCAGCGTGTCCCACGGCCGGGTATCCGGCGCCGGCGGGGCCATTTGCTCGCCCCTCGGCAGCACCCATACCGCGAGCGCGAACAGGCCGGCCACGACGACGATCGCCAGCAGCGCGTACAGCAGCAGCGTCAGCACCCCTCGATCGTGACATGTCCGCCTTGGTAGTGCGCAATGTGGCACCGTAACCGGGTGAACGTGCGGCTCGGACGACGCGACTTTCCTGCCGGCGAGTTCGCCGTCATGGCCATCGTCAACCGCACCCCGGACTCGTTCTACGACCGCGGCGCGACATTCGACCTGGACGCGGCACTCGACACGGTGGCGCGGGCCAGCGCTGAGGGCGCCGACCTGGTCGACGTGGGCGGCGTCCGTGCTGGGACCGGCCCCGCGGTTGATACCGGCGAGGAGCTACGGCGGTTGCTGCCACTCGTACAGGCTCTGCGGGAGCGCCATCCGGACCTGGTTATCAGCGTCGACACCTGGCGGGCGGAGGTTGCGCGCGAAGCGGTCGCCGCCGGCGCCGACCTCATCAACGACACATGGGCCGGCGCCGACCCACAACTCGTCGAGGTCGCCGCGCAGACGGGAGCCGGCATCGTCTGCAGCCATGCCGGTGGGCTCCCGCCGCGCAGCGACCCGCACCGCGCCCGATTCGACGATGTCGTCGACGATGTGATAGCGACCGTCACCGAGGCCGCGGCGCGTGCCGTACAGGCAGGCGTGCGCGCAGACGGCATCCTCGTCGACCCCACCCACGACTTCGGCAAGAACACCCGGCATTCCCTGGAACTCACCCGGCGCCTCGACGAGATCGTTGCCACGGGCTGGCCGGTGCTCGTTGCGCTGTCGCGCAAGGACTTCGTCGGCGAGACACTCGACCTGCCGCCCGACGAGCGGCTGGAGGGCACTCTCGCCGCGACGGCGATCTCGGCCTGGCAAGGCGCTCGCGTGTTCCGCACTCACGACGTGCGGGCGACCCGGCGAGTGCTCGACATGGTTGCCAGCATCCAGGGCACCCGCCCACCATCAGTTGCGCGGCGCGGCCTTGTCTAGGAGCGCTAGAACCGCAAACGCTTCGTCCACTGTGGACACTCGATGCAACCGATCGAGCGCCGCCTGCCGAACGAAGCCGTCGTCCACGAGCGACTCGAGATATGTCCACAGTGGACGGTAGAAGCCTTCCGGATCCAGGACGAGCACCGGCTTGTCATGCAAGCCGATTGAGCCGGCCGTCCACACCTCGAAGAATTCCTCGAGCGTGCCGATGCCACCGGGCAACGCGAGGAACGCGTCCGAGCGGTGATCCATAAGCCGCTTCCGTTCCCGCATGGTGTCAACGATGATCAGCTCCTCGGCGTCGAGGTCGCCGATCTCGATGTCGATGAGCGCCTGCGGCATCACGCCGACCGTGCGAGCGCCTCCGGCCCTGGCGGCCCGTGCCACCGCACCCATCATCGACACACGCGCGCCGCCAGACACCAGCGTATGGCCCTCTTTGGCGATTCGGGCGCCGACCTGCTCCGCGAGCAAGATGTAGCGTGCCTCGATGTGCTCGGCGGACGAGCAGAACACGCAGACGGCGGCCATCAGGCCGTCACTGCGCGTCGTGGACGAGGGCGTCAACGGCGCGTTCCCGTTGTCGTGCCGAGTCGACGATGTGCGTGACGACCTCGTCCGCGTCATCGGTGACGGTCAGCAGCTCGACGTCGGCCGGGCTGACCTTGCCGCCAGGCAGCACGGTACCGCGGATCCAGTCGAGCAGGCCGGCCCAGTACTGGTGTCCGAAGAGGATCACCGGAAAGCGGGTGACCTTGCCGGTCTGCACCAGGGCGAGCGACTCGAACAGCTCGTCCAGCGTGCCGAAGCCGCCGGGCAGAATCACAAAAGCCTGCGCGTACTTGACGAACATCGTCTTGCGGGCGAAGAAGTAGCGGAAGTTGATCCCTATATCGACCCAGTCGTTGAGCCGCTGCTCGAAGGGCAGCTCGATGCCGAGGCCGACGGAGATGCCGCCCGCTTCGGACACGCCGCGGTTGACGGCCTCCATCGACCCCGGCCCGCCACCGGTGATGACCGCGAAGCCGGCCCCGGCGAGGGAAGCGCCGAGCCGGCGCGCGGCGTCGTAGTCGGGGTGATGCGCCGGCGTGCGTGCCGACCCGAACACCGACACCGCCTGCGGGAGGTCGGCAAGCAGCCCGAATCCCTCAACGAACTCGCTCTGGATCCGCAGCACTCGCCACGGATCGGTGTGCACCCAGTCGGACGGCCCGCGCGAGTCGAGCAGCCGTTGGTCAGTGGTGCCCGGGCGGACCTGTCCGCGGCGCAGGATCACCGGGCCGCGCTGATGCTCCGCGAACGTCATGGTGGAAGTGTTCCAGGAAGCGGACGACCGCGGACTCGGCATCGGCGATGCGGGCCACCTCGACGTACTCCTCGGGCTTGTGCGCCAGGTTGGGGTCGCCCGGGCCGAAGTTGAGCGCGGGGACGCCGAGCTCGGCGAACCGGGCCACGTCGGTCCAGCCGTACTTCGGCTGCGGTGCGCCGCCTACCGCCGCGGCGAACGCCTGGGCCAGCGGGGTGTTCAGTCCCGGGCGAGCGCCTGGTGCCGAGTCGACGATCTCCACCTCCCACTCTGCGAATACGGTGCTAACGTGCGCCTGCGCGTCCGCCTCGGCCCGGTCTGGTGCAAACCTGAAGTTGACGGTCACCGCGCAGGTGTCCGGGATCACGTTTCCCGCGACCCCGCCCGCGACGCCGACGGCGTTGAGTCCCTCGCGATAGGTCAGCCCGTCGACCGTGACCGTGCGCGGCTGGTACACCACGAGGCGTGCCAACACCGGGGCCGCGGCGTGGATCGCGTTCTCGCCGAGCCACGACCGTGCACTATGCGCCCGGACTCCGCGGACCGTGATCACAGCACGCAGCGTGCCTTGGCAACCGCCCTCGACCAGCCCTGACGTCGGTTCGAGCACGATCGCCAAGTCGGCGGCCAGGGCGGCCGGCCGCTCCCGCGCGATGCGGGCCAAGCCGTTGGAAGCAGCGTCGACTTCCTCGCAGTCGTAGAAGATCCATGTCAGGTCGGCGCGCGGCGTCAGCCCGCCCGACCCGATGAGATGCGCCAGCCGCAGTTGCACGGCCAGCCCGGACTTCATGTCGGACGTCCCGCAGCCGGTCAGCCGCCCGTCGGTACAGCTCGAGGGGACGTTGCCGGCGATCGGCACGGTGTCCAGATGCCCCGCCAGCGCGAGCCGCTGCGCGTGCCCCATGTCCGTGCGGGCCAGCACCACGTTGCCGTCGCGCTCCACGGTTAGCGCCGGGTAGCGGTGCAGCGCCGCCTCGATCAGATCGGCCAGCCGCGCCTCGTCGCCGGACACCGAGGGCACGTCGACGAGCGCCGCGGTCAGGGCAGCACCGGACTGGGCAAGGTCGAGCATGCGCAAAGGTTAGCGATGAGCGCTCGCGCCCATGAGCAACGCTTGCGGAGCGAATCAGCTGCGGCCCGCGCCGTCGGCGCGGTGCGGGTCGCAGGTGCGCCGCTCGGCGGCGCGGCCGTGACCCCACAAATCGGCGGGTTAGGGTGGCGTCCGTGACCCGAACCGCCTGGGGCTACGGCCTCGCGACCACCGCCGTCACCGGCACGGTGCTCGACACGTGGTATCCCGAGCCCGCTCTGGGTGATGCGCCACTCACTGCGGCGCCGCCACGCGAGCTCGCCTCGCTGACCGGCGTCCGCGAGGACGTCGCCAACCGTGGCGTACGCATTGACGTCACGCTGTGCGAGATCGACCTCGACGCACCTCCGGCCACCACGTCCGACGCGTACCTGCGGCTTCACCTGCTCTCGCACCGCCTGGTCCGCCCGCGTGGGCTCAACCTCGACGGCATCTTCAGCGTTCTCCCCAACGTCGTGTGGACGACAGCGGGACCGTGCCCGGTCGACAACTTCGAACAGACCCGGCTGGCGCTGCGGCGGCGGGGCCCCCTGCAGGTGCTGGGCATTGACAAGTTCCCACGCATGACCGACTACGTCGTGCCGTCCGGTGTGCGCATCGCAGACGCGGACCGGGTGCGCCTCGGCGCCCACCTCGCCGCGGGCACCACCGTGATGCACGAGGGATTCGTCAACTACAACGCGGGCACGCTCGGTGCCTCGATGGTCGAGGGTCGCATCTCTGCCGGCGTCGTCGTCGACGACGGCTCGGACATCGGCGGCGGCGCGTCGATCATGGGCACGCTGTCCGGCGGCGGCCGTGAAGTGATCAGCATCGGTAAGCGGTGCCTCATCGGCGCGAACGCCGGAGTGGGCATTTCCCTCGGTGACGACTGCATCGTCGAAGCCGGCTGCTATGTCACGGCCGGCTCGAAGCTCACGCTGCCCGACGGCTCAGTCGTCAAGGCCGCTGCCCTCTCGGGCGGCTCGGGGCTGCAGTTCTGGCGCAACAGCGTCACCGGTGCCCTGGAGGCCCGGCCTCGTACCGGCGCCGGCATCGACTTGAACGCCGCGTTGCATGCGAACGCGTAGGCGCTGGTGTCCACGTTCCGCCGCAGCCTGATAGCCGCACTCGTCGCACTGACGGTGCTGGCCGCGGCAGCGTTCGGACTCTACGAGCTGTGGCAGGCGGCGCAGTCGCACTCGACTGCCCAGGAGTGCCGTTTCGGCGACTACGCCGTCGAGCCCGACCAGGCGTCGATCGCGGCCAGCATGGTCGGTGTCGTGATCAACAGAGATCTGCCCGAACGCGCCGCGGTGCTCGCGCTCGCCGCCGGACTGCAGGAGAGCAGGCTGACGAACCTTCCTGCCGGCGACGGTGACCGCGACTCAGTCGGAGTGCTTCAGCAGCGGCCGTCCCAGGGTTGGGGCACCGCGGCGCAACTATCGGATATCCATTACGCCACCGGCAAGTTCCTGGACGCCCTTGTCAAGATCAACGGCTGGCAGACGATGCCGCTGGCCGATGCCATCCAGAAGGTGCAGATCTCGGTCAACGGCAGGTACTACGCGCGGCACGAGGGCGAAGCGCAGGCGCTGTCGGATGCACTGACCGGCAAGACGCCCGGTGGCATCTCCTGCACCTTCCAAGCGCCGGCACAGGCGACACCTGTCGCGACCGTCGCGGCAGCACTCGCCAAGGACCTGCCGGTCGATGCCCCACGCGCCATCGAATCGACGGTGAACGTCCCAGGCGCATCATGGGCAACTGCCGCCTGGTTCGTCGCCAACGCGGACCGGTTCGGGATCGAGTCGGTCGCCTACTCGGGACGGGAGTGGACGCGCGCCCACGGCTGGCGCGACGACAAGAACGCCCCGTCCACCGCAGTGGTCGCGACCATGCAGCATTGATCCGCCGGGCGGGTCGCTTCCACGCGCGAGCGCTCATCGCGCCGGTGGTTGAGCTCTTGCGGGACGCCTATCCGGCTAATGTTCCGCCGCTTGGGGCGGAAGGTTGGCGATGAGCGGCGGGTCCTTGTCGATCTTGCCGACCTTCGCCGCGCCCCCCGGTGAGCCGAGGTCGTCGAAGAAGTCGACGTTCGCCTGGGTGTAGTCACGCCACTTATCGGGAAGGTCGTCCTCGTAGAAGATCGCCTCGACGGGGCAGACCGGCTCGCAGGCGCCACAGTCGACGCACTCGTCAGGGTGGATGTAGAGCATCCGCCCGCCCTCGTAGATGCAGTCGACGGGGCACTCCTCGATGCACGCCTTGTCAAGAACGTCGACACATGGCTCGGCGATCACGTAGGTCACTGCGGTCCTCCGGGCGGGGTACATGCCTGCGCGACCTAGTATGCCGCTCGTGGTGGAGCCAGGTTGGATCGGGCGGCGCATCGTGATCCGCCATGTGGTCGATCGTGATGAATTGGGCCGACTGCTCTTCGCCGACGTCGTGGGCGACCTGCTCGAACTGACCACCGACATGGCGACCGTCGACGCAAGGGCAGGTCATGTGCAGGTGCCGCTGTCGCACGTCGCCGTCGCCAAGGTCGTCGAGCCGAGTGCCGCCGAGATCCTGGCGCTGTCGGCGGTGAGCTCGCGCGGCTGGCGCGCCCAGGAGACCGCCGAGGTGGGCGGCTGGCTACTCCGTGCCAACCAGGGCGTCACCAGCCGGGCCAACAGCGCGTTGCCGCTACGGCGACCGGCAACCTCCCTCTCCAACACGCTGGCTGCTGCCCGGGAGTGGTACGCCGCACGCGGGTTGCCGTTGCGAGCGCAAACCCCGCTACACGCCCGCCGCCTGCTCGACGCGGAACTGGCCGAGCGGGGCTGGCCGGCCAGCCACGAGACGCTGGTGCTCGCGCTGCGCATCCCGGCCGCGGCGCCGGACGCGCCGAACGTGCGCATCATCGCCGAGCCTGACGACGCGTGGGTACACCGATTCCGGGACGGGACGACGCCACCGGGCATGCGTGCCCTGCTCACCCGGCACGAACGGGTGGGCTTCGCCGAGATCCGCCGCGACGGTGTTCCTCTCGCTATCGGACGTGGCGCTGTCGATGACGGGTGGCTCGGCATCACCGCGGTCGAGGTCGCTCCCGAGCAGCGTCGGCAGGGCCTGGCGACGGCGATCGTTCACGCCCTGTGGCGATGGGGGGCTGACGTCCACGGCGCGAAGCGCAGCTACCTCGAGGTCGAGGCGCACAACGACCCGGCAATCACGCTCTACCGCGCCCTCGGCTACTGGGAGCATCACGTGTACCGCTATCGCACCGAACCGAGCAGCGATGAGTGACCCGAGGCAGACGATCAGTGGAGATGGCCGTGGCGCACTACAAATACCGCACCTTGGGGTCGATCAGGCCGTACAGCAGGTCGACTACCAGGTTCAGTACGAGGACGGTCGCCGCGGCGATAAGCACTCCGACCACGATGATCGGCAGGTCGGCATCCTTGACGGCGGCAATGACCGTCTGGCCGATGCCGTTGAGGTTGAACACGGTCTCGGTGATGGCGGCAGCGCCGAGCAGACCGGCGATGTCTAGCGCGGCGATCGTGACGACCGGCGTCAGGCTTGCCCGCAACCCGTGTTTGAGGGTCACCCGGTGCGCCCGCAACCCCTTGGCCCGGGCAGTGCGGATGTAGTCCTCGGTCATCGTGTCCAGCATCTTCGCCCGGGTGAGCCGGATGTATAGGGCAAGGTAGGCCAGCGCGAGCGTGATCCACGGTGCGAGCATCCCGGATGCCCAGCCGAGCGGATCGTGCGCCGGCGAGACATACTGCGGCGTCGGCAGCAATCCGTATTTGACCGACACGATGTCGTACAGGATCAGGCCCACGAAGAACGTCGGGAACGAGTAGCCGATCAGCGAGATGCCCAGCAGCAGTTTGTCGACGACCTTGCCACGGCGCAACGCGGACAGCACGCCGAGCCCCACACCGACAACGATCCACAGCACGAACGCTCCCGCCACCAGCGACAGCGTGACCGGCGCGGCTTGGCCCATCACGTTGTTGACCGTGGTCTGCTGCGACGGCGAGTAGCCGAGGCACGGTGCCCGGCAGTGCGTGATCAGCTCGGGATGCGTCCGCTTGAGCTGAGGGTCGTCCGGAAAATCCCGTGCGACGACCAATCCCTTGAGGAACGCGCCGTACTGGGCAGCGAGCGAGCGGTCGTACCCGAGCGTGTGCCGGTTCCTCGCGATCAGTTCGGGCGTGCACACCTTGCCGCAGGTGAGCCGCGCCGGATCACGCGGGATCGCGAAGAACAGCAGGAACGTGACGATGCTGATCGCGAACAACATGACCACGATCGCGGTCATGCGCCGGAGCACGTAGGCGAGCACTAGTGCCCTGTGCCGGAGGTATGTCCACCATCTGCGGCGTCAGGATTTCCGAGCGTCGGATTGCCGCCCCACGAAATCGCTTCACGATTTCGCGGGGAACCCCGGCAGCCACCGTCGTCCATAGCCGCGGCTATGGCCTCCTCCTCCGCCTCGCGCTCAGAAATCCTGATCACCGAACTGGCGAACGACTTCCGACACGGGGCACTACCGTCACTGCACGGCCGCGACGGCCAGGTCGACGTAGCCGCCGAAGGCAGCATTCAGCAGGAACCCCTTGACGTTGGCGCCGTACAGATACAGCGCCTTGTCCGCCATCATCGGGATGATCACGCCGTCCTTCACGACCTGCTGGTCGATCGCCGACCAGGCCTGCTGCTGGGCCGCGCTGTCGGTCAACGAGAGTGCGGTGTCGATCGCCTTGTTCGTCAGCGGGTCGTTGTACGCGGCGTAGTCGTTGCCGAGCGTCTCCGCGGAAATGTTGGCGCGCCCGTCGAGCAGCGGCGGGATGACCGTCGACCCTGACGGCCAGTCGGACGCCCAGCGAGCCCAGACGACCTCGGCGGTCTGGCGCGGATTGGCGACCACGTCGTAGTACGTGTCGGCATTCAGGCCGTCCAGGGTGACCTTGAAGCCGGCCTTCTCCAGATCGGACTTGATGTTGGTGGCGAGCTTGTCCTGCGTCAGGTCCTTCGGGTACTGGTACCTGATCGAATACGGCAGCTTGATGCCTGCCGCCTCCAGCACCGCCTTGGCCTTCACGGGATCGCCCTTATCGCCCACCCCGAACGGGTCGTACTTCGTGTACGCCTTGAGTAACGGGCTGATCAGCGAGTTGGCCGGCGACCCGAGCGCCGAGCCGCCCCAGGCGGTCACATACGCCGTCCGGTCGAGCGCCATCGCGATCGCCTGGCGCACCTGCTTCTGCGGAACCTTCTGGACGTTCACCGACAGGTAGTGGATGTAGCCGTCGGTGACACTCTCGGAGCGGCTCTGCATCGCCGGGCTGAGCACAGTAGGGGCCGCTGCCGGAGGCGCGGTAGTGGTGGTGACCGTGTTCTTCGCCGAACCGTTGTCGGACTCCAGCTTCTGATAGATCGTGTCGGCGCTCTCGCCGAACGTGGTCACGATCTGGTCCGGGTAGGCCTTGCGGACGTCATCGCTCGACGCGACCCAGTTCGGGTTGCGCACCATCGTGCCGCCGCGCAGCGGATCCCACTTGCCCTTGATCATGTAGGGGCCGTCGGAGAACACCGCGGAGTCGTACTTCGCGCCGGTGTCTTTGTCCTGCCGGACGGCGGCGAACGCAGGCAAGGTCACGGTCTGGTTGAAGTCAGCGACCGGGTGGCGCAAATGGAACACGATCTTGGTCGGCGACGCGCAGTCGATCGCCTTGTCGAAGCCTGCCTGGCCGTTCTTCTTATACGGCCCGTTGTACGTGGCTTGGCCGTTCGAGTCGTGCGGAACGTCCAGGTAGTCGAGCGCGTACACCGGGCCGCCGTTGATGATGTCCGTTGCGAACGTGCGGGAAATGCCGTACTTGAAGTCCTGGCAGGTGACCGGCTTCCCGTCCTGCCACTTGACGTCCGGTCTGATGGTGAACGTCCATGTCTTGGCATCGACAGACCGGGTGCCGGTGTCGGTTGCGGCATCCGGCACCACGTCGGTGGAGGTGGCCCCCTCGGCGGCGGGGAACGTGGTGAGCGTGCGGGCCAGCGTGCGCGACTCGAACGCGATGGCGTCGCCGTAGTAGTTGCGCTGCGGGTCGAGGTGTGTGTACGCACGGAACGTGTTGACGTAGATGGTGCCGCCGCGCTGCTGGTTGCCGCCGGCGTTGCCCGTCTGTGACGCGTTGCCCCCCTTGCCGGTACACGCCGTGAGCACGAGCACGGCGACGACACCGCAAGCTGTAGCGAACCTCATCCTGACGCTCCTGGGAGACGACTGCCGGCCGGCGTACATGGTTACATCCGCCTCAGAATCGGTCGGATCTGGGGTTGAGTGCGTCGGCGATGCCGTCGCCGAGCAGGTTGAACGACAGCACGACGAGCACGAGCGCGACGCCAGGGACGAAGAAGTACGCCGGGTCGCTCGTGACGTACGGAACCGCGTCGGTGAGCACCGTGCCAAGAGTCGGGAAGGGGGGCTGCAGGCTGATGCCCAGGTAGGCCAGCGCAGCCTGCGCGGAGACAAACACCGGCATCGTGATCGTCGCGTACACCAGGATGGTCCCGCGCAGATTGGGCAGCAGCTCCTTCCACAAGATGCGTGCGGGCCCCGCGCCGAGGGAGCGCGCCGCCACGACGTAGTCCTGCTCGCGCAGCGACAGCACCTCGCTGCGCACCAGGCGGGCGAGACGCGGCCAGCCGAACACGGCCAGCACGACGATCAGGTACACGACCACGCGGGAGTTCTGCGGTGGCTGCCCCAGGAACACTGGCGACAGCGCGATCAGCATGATCAGCTGCGGGAACGCGAGGACGAGGTCCATCGCGCGGGCCAGCGTCGCGTCGACCCAGCGGCCGGAGTATCCCGCGACGAGTCCGATCGTGGCCCCGATCAGCACGGTGAGCATGGTCGCCACGAGCGCAATGCTGAAGTCGAACGTCAGCCCATAGAGAACCCGGGCGAGGACGTCCTGCCCGACGCCGGGGACGACGCCCAGCCAATGTGCGGCGCTCGCTCCGCTGAACGGCCCGGTCGGCACCGAGCCGACGCCCTGCACCAACTCAGGATGCGGAGTGGACGGGTCGATGATGTCGAACGCCTTGAGGAACGGCGCGGCCACCGCCAGCAGGACGAGCGCGGCGACCACGTACAGACTCGCCATGGTGAGCCGGTCGCCCCGGATGCGCCACCACGCGATGCTGGAAGGCGAGCGTCCCTCGATGCGGACCGGGGTCGCGACGTCGAGGATGGTCTCGACCGCGCTGGCCGGCACGGACAATCTGACTCCTGCTCTCGCGCTAGCGCCCATCGCTGCCGCGAACTGCGCATCTGCACCCCACGAAATCGCTACGCGATTTCGCCGGGACCCGCTCCTCGGGTCGACGCAACAAACGTGCGATGCTCGCTCGCGGCCGCCTGGCCCCCTTCCGGCGTACCGACGGAGGCTAGACGGTTTCGGTGTCAATTCGCCAGCCCGACGCCATTTCGTGACCACTGTTGGGGGCCACTGCACCGGCCGGATCGTACCCTGATTGGCATGCCCGAGCCGTCGAGCCAGAAGCTGCTCGTCATCTCCTTCGACGACCGGCTGCGTGCGCAGGAGTTCCTGCTCGCGGTGGTGCGCCTCCAGAAGGACCAGGACCTGCAGATGCACGACGCGGTGTTCGTCCAGCGCGACGCCGACGGCACGTCACGGGTCACCGAGACCACCGACGTCACAACCGGGCGGGGAGCACTCGGGGGCGGAGTGTGGGGATTGCTCCTCGGCACTCTGTTCGGCGGGCCAATCGGGGGTCTCATCGCCGGTGCGGCCAGCGCGGGCGGGGGCGCGCTCTACGCCAAGCTGGTGGACACCGGCATCAAGGACGCCACTGTGGCCCAGCTGCGGACCGCGGTGCCGCCTGGACGCACCGCGCTGGCGCTACTCGTGAGCCATGTGTCAGTGGCCGACCTGCAGCGCGAGCTGGCTCGCTTCCCCGGGGCCGAGCTGGTCGAGTCGGATCTCCCGCCAGCGGCAGTCGCCGCGGTGCAGAACGCGCTGGCCGAGGCGGACCGCACCCCGTTCACCGACGCCCCCGCGTCCTACCCGCCGGCCGCGGGCGGCTTCCCTCCGCCGGCCGGTTCGCCTCCGCCGGCTGGTTCGCCTCCGCCGACCGCTGGCTAGCGCTGTCGCCGCCCGACCGGGCAGGCGGGCGGCCCAAGGTCTGCGCCATCACGGTGACGCCACCGGCGATCGTGCCCGCAGCGAGCATCCCGTAGGTGACCCACGACTGCGCACCGTTGCCCGCCGGTAGCAGCACGTCACCTTCTGGCCGAGACGTGCCCAGCACCACGACCGTGACCAGCCACAGCAGGAACGGAATGCCCGAGACCAACGGTGATGCGCCGAACAGGCGGGCAAGCAGCGGCAGGCCGACATTCGCCGCGATGGCCAGCACGATGGAGACCGGCATGATCGTGCTGCCCCAGTACAGCGGGGTCAGCAGCACGGTGAGGGTGCCGGCGAGCACCGCACACAGCGCGCAGATGACGACGCCGAGCCGCGTCATGTCCGTGCCCCGCCGGCGATCATGTGCTCGAATGCGGTCACGGCGCGATCCCGCTGAACAGGTCGGTCTCCCGGCCGTCGCCGTCCCGGTCCGGGCCGAGCTCGCCTTTGGCCAGGCGGAAGTGCTCAACCGCGAGCACCTCACGCCCCAGCATGTTCGACAGCGCGAAGAACGGCCCGTCGACGCTGATCTGGGTCGCGTGGGCGCGCAGCGCCGAAAGCTTTGCCGAGGCATGGGCCCGTGCGTCGATCACCGTGGTGATCACGTCATCCTCGACGCCGAAAGGCAGGTCCTCGACACTGTCGACGGTGAAGTACGACGACCTCGACGCCTTGAGCACCTCGAAACCACGGCGCAGCACGGACCGCGGCGTCGCCGTCCAGTAGAACTTCGCGACGATATCCGTGGCGCACGCGACGGCGGCGGCGGCCACCCGGTGCGCCATGATGTGGTCCGGATGGCCATAGTCGCCGTTCGGGTCATAGCTGACCACCACCTGGGGACGGGTCTCGCGGATGATGTCGAGTGCCGCACCCACTGCCGCGTCGAACACCTGCGGATCGCGGGCCGCGCGCCAGAACGCGCGCGGATGGTCGTTGGCCGGGGTGTCCATCATGCCGCTGTCCCGGAATCTGCCGGTGCCGCCGAGGAATCGATGGTCGCCTACCCCTAGGTGGCGCATCGCCTCGGCGAGCTCGCCGATGCGATATCCGCCGAGCTGGTCGGCGTCGTCGGCGCGCAGCAACTCCAGTTCGGGCACCAGGATCTCGCCCTCCTCGCCGAGCGTGCAGGTCAACAGCGTCACCTGCGCGCCCTCGGCGACGTAGCGGGCCATCGTCGCGCCGGTCGCGATCGTCTCGTCGTCGGGGTGCGCGTGGACAAGCAGCAAGCGACGCGACGGCGCAGTCACCACCACCCCCTGCTCTTCGCGCAAGCTCTCATCGCCGCGATGACCTGCACTTATCGGCCCGCAGTGACCCTGCGATGCTCGCTCAAAAGCGTACGGGTCGCCCCTATGCGCTGCCCTGGCCGGGCTGCGCCGGGCCGGGCGCGGAGGGTGCTGAGGCAGGCACCGGTGCTGCCGCATCAGCGACCGCGCCTATATCGGCGTGCACCTCGGCGAAGTGGCACGCGGCCAAGTGGCCGGACTGCTTCTCCTCCAGCGCCGGAACCTCGGTGCGGCACCGCTCCCGGTCGGACTCACCGAGCTGCTCGCGATACTTGGGGCACCGAGTGTGGAATACGCAGCCGGACGGTGGGTTGATCGGGCTGGGCAAGTCGCCGCTGAGCAGAATGCGCTCGCGCCTGATCTCCTTGCGCGGGTCCGGCACTGGCACCGCGGACATCAGCGCCTGCGTGTACGGGTGCATCGGCTTGGCGTACAGCGTGTCGCGGTCGGTGATCTCCATCGGCTTGCCGAGGTACATGACCACGACTCGGTCTGAGATGTGCCGCACGACGGACAGGTCGTGCGCGATGAACACGTAGGCGATGTCGTACTCGGACTGCAGGTCCTCGAGGAGGTTGACGACCTGCGCCTGGATCGACACGTCCAGCGCCGACACCGGCTCGTCGCAGACGATCAGCTTGGGGCGCAGCGCGATCGCCCGGGCCACGCCGATGCGCTGCCGCTGCCCACCCGAGAACTCGTGCGGGTAGCGGTTGTAGTGCTCGGGGTTGAGGCCCACGCGTTCCATCAGGCTCTGCACCTCGGCCTTGACGCCCCGCTGCGGCTTGACCCTCTGGATGGCGAACGGCGCGCCGATGATCGAGCCGATCGGGTGTCGCGGATTCAGCGAGCCGATCGGGTCCTGGAACACCATCTGCAAGTCGCGCCGCAGGCGCCGCATGCGATTGCTGTTGGCGTGGGTGATGTCTTCACCGTCGAGCTTGACGGAGCCACCGGTCGGCTCGATCAACCGCAGCACGGATCGCCCAGCGGTCGACTTGCCACACCCGGACTCACCGACGAGCCCGACCGTCTCGCCGGCGCCGACGGAGAAGCTCAGCCCGTCGACCGCCTTGACAGGTGCGCTCTTGCGCTTGATTACCGTCTGTGTGTACTGCGGGAAATACTTGCGCAGTTCCGTGACTTCCAGCAGCGGCGAGGATGCCGGCGGCTGCGGTGTCGCCGTCACTGGAACACCTCGCTGCCTGCGGCGGCCGCCTTCGCAAGGACGTCACGTCGCTGCGCGTCGGTGAGGAAGCAGCGGGAATGGTGGTTGGTAGCGACCTGGAACAGCTCCGGCTCCTCGGTGAAGCAGCGGTCGCCGCCGACGACCTCGGGGAACGGGCACCGCGGGTGGAACGCGCAGCCGCCGGGCAAGTGGATCAGCGACGGCGGGGTGCCCGGGATCGGGTCGAGCCGATCCTCGCGGTCGCGGTCGAGCCGCGGCATCGAACGCAGCAGGCCCCAGGTGTAGGGGTGGGACGCGTCGAAGTAGACGTCGGTGGTCGATCCGGTCTCGATGGCCCGCCCGGCGTACATGACGAGCACATCGTCCGCGATGTCGGCGACCACACCCAGGTCGTGGGTGATCATCACGATGGCCGAACCGAAGTCGTTTTGCAGATCCTTCATCAGCTCCAGTATCTGCGCCTGAACGGTGACGTCGAGCGCGGTCGTCGGCTCGTCCGCGATGAGCAATTTCGGGTCGTTGATCAGCGCCATCGCGATCATCGCGCGCTGGCGCATGCCGCCTGAGAACTCATGCGGGTATTGGTCGATCCGGCGCGAAGGGTTCGGGATGCCGACCCGTTCGAGCATCTCGATGGCACGCTGCCGGGCCGCCTTGTGCGACGCGCCCTTGTGGTGGACGTGGTAGGCCTCTTCGATCTGGTTGCCGATCGTGTAGTACGGGTGCAGCGCCGACAGGGGGTCCTGGAAGATCATCGCCATCGAGGCGCCGCGCCGCCGCCGGACCTCCTCGTTGCTGGCCTGCAGCAACTCGCTGCCGCCCAGCCACACCTCACCCTCGAGCTTGGCGCGGGTGCGGCGCAGCAGCCCCATAACGGCCTGCATGGTGACCGACTTGCCCGATCCGGACTCTCCGACGATCGCGAGGGTCTTGCCCTCCTCCACGGAAAAGTCGACGCCGTCGACCGCCTTGACGAGGCCGTCATCGGTCGGGAAGTGCACCTTCAGGCCGGTTACGTCCAGGAAGGGACGGGGTCGCCCACCCCTAGGATCGACCTCGGTTACCTCGACGTCCTCGATTTCCATGCCGTCCATGCCGTGGCCTCCTAGTACCGCACTCGAGGATCGATGACCCCGTACAGGAGGTCAACGGCAAGGTTGGCCACGATGACGAAACATGCCCCGAGTAACACGATGACCACCGTAACCGGCAGGTCGAAGATGGTGACAGACTGCACCGTCGCGTAGCCCAGACCCTGGAAGCTGAACACGGTCTCGGTGATGGGAGCGCCGGCGAGCAGGAGCCCGAAGTCGAGACCAGCGATCGTGACGATCGGCGTCAATGCCGCACGCAGCGTGTGCTTGAAGACCACCTTGCGTTCCCTGACCCCCTTGGCCCGCGCGGTACGTAGGTAGTCCTCTCCCATCGTCTCCAGCATGTAGGCACGGGTGAGCCGGATATACGCCGCCGCGAAGACGAGCGCGAGCGTCGCGGAGGGTAAGAACAGGTTGTAGAGCCAGTCGCCGACGCTAGCGGAGATGGGCGTGTACACCGGCGTCTGCATCCAGCCGAACTGGTAGACGATGAGCTGCAGCAGCAGCAGCGACACGAAGAATGTCGGAAATGAATAGAATATTAGCGACCCTGACACCAGTAGTCTGTCCAGAGATCTGCCTCTGAACAGCGCTGCCACTATCCCGAGTAAGACGCCGGAGACCAGCCACATGATAAAGCCGACGATAACGATCGACATTGTCACCGGAACCTTCGGTTTGAGGTAGGTCCACACCTCTTCGTTGTGATACGAGGTGTAGCCGAGGCACGGCGCCTCGCAGGTGATGACCAGGTCGGGACGGGCTTTCTGCAGTTCTTCGTCGGCCGGGAACTTCCGGTCGTGGAACAGGCCGCCGACGAAGTTCAGGTACTGCTGCGTGATCGACTGGTCGAGGCCGAGGTACTTGCGATTGGCCTCGATGCCGGTGGGTGTGCAGTTCTT
>JBKOXO010000040.1:0-6819 GCA_046744105.1 Actinomycetota bacterium
CGCGACCGGCGCGTTACTCGCGCGGGTCCGGAACGGGCCGCCGCCGAACGAAGCCTCCAGTGTGTAGGTCTGGCGGAACAGCAGGTTGGGGTCGTCGAGCGAGGTGACCAGCCCGTTGTTGTACAGGAACGTGTTGCCACCCCGCTTGTCGATGCTGTGGAACGTCCACCGGAACACGGCGTCCGGCTTCGCGTCGCCATCGCTGTCGACCTTGATGTTGTAGGTGGCGTCCGTCGCGAACGGGTAGAAGTTCGGTCCGCCGTTCGGCTCCTCGAACGGGATGAAGTTCGCGATGAACGTGACGTAGCTCGGGCGGTCCGGGCTCACGAAGGCATACACGTCGGTGTTGTCGACCGCCGGGTCGGCCGCGATCAGCGGTGCCTCGCGGTGACTGGACGCCCCTGCATCGCTCGGCCCGAGTGCCGCGACGGCACCGGCGAGCGCGAGCCCGATCCCGGCGACGGCCGCACCGACGCGGCGGCCTGTCGGTGTGTGCATGATTCCTCCTTGCTAGGAAGTGCTGTGTCGCAAGGAGTTCGACCCACCGCCCGGAACGGGTGGGTGGTTGACAGGTTGTGCTCGCTGAGCAATCCGCCCGGCCTCCGGCTTCGAATCGCGCCGGCAGGCTAAGCGTGGAAGCCTCAGGCAGACGCCGTGAGCGACGCGACGAGGTCGTCGGCGGCCGTATACGGATCGAGCTCGCCGTCGATGACACGCTGCGCAGATGCGGAAAGGGCCGCCGAGCCGTGGACCTCGGCGAAGCGCACCCGCACCTCGCCGAGCGCGATCGCCTCGATCTCCGCGGCGGCCCGGGCGTGGCGGCGCCGGCGGAACTCACCGCTTCGGGCCAGCCAGTCGCGGTGTTTGGCCAGCGCCGCCAGCAGGTCGTCGACGCCTTCGGCTCGCACCGCCACCGTCTTCACAATCGGGGGGCGCCAGGCCCCGGGCTCGGAGTGCCGGCCGCCCAGCGACTGCATGTACCGCAGATCGCGGGCCACCTGATCTGCGCCGTCCCGGTCGGCCTTGTTGACGACGAAGACGTCGGCAATCTCGAGGATGCCCGCCTTGGCCGCCTGAATGCCGTCACCCATGCCCGGGGCGAGCAGCACCGCGGTCGTATCGGCAAGCGACGCGATCTCCACCTCGGCCTGCCCCACGCCGACGGTCTCGACCAGCACGATGTCGCAGCCGGCCGCGTCGAGGACGCGCAGCGCCTGCGGTACAGCGGCGGACAATCCGCCGAGGTGCCCGCGCGCGGCCATCGAGCGGATGAACACGCCGTCGTCGGTGGCGTGGTCCTGCATCCGCACCCGGTCGCCGAGCAGCGCTCCGCCGGAGAACGGCGAGGACGGGTCGACGGCGAGCACGCCGACCCGCTTGTCGTCGTCGCGCAGCGCCGTGACGAGCGCAGAGGTCGATGTGGACTTGCCGACCCCGGGTGAGCCGGTCATGCCCACGACCTGTGCCCCACCCGAGTGCGGCGCCAGGGCCGCGGCGATCTCGCGCAGCCGCGGCGAGTCGTTCTCGACCAGGGAGATCAGCCGGGCCACCGCCCGGGGGTCGGCTTTGCGGGCGCGTTCGACAAGTTCGCCGACGTCAGCGGTCCGCGTCATGCACCGACGTGGAGCAGCAGGGCGTCGCCCTGACCGCCGCCCCCGCACAGCGCCGCGGCACCGGTGCCACCGCCGCGGCGCCGCAACTCCAGGGCCAGCGTCAGCGCCAGCCGGGCACCGGACATGCCGATCGGGTGTCCCAAGGCGATCGCCCCGCCGTTGACGTTGACGATGTCGGGGCCCACCCCGAGGTCCTTCATCGACTGGATGCCCACCGAGGCGAATGCCTCGTTGATCTCGATCAGGTCGAGGTCGCCCACCGAGAGGCCCGCCTTGCGCAGCGCGTCATTGATGGCGTTGGAGGGCTGGGACTGCAGCGAGTTGTCCGGGCCGGCGACGTTGCCGTGGGCGCCGATCTCGGCGAGCCACGTCAGTCCGAGCTCCTCGGCCTTCGCCTTGCTCATCACCACGACGGCGGCCGCACCGTCGGAGATCTGCGACGACGAGCCGGCGGTGATCGTCCCGTCCGCCCGGAATGCCGGCTTGAGCTTGGCCAGCCCCTCGACGGTCGTGTCGGCACGGATGCCCTCGTCCTCGCGGAACTCGATCGGGTCACCCTTGCGCTGCGCGATCAGTACCGGGCTTATCTCGTCGTCGAACACGCCGTTCTTTTGCGCCAGCGCGGCCCGCTGGTGGGAACGGGCGGCGAACTCGTCCTGCTCCTCGCGGCCGATGGCGAGCTTCGTGTTGACGCGGTCGGTCGACTCGCCCATCGGGATGTGGTCGAAGACGTCGGTCAGGCCGTCGTAGGCCATCGCGTCGAGCACCTCGATGGAGCCGTACTTGTAGCCGCCGCGCGATTTGGGCAGCAGATGCGGCGCATTTGTCATCGACTCCTGTCCGCCCGCCACCACGATCTCGAACTCGCCGGCGCGGATGAGCTGATCGGCAAGCGCGATCGCGTCCAATCCGGACAGGCACACCTTGTTGATCGTGATGGACGGGACGCTCAGCGGGATGCCCGCCCGGTAGGCCGCCTGCCGCGCGGGGATCTGGCCGGTGCCGGCCTGCAGCACCTGTCCCATGATCACGTACTGCACCTGCTCGGGGCTCACGCCCGAGCGCTCCAGTGCAGCCTTGATGGCTAAGCCGCCGAGGTCAGCCGCAGAGAAATCCTTGAGCGAGCCGAGCAGCCGGCCCATCGGGGTACGCGCACCGTTGACGATCACTGAGCCAGCCATGGCAACCTCCTACAGCCCTTGCCCGCGACTCTATCCACGGTGCCGCGTTTCTCGGGTGTGAACAAGGGCACGCCGACCTCGCTGTAAGCGCTGCGCACGCGTCACCATGACGGGATGGTGCTGCGAATCGACCACGTGGGCATCGCGGTGCCCGACCTGGACGAGGCGATCGCGTTCTATCGGGACGTGTTCGGCATGGTCAGCGTGCACGAAGAGGTGAACCAGGAGCAGGGCGTGCGCGAGGCGATGCTGGCCGTCGGCGCCGGCGAAACGCAGATCCAGCTCCTCGCACCGCTGAACGCGGCGTCCACGATCGCAAAGTTCCTCGACCGCCATGGACCGGGAATCCAGCAGCTGGCCTACACCGTCGACGACATCGAATCGACCTCCGATGCCCTTCGTTCCAGAGGCCTGCGCCTGCTCTACGACGAGCCGCGGCGCGGCACCGCGGGCAGCAAGGTGAACTTCGTCCACCCAAAGGACGCGGGCGGGGTTTTGGTCGAGCTGGTCGAACCCGCTAACGTTACCCGCGAGTAACCGCAGGAGGCCGCCGTGGACGACATCCGCACCGCGATCCTGAACGACGAGCTCTCCGCCCTTGCCGAGTTGCCCGTACCCGACTCCTACCGCGGCGTGGTCGTCCGCGCCGACGACGTCGGCATGTTCGAGGGGCTCGCCACCCGGGACAAGGACCCACGCAAGAGCTTGCACGTGCAGGACGTCCCCACGCCTGAGGTCGGGCCGGGCGAGGCGCTGGTCGCCGTGATGGCCAGCGCGATCAACTACAACACCGTATGGACGTCGGTCTTCGAGCCGCTGCCGACGTTCGAATTCCTGCGCCGCTACGGCAAGTCGTCGCCGCTGGCCCGTAAGCACGACCAGCCCTATCACGTCGTGGGATCCGACCTCGCCGGTGTGGTACTGCGCACCGGGCCTGGCGTCACGCGCTGGCAGGCCGGCGACGAGGTCGTCGCCCACTGCCTGTCCGTCGAGCTCGAGGATCCGCAGGGCCACGACGACACGATGATGGACCCGCAGCAGCGCATCTGGGGGTTCGAGACGAACTTCGGCGGGCTCGCCGAGCTGGCGCTCGTCAAGGCCAATCAGCTGATGCCGAAGTCCGCCCACCTCACCTGGGAGGAGGCCGCCTGCCCCGGCCTGGTGAACTCCACGGCATACCGCCAGCTCGTCTCACGCCACGGCGCGGACATGAAGCAGGGCGACGTCGTCCTGATCTGGGGCGCGTCCGGCGGGCTGGGCGGGTACGCCACCCAGTACGCCCTCAACGGCGGCGCCATCCCGGTGTGTGTCGTCTCCTCGCCGGCCAAGGCCGCCCTGTGCCGCTCACTCGGCGCGGAGTTGATCATCGACCGCACCGCCGAGAGCTACCGGTTCTGGAAGGACGGCGAGCAGCAGCCGTCGGAATGGAAGCGGTTCGGGGCGCGGATCCGCGAACTCACTGGTGGCGACGACCCCGACATCGTGTTCGAGCACCCGGGGCGGGATACGTTCGGCGCGTCGGTGTACGTCGCGCGCCGTGGCGGCACGATCGTCACCTGCGCATCGACCTCCGGATATCGGCACGAATACGACAATCGCTATCTCTGGATGACGCTCAAGCGCATCGTCGGGTCACACTTCGCGAACTACCGGGAATCCTGGGAGGCCAACCGGCTGATCGCCCGCGGCGCGATCCATCCGACGCTGTCGCGGGTCTACGCGCTCGCGGAAACCGGGCAGGCCGCCTACGACGTGCACCGCAACCTGCACCAGGGCAAGGTCGGAGTGCTCTGTCTGGCTCCCCATGAGGGCCTCGGAGTACGCGATCATGATCTTCGCGACAAGCACCTCACCGAGATCAACCGCTTCCGAAACCTCTAACCCGCCTGCGCGCATCCGTGTCTGCGCCGCTCGCTGTGCTCGGGCGCATCCTCGGCTTCGCTCCGCGCCTTCGGCGCGGGCCGCGTGGCGGCGGGCGGGGCTCTTCGGCGAGCGCTCATCGCTGCGCGCCTGGACCTACGGTCGGCGCGCCCATTTCCTAATGCTCTCCTTGCGGGCGCTCATCGCTGGTTCATTGGTGACCTTCGGCTGGTCGACTTGGGGCTAGTGCACCAGGGTGGGACGATCGGACCATGTCTTCTGAGAACTACTCGGATGCCTTGCCGATCCTGACCGATCGCGGCTTCGACACCGCCATGCGAGGCTACGACCGGCGCCAGGTGGACGAGTATGTCGCCAATCTCGATGACGAGGTGCGTGCCGCCACGGCCGACCGCGACGCCGCTCTCGCCCGCTGCGCCGACCTCGCCGCACAGCTGGCCAGCACGCAGGCGCAGATCGAGTCGCTGAGACGCCAGCTGCGCAAGGCCACCGAGCGAGTGACCGCGGGCAACGTGGACACCCGAGTGCGCGAGATGCTTGACTCCGCAGCGGCAGAAGCGGCGAAGATGCGCGCGGATGCCGACGCCTACGTCCTCGCCACACGGCGCGCAGCCGACGAGTCGGCCGAACGGGTCCGGGCGAACGCACGCTTCGAGTCCGAGCAGATCATGGCCCAGGCGACGCAGCGCCACATCGAGGCCGACGAAACCTTTCGCCAGCGCATTGCGGACGTCGAGCGGCACCGGGCCGAGGTCACGGCGCAGCTTGAGCAGGACATCGCCCGGGCCCGGGCGGAGGAGGACCAGCTGACCCTCGAGGCGCAGGCTACCCGGGAACGCCTCGACGCCGAGGCGGGCGCCGAGCGTGCTCGCCAGGGCGAAGAGTTCGCGCAGCGCCAGGCCCAGGAAGAGGCCGAGCTGCAGCGCCGCATCCGGACCGCCGAGGAGGACTTCGAGATCGCGCTGCGCGTGCGCCGCACCGAGGAGTCGGCCAAGTCCAGCGAGCTGGCCGCCGCCGCCGAGGCCGACGCGAAACAGACACGCGAGACGGCACGCGCCCGGGCCGAGCAGATCATCCGCGAAGCCGACGACGAGGTCACCCGCCTACACGCCCGTCGAGACGAGACGCATGGAGCCCTTCGCGAGCTGCACTCCAAGCTCGCAACAGTGCTCGCTGATACCGCCCTACTCGCAGCGCCGGCCGAGCCCCCGGCCGCCGAGAAGCCCGCACCGAAGAAGCCCGCACCGAAGTAGATTGCGGCCCTGTCGTCCCGGAGTTGTTCGACCTACGGCGCGTCATAGCGCGACGAGCGTCGAACAACTCGCCCGGGACGCTCGGCGATCATGAGTAGTCTCGGAAGCCTTTTCCGGTCTTGCGGCCCAGGCGTCCTGCCGTCACGAGATGCTCGAGCAGCGGCGCCGGCGCGAAGCCGGGCTCGCGGAACTCGAGATACAGCGTGCGCTGGATGGCCAGCGCGACGTCCAGGCCCACGACGTCGAACAACTCGAACGGGCCCATGGGATAGCCACATCCGACCTTCATGGCGGAGTCGATATCGTCCGCCGTGGCGTAATGCGCCTCGAGCATCTTCACCGCGTCGTTCAGATACGGGAACAGCAGGGCATTGACGATGAACCCGGCACGATCGGCGCAGCGCACCGGGCGCTTGCCGAGCTTGTGGGCGATGTCGAGCACTGTCGCTTCGGCCTCGGAAGTCGTGGAGACCGTGTTCACGACTTCGACGAGCTTCATCACCGCGGCCGGATTGAAGAAGTGCATGCCCACGACGTCGCCCGGCCGGGACGTGGCCGCCGCGCATTCGATCACCGGCAGGCTGGACGTGGTGGTGGCCAACACCGTGCCGGGTGCGCAGATGTCGTCCAGGTTGGCGAACAGCGCCTGCTTGACGGTGAGGTCCTCGACGACCGCCTCGAGCACGAGGTCGGCCACGCTCAGGTCCTCGAGCGACGTTGTGCCGCGGATGCGGGCGAGCGCCGCGTCGCGGTCGGTGGCGTCGAGCTTGCCGCGCTGCACCGCCTTCTCCATCGATCGTTCGATCGCCGCCTGCACCGTTGCGATCTTCTGCGGGCTCCGCGCCACGAACAGCACGTCGTAACCGCCCTTGGCGAACACCTCGACGATGC
>JBKOXO010000231.1:0-18719 GCA_046744105.1 Actinomycetota bacterium
GGGTTATCGTGCTCGTCGAGCAGTGACACGCACGCGTGATCGGTCGTGACGGCCGCGGCCGCGCTGCCGACTCCCCCGGCGTCCGCTCTTGACGTCTTCGGTGAACGGCTGCCACTAGCTGTCGCGTTCGCGCAACGGCTAGGCACGGACGGAGTGCTGCGCGGGCTGATCGGGCCGCGTGAGGTGGCGCGCTTGTGGGAACGGCATCTGCTCAACTGCGCGGTTATCACGGAACTTGTGCCGCCGGATGCTCGCGTCGTGGACGTGGGCAGCGGCGCTGGGTTGCCGGGGCTCGCGATGGCCTGCCGACGCGGTGACCTGAAGGTCGATCTTGTGGAGTCACTGGCGAGACGAGTCGCGTTCCTACGGGAGGTCGTGAGCGTGCTGGGGGTGGACGAGACGGTGCGTGTCGTGCATGGTCGAGCCGAGGACCGGAAGGTGCGCGCAATGGTGGGCGAAACCGAGTGGGTAACTGCCCGCGCGGTGGCACCGCTGGAGCGCTTGGTGAAATGGTGCGTCCCGTTGCTGCGGCGCGGCGGCACGCTGCTGGCGATCAAGGGAGAGCGAGCGGACGCAGAAGTCGAGCGGCTGCGTCGCGCGCAGGGGGTGGACGTGTCGATCGTCCGATGCGGCGTTGGGACGTTGGACACGCCGGTGACTGTGGTCGCGGTTCGCCGGTTGTAGGCACATCACGGGAGAGACTGAGGCAGGCAGTGGGAGCGAGTGGCAAGGCAACGCGATGAGCACCCCATCCCAGGACGTCGACCCACTGGAGGTTTCACGTGAAACGCAAGGCCTTGATGTTTCACGTGAAACCTGGTCCGATTCGCCGATCGCGCGTGAAGCAATGCAAGCGCTCCAGGTTCTGAACGTGCGCCAGGAACGTTGGCCCCGTCCGGCGACCACGCGCGTGATCACCGTCGCCAACCAGAAGGGCGGCGTCGGCAAGACGACAACGGCCGTCAACCTGGCGGCGGCGCTGGCCCTGCACGGGCTGCGTGTTCTCGTCGTGGACCTCGACCCGCAGGGCAATGCCAGTACCGCGCTCGGCGTCGACCACTCCGTGGGCGTCCGGTCGACCTATGACGTGTTGCTGGACGGCCGGCCGCTCGCCGAGGCAGTCGTCCCGGTAGAGGTCGCCGACACGCTCTCGTGCGTGCCGGCCACACTCGACCTTGCCGGTGCCGAACTGGAACTCTCCTCGCAGGTGGCTCGTGAGCACCGGCTTCAGCGAGCCCTCACGGCCTACCTGGCACAGGCGTCGGCCGACCTCGACTACCTGTTCATCGATTGCCCGCCGTCGCTCGGCCTGCTCACCCTGAACGCTCTGGTGGCGGCACGCGAGGTACTGATCCCCATCCAGTGCGAGTACTACGCGCTCGAGGGGTTGGCGCAGTTGCTCGGCACGATCGAGATGGTCCAGTCGTACCTGAACAAGGCGCTCACGATCAGCACCGTGCTGCTCACTATGTACGACAGCCGCACCCGGCTCGCCGACCAGGTTGCCGCCGACGTGCGCAGCCACTTTGCGGAGTTGGTCATTGAGTCGGTGATTCCGCGTAACGTCCGAGTGTCCGAGGCGCCGGGCTTCGGGCAGACGGTGATGACCTACGACGCGGGCTCGCGTGGAGCGGTCGGCTATCTCCAAGCCGCGCGCGAGCTCGCCGAGCGAGGCCGCGACACGAACCACCAAGAGGGGGAGCAATGAGCAAGACGCGCGTGGGAGGGCTGGGCAGGGGTCTGGGCGCCCTGATCCCAACCGCACCCAGCCGGCAGGCCGACGGGTCCTTCCCACAAAATGGGCAACTCGCCGGGTCGTTCGCGCCCACAGCGGTCGCCGCACCGCGCTCGGCCGACGGCCCGCTACCCGTGCCCGGCGCCGCGTTCACCGACTTGCCGATCGGCACCGTCGCGCCCAACCCGCGCCAGCCGCGCCAGGTGTTCGACGAGGAGACGCTGGCCGAGCTCACTCATTCGATCCGCGAGTTCGGCGTGCTGCAGCCGGTGGTCGTACGCCGGCGTGACGAGGGCTACGAGCTGGTCATGGGCGAGCGGCGACTGCGCGCCGCCGTGGCCGCCGGCCTCAGCACGATTCCCGCGATCATTCGCGATACCGACGACGACGCGATGCTGCGCGACGCGTTGCTGGAGAACATCCATCGTGTCTCGCTGAATCCACTCGAGGAGGCAGCGGCCTACCAGCAGTTGCTCGACGAGTTCGCGACAACCCACGAGGAGCTCGCCCGGCGTATCGGGCGCAGCCGGCCGCAGATCACGAATACGATCCGGCTGCTCAACCTGCCGGTGCCGGTGCAGCGCCGGGTCGCCGCCGGTGTGTTGTCCGCTGGGCACGCCCGCGCGCTACTCAGTGTCGACGAGCCGAACGCTCAGGAAGAGTTGGCCAGCCGAATCGTCGCCGAGGGGCTATCCGTGCGTGCGACCGAAGAGCTGGCCGCCTTACACGCCCGCGGGCACAGCGAGAAAGCATCGACCCGCAAGCCCGCCACGCCGCGCATCGTCGCTCCCGGGCTGGACGATCTGGCCGACCGGCTCTCCGACAGACTCGACACCCACGTTCGCGTTGAACTGGGCCGCCGTAAGGGCAAGATCACCGTCGAGTTCGCGTCGGTGGACGACCTGGAGCGCATCGTCGCCATGATCGCGCCAGAAACGACGCGGTGAGCGCTCGCGCGAATCCGGCGGGTCAGAAGGTGCCGTACGCCACGACGTCGGACTGGGGACGCCGGCCGCGACGCAACGACGGTGAGCGACGATCGCGTGCCCGGTAGCCGAGGCTGATCGCGCCGATCGGAGTCAACCGCCCTGGCACCGCGAAGGTCTTCCCGAGCGCAGCCCAGTGCTCGCGCGGGATCCCGAAGAAGCACGCCGCCAGCCCGCAGTCGACGGCACCGAGCAGGATGAGCAGCGCGGCCATGCCCGTGTCGATGTGCCAGTACGGCACCGGCCAGCGCGACTCGTCGCGATCGGTCCAGCCCTTGTCCGGCTCGGCGTACCGGTCGAGGTAGGTGTCCTTGTCGGAGAACGCCACGATCAGCACCGGGGCAGTGCGCATGCCGGCAAGCCACGGATCCGGAACCCCATTCGAATCTGTCGCGGCCCAGAACGCGTCCCGCTGTGCTGCCGAGTGCAACACGAGAAACCGCCAGCCCTGGCTGAACCCCGCCGACGGCGCATGCGTCGCCAGCTCGAGCAGTTCGTCGACCACGTCACGCGGCACCGGGCGGGACGAGTCGTAGGCGCGAACCATCCGGCGGCGACGCACCACCTCGGTGAACTCCACTATCGGACCTCCTTCCCGCCCCAACGGACGGGTTGTCGGTTCGCGCGCTTCTGATTCCCTCCACGGGCGTTGCTCATGGTGTTCATCCAACCGGGTTGTGCGATCGTTGTGCAGTGGATCTGACACAGTCGCGCAAGCTCGAGAATGTCCTCTACGACATCCGCGGCCCTGTGCTCGAAGAAGCGAAGCGGCTCGAGGAGGAAGGCCGGCGAATCATCAAGCTGAACATCGGCAACCCGGGCCCGTTCGGCTTCGATGCGCCCGAGGAGATCCTCGTCGATGTCATCCGCAACCTCCCCGCGTCGCAGGGCTACTCCGACTCGCAGGGCCTGCTGTCGGCGCGGACCGCCATCGTGCAGCACTATCAGCAGCGCGGTATCGACGGCGTCACCGTCGACGATGTGTGGCTCGGCAACGGTGTCAGCGAGCTGATCCAGATCTCGTTGCAGGCGATGCTCGACGACGGCGACGAGGTGCTCATTCCGGCGCCCGACTATCCGCTGTGGACAGCTGTCACGAGCCTGTCCGGAGGGCGTGCGGTGCACTACCTCTGCAACGAGGACGAGGGGTGGCTTCCCGACCTGGATGACCTTGCCGCGAAGATTTCCCCACGCAGCAAGGCGATTGTTGTCATCAACCCGAACAACCCGACCGGTGCTGTATACCCACAGGGGGTATTGGAGCGAATCGCCGAGCTGGCCCGTCGGCATCGGCTTGTCATCATGGCGGACGAGATCTATGACAAGGTCCTCTACGACGACGCGACGCACATTCCGTTGTCGGCGGTCACTCCGGACGTGTTCACGCTTACGTTCAATGGGTTGTCCAAGGCGTATCGGCTCGCGGGGTTCCGCAGTGCGTGGATGATGGTCACCGGCCCCAAACGGCATGCCATGAGCTACCTCGAAGGCATCACGATGCTGGCCAACATGCGGCTATGCGCGAATGTCCCGGCGCAGCATGCCATCCAGACCGCGCTCGGCGGGCGGCAAAGCATCCACGACCTGGTGCTGCCGGGCGGCCGGCTACACGACCAGCGCGACGCCGCGATGGCCGCGCTAAAGACGATCCCCGGTGTGACGTGTGTGCAGCCGCGCGGCGCGCTGTACGTGTTCCCGCGGCTGGATCCAGCCGTCTATCCCATCGACGACGACCAGGACTTCGTGCTGCAACTGCTGCGCGACCAGCATGTGCTCGTCGTCCAGGGCACGGGTTTCAACTGGCCGCATCCGGACCACTTGCGCATTGTCACGCTGCCTCGGGCGGACGACCTCACGGAGGCCATTCGCCGCATCGGTGCGTTCCTCGCCGACTACCGTTAAGTCCCGCCTGGGCGGATCCCCGTCTCCACCGCTCGCTGCCGCTCGGGTGGATCCGGGGCTCTTCGCGCGAGCGCTCATCGCCTGGTGGTTGGCTTCGGTGTGCTCGGTTCGCTCGCCGCGTTGACTCCTGCGGGCGCAGAATCGAAGTGTGGCTCGCCGGTTAGCGAACATCACGCTCGACAACCTCGACGACCTGCCGCCCCGCTGCCGCCGCTGTGTCTTCTGGGAGCTCGACCCGGTCGCCGGCGAGCGTGCCGAGCAAGCTGGCGGCACAGAGCTCGAAAAGGAGGCGTGGATCTCCGACACGCTGCTCGAATGGGGCAGCTGCGGCAAGATCATCTACGTCGACGATGTCCCTGCGGGGTACGTGTTGTACGCGCCTGCGGCCTATGTGCCGCGCGCAGTGGCATTCGCCACCTCGCCGGTCAGCGCGGACGCGGTGCTGCTGATGACGGCGCGGCTGCTGCCGGATTTCGCCGGACGTGGCCTCGGCCGGGTGCTCGTTCAGGCGGTCGCCGGCGACGTCGCGCGGCGGGGACTGAAGGCGATCGAGGCGTTCGGCACCCACGACGCCGGCGGCCCGTGCGTGCTGCCGGCGGACTATCTGCTCGCGGTCGGCTTCAAGACGGTGCGTCCGCATCCGCACTTTCCCCGACTGCGCCTCGACATCAAGGCGACAGCGTCCTGGCGTGAAGACGTCGAGTATGCGCTGGAACGGCTCGTCTCCTCGATCGCCCCGCCCGCCCTGTCGCGCCCATAGCTCACCCGCCGGATGCGTCGCGCGATCCGGACCACTCGCTACGCTCGGGCCCGTCTCATGCGCCGCTCCTCGCTTCGCTCGGGCCGCGTAGCGGCCGGCGGGCTCTTCGCGCGAGCGCTCATCGCCACGCGGTCAGCTGTTGGGATAACTAGGTTCAGCTAGCTATGGCGGGGATGCGCATGACGCCGGTGGGCGGGTCCTGCGCCTTGGGCAGGTATAGCCGCTGCACCGCGACGAGCAAGCCCTCAGCGACGGTATCGCGAAACGCGGGATCGATCAGTCGCGCGCGGTCGGCGGGCGACGTGAGGTAACCGACCTCGATCCGAACGGCGGGCATGCGGGTCATCCGCAACAGGGCCCAGGTCTTAGAGTGCACCCGACAGTTCAGCATCCCGGTGCGGGCGACGATCTCACGCTGGGCCAGGTCGGCCAGCCGCTCGCCGATCGTCGAACTCGACTCACCCGCGCCGTAGTGGTAGCTCGCGACGCCGTTCGCCAGCGGGGACGGCGAGCCGTCGACGTGCAGCGACAGCAGCGCGTCGGCGCCGACCTCGTTGGCGAAGCTGGCCCGAGCTTCGTCCGTCTTGCCGTTGGACGGCCCGCGGGTCAGCCACGTGGTGACACCGAGGGCGGTGAGTCGGCCTTCGAGGCGAGTGGCGAGGTCCCAGGCGATGTCGGCCTCGCAGACACCGTCCCCCTCAACCCCCCGGTCGGCGCCCCCGTGCCCGGGGTCGAGCACTAACCGCTTGCCCAGCAAGCTGGGCCCCGACTCGGCGACGCGCACCTGCTCGCGCAGGAGTTGTGGGCGCCCACCAATGACGCGCCGGGTCAGCTGACGCAGGGCGCGCAAGGTGCCAGGGCCGCAGATGCCGTCCGGCGTCAGGCCGTAGTCGCGTTGGAAGGCACGCAGCGCGCTCTCGGTGTGCCGGCCGAACACACCGTCCGGACGGGACACGTCATAGCCCATCTCCAACAGTTGTTCTTGGAGCGCGACGACGTCGTCGCCGCTGAGCGGACTGGTGGCGTTGTGCGCCAGGACCCGGTCACCCAGCCGCCATCGGGCGCCGGCCAGCGCCGCCCAGGTCTCGCGGCCCACAATTCCGTCGATCGACAACCCTCGGCGTTGCTGAAAGTGTCTTACCGCCAGCTCCGTCGGCTCGTCGTAGATCGACTCGGCGGAAGCATCGAGGTTGGACAGAAGGCCGAGCCCGGCCAGTACGCGTCGCACTTCGGCGACGGCGTCCTCGTTGGCGCCGCGGCGGAGTGGCTGCATCTGTGTTGAGACCTCACGGAACTCGTCGGGGCGTGTTGGGCGGTCTCATTGTGCCGCAGCCAAACGCGAATACCGAACCGGCCGGACGCCCGCGAGTCGGGGGCTCACGCGGACGTTACCTGACTGGTGCGTAAGGCCAAAAGATGAAGAAAGGCGGTCACCGGAGTGACCGCCCTTCCGGGAATGCCTGTCAGGCGATGTACTCGGACAGCTCCTTGAGGATGGCCGCCTTGGGCCGGGCGCCGACGATCGACTTCACAACCTGGCCCTTCTCGAATACCGACATCGTCGGGATCGACATTATCTGGTAATCCCGGGCGATGCTGGGGTTCTCGTCGATGTTCACCTTGGCGACGGTGATCTTGTCCGGGTACTCACCGGCGATCTCGTCGAGCACCGGCGAGACCATCTTGCACGGACCGCACCACTCGGCCCAGAAGTCGACCAGCACCGGACCGTCGGCCTGCAAGACCTCGTCAGCGAAGGTGGCGTCGGTGACGGTCTTGGTGTTCTGACCCATGGGAGCTCCTGAAGTGTTTTTGGGAATGCTGCGGTGTAACAGCGCTGCTCAGCCGGCCATTCCGCGTCAGCCGAGAGCGCCTGGACTTACAGTCGGCGTTCCGCGGCCGCAGCCGGCACGCCTACCAGGTCGTGCAGCCGGCTGAGGTGGCGTTCGGCGTCGAGGGCGGCCTGGCAGCCGGTGCCCGCAGCCGTCACCGCCTGACGGTAGACGTGGTCGACGACATCTCCGGCCGCGAACACGCCGTCCAGGTTGGTCTTCGTGGAGCCGGGCTCGGTGAGGATGTAGCCCTCGGCGTCCAGGTCGACCTGTCCCTTGACAAGATCGCTGCGCGGCTCGTGCCCGATCGCGATGAACAGTCCCTGCACGGGCAGGTCACGCTCGGCGCCCGTCACGGTGTCGCGCAGCCGGACGCCGGTGACGGTGCCCTCGCCGTGGATATCGACAACCTGGGAGTTCCACGCCCAGTGGATCTTGTCGTTGGCGAACGCCCGGTCCGCCATGATGGCGGTGGCACGCAGGGCGTCGCGGCGGTGCACCACGGTCACCGACCTGGCGAACCGGGTGAGGAACGTGGCCTCCTCCATCGCGGTGTCGCCGCCACCGACGACGGCGATGTCCTTGTCGCGGAAGAAGAACCCGTCACAGGTCGCGCACCACGACACGCCGTGGCCCGACAGCTGCTCTTCGCGAGGTATGCCTAGCTTGCGGTAGGCCGATCCCATCGCGAGGATCACCGTATCCGCGGTGTACTCCGTCGAATGCGTGCGCACCGTCTTGACGGGGCCCGTCAGCTCGACCGAGGTCACGTCGTCGCTGACGATCTCGGCGCCGAACCGTTCTGCCTGGGCCCGCATCTTGGCCATCAGGTCCGGACCGAGGATGCCCTCAGGGAAGCCGGGGTAGTTTTCGACGTCGGTGGTGGTCATCAGCGCACCGCCGAACTGCGCGCCCTCGAAGAGCAAGGGCGAAAGGTCGGCGCGGGCGGAGTACAAGGCGGCTGTGTAGCCGGCCGGCCCGGAGCCGATGATGATCACGTTGCGGTGCTGCGTCACGGCCACAAAACGATCCTAGGGGGCCCGGCATTCCCTCAGCCGCCGCCGCGGGCGGCGGCGACGATCTCACGCACCTCGGGGATGCGCATCCGGAAGGCGACGGCCAGCATCACGGCCAGCCCGACGATGCTGCCGGTGAGCACGCCGATCAGCGCGCCGGTGCGTCCGTCCCCGGCCACGGCGATGCCGACTTGCACCATCCCGTACGCCGCGGCGCCGCCCAGCACCGAGGCGATGCCGACGCGCACGGTCGTCCGGACGACTCGGCTGAAGCCGAGCCGGCCGAACCGCCGGGTGAGCAGCCAGTGCCCGACGATCGCGCCCACCACGTATGAGGCGGAGGTGGAGACGTTCAGCGCTTCAATCACGGCGTCACCGTGCAGCGTCTGGGCGGCGATCAGGACCAGCGCGATCTTGCTGGTCACCATGCCGATGTTGATAAGCGTCGGGGTCCTGGCATCGCGCATCGCGTAGAACACCCGCATCTGGAGCATCACGATCGCGAACGGGAGCAGGCCGAAGGACGCGAGCGCCAAGCAGGTACCGATCAGCCGGGCCTGATGCACGTTGGTGCGTCCGACAAAGATGGCCATGGTGAACGACGGGCCGAGCACGATCAGTCCCGCCGTCACCGGCACCAGGACCGCCGCCGACAGGCGCGCGCCCAGAGACAGGTGCTCGATCACGCCGTCCCGGTCGCCGCGCGCCGCCGCTCGGGACATGCGCGGCATCAACGCCGTCAGCAGCGACACACCGAGGATGCCGTAGGGCACCTGGAAGAGCAGATCGGCGAAGGTAAAGGTGGTGACGCCGTTGTGGTTGTAGCCGACCTTGAGGATGAAGCTCAGCCCGATCTGGCTGGCGATCACGTAGCCGAGCACCCAGGCGGTGAGCCCGCCCACGTCCGTCATGCGGCGCTCGTGTCCCTCCGCGCGGAGGCGCCAACGCCACCGGAATCCGGCGCTGCGCAGCGACGGCAGCAGCACCAGTGCCTGTGCGGCGATGCCCAGCGTGGTGCCGATGCCCAGCACCGCGATCTGGGTATTCGTCATGTTCGACGGGAGCAGTGTCTTCGGGCCGGGCAGCGTCCAGAACACACCGACGGTGGCGATGGTGATCACGTTGTTGAGCACCGGAGCCCAGGCACCGGGGCCGTACACGTTGCGGGTGTTCAGGATCGCGGTGAACATGGCGCCGAGGCCGTAGAAGAAGATCTCCGGCAGCAGCAGAGTGGCGAACGTCGTGGTGAGTTCGCGCTCGCTGTGGTTGTTGACGAAGATCGTCGCGAGCAACGGGGCCGCCGCCACCGCCGCGAGCGTGGCCAGCGCCAGGGCCACCGTGGCGATCGACACCAGCCGCTGGGTGTACGCCTCGCCGCGGTCGTCGTCGTGCTCCTCCGCGTGGACGATCAGCGGGATCAGCACGCTCGAGAGCAATCCGCCGAGCATCAGCTCGTACACCATGTTCGGGAAGCTGTTGGCGCCGTTGTAGGCATCAGCGACCAGGCCTATGCCGAGTGCGGCCGCGAGCACGACGCTGCGCAGGAAGCCGGTGGCGCGGCTGACCAGGCTGCCCAGCGCCATCGTCCGGCTGGATGCGAGCAACCCAGGCTCGCCACGCTCGCGTACCGCTGGTTTCGGCTCGGCTCGCCGCCGGCGCCGGCCGACATAGGTGGTGGCGCCCCACTGCTGTTCGGCGTGCGACCACTCTTCCTCGGAGGCGTGCTGCCACGCCGGCATGAACACGCCGGTCATCGACGGGTCTTCGGTGAACATCCGCGGTTCGAAGGTGATTTGTCCGCGGGCGCGGCCGTAGTGGGACGGCTCGCCCCAGCCGTCGTCGTGCTGCTCGCTCACGTACCGGCTCCTACCGGCGCCGGCTCTACTGGCTCTGCTGGGTGCGTGGTACGGCGGCGGACCCGGTGCACCACCCGGATCGCCAGGGCCAGCACGAGGACCCCGACTGCGACGGCCGTGATGATCACGCCGATGGTGCCGAGTGCCGTGCAGTGGATCGAGAGCGGGACAGAACTGCCCAGCGGGCTGCCATCAGGCGTGAGCAGCACGGCGTTGACCTGGAACGTGCCGGCCCGCTGCACCCGCGTGGGGATCTTGAGGGTGTCCCGTGTCGGGCTCGTCGGCGATGCCGCCCGCGGGATGGTGACCACCCGGCTGTCATCCGCACGGAACCCGGCCACGTCGTTGGCGGCGCTGACCCGCACCCGGATGTGCACGTCCACCCCCAAGGTGTTGACCACCGTGATGGGCAGCGGCGCGTCGTTGGAGGCCAGCGTGTACGTGCCGCTCGACGGACGGCTGATGTAAACACCGCGCTGAATCGCGTCGACCAGTGCGTCGAGGCGACCGGCGAAAGCGGCTCCGCCTGCCGGATCAGCAGCCCAGGCGACCGACTCGACTCGCTGGATTGCGGCGGGCAGACCGCCGATCACCGCGTTGGCGTCGGCCGGATTCAGCACGCTGCCGAAGGAGTGCATGAAATGTGTCGCCCGCACGGCGGCCGTTACGTCGGCCGCCGGCAACTGCGGCCGGTCGGCCGCGTCGACCAGTTGGCCGTGGTCGACCGGCGCGACGGTACGAGTCGCCTCGTCCAGCCGCAGCGACGTCGACCAGGACGCGCCCGCGGTGGCCAGCAGGGTCCGCTCCGCCAGCTGCGGCCGCACGTCCACGTATCGGTCGGCGGTGATCACGACATAGTGCGACCGGGATGGCTGCTCGGCGGCGCGCACGGCCAGCTCGGACGCGAGCGCGGGCAGGGCCGCGGCCCCCGACGCGTCCGGGCGCAGCGTCTTCGCCGCTAAGCGCTGCGCTGCACTGTCGGTGACGGCGGCGAGCGTGCCGGGTGCGCCGTACTGCGCGGGCAGCGGGGCCAAGGCGTTGCGGCTGGGGGTCGCCTGTCGCGCGCCGGGCAGTGCGGCGTCGCTGAGCACGACCACGGACCGGTTGCCACGGCTGAGCATCTCGCTCAGCGCGTTGGAGGTGATCGTCCCGCCGGGCGGCCACACGACATCACTGCTGGGTAGGACGCCGAGCGCGCTCTGTAGCTGAAGCTGCTGGCTCGGGCCGAAGCTGTCCGACCAGCCGAGCCCGGCGCGGCTCAGCGTGGTGACGTCCGGGTCGGCGTACGGGGTGAGGCTCACTTGGGTGGAAGTGACGACGGACTTCAGCCGGGCGAGCCAGGCCCGGGCCGCCGCCGTGCCCGTGCCGGCGATCGTCGTCGTGCCGGATTCGACCGTATAGGGCTGGCTCATCGTCGCCAGTTCGTCGATCAGCTCAGGGTCGACGAGCAGCGTGAGGTGAACCGACGGCGCGACCTTCTCGACGACTTCGAGCGCCCGATCGAGCCGGCCCCCGGAGCTCACCGAACGGGCGAGGTCGTCGTCGAGGAACGTCTTGCTGTCGACGAGCCGGTGCGGCCGGTCCATCAGCGGCCACACCCAGCTGACCTGCACCGGCTTGGGCCTGTCCTTGAACGCGGGAACGAACGTCTGGCCGAAACCGACCTGTGTCGTGCTGGCGTCCGGGTCGCCGGCGGCGTACGCGGTGAAGTTGATCGGATAGATGCCGCCGCCCGTCGCGAAGCACAAGCAGATGCCGTGTCCGTCGTTGTGCAGGCTCGTGGTGGTCTTGTAGCTGAGGATGCGGGTCTCGTGCGGGGCCAGCAGCGGCGTGGCGATGGGGGTCAGCGGCGAGAGCGCGTTGTTGTCAGGGGTGGGCGCGGGTTTGGCGATGAGCTGCTCGAGCCGCGCTTCCTGGGCCACCGGGGCGTCCCGGTCGACGTCAATGCTGACGTTGTACAGCGGCCGTTCCGTGGTGTTAGTCAGCGACAGCGTGATCGTCAGCGGTCGGGGCTTGTCCGTGTAGGCCGGGGTGGTCGGCGACACGTCCGTGACGGTGACGGTGACGCTCTGGTCGTTCAGGGACGGCTGCGCGTTCGCCGGCGGAGCCACCGCGACGAGGGCGAGCAGGACGCCGGCGCCCGTGACAAGCCCGGTGAGGGCGCGTCGAACGCGCTCTGCGAGCACAGCCTTGCCATCCGGTTCGCCGCTCGCCAGGAGCAGGACCCGTTCGAAGCGCCCGAGTTTCACGCGCTCTCCGCGAGCAGCCTGCCGGCCGCGTCCACCAGGCCACGCTCGTCGGGGTAGGCGAGCTGCTCCGGGATTTCCGTGAGCGGCACCCAGGCCACCTCGGCAACCTCGTAGTCCTCGTCGGAGAGCTCACCCCCGACGGCGCGCAACAGGAAGTGATGCACCGTTTTGTGCACCCGCCGCCGCTCGGCGACGAACCAGAAGTCGATCGTGCCCAGGCTGGCGACGATCTCGCCGCTGATGCCCGTCTCCTCCTCGATCTCCCGGATCGCAGCCTGCTCGGGCGTTTCTCCGGGCTCGACGTGCCCTTTCGGCAGGGACCAGAGCAGCCGGCCGCGCCGGTCGACGCGCCCGATCAGCGCGCCACGCGGAACCTTGCCCGCCAGGTCCACGACCAGGCCGCCCGCGCTCGTCTCGTCCACCCGCTTGAGTCTCGCCCGTCCACGCCGTGACCGATTGCCACTGGAGCGCCGGGGCGACGGCGAGTTGGAGCCCCGGGACATGCGCCGATGGTAGCGACCGGCCGGTACGGTGGCCGCGATGAGCGCAAGCGCTGCGAGCCCGCCGCCGCTACGCGGCCCGCGCCGTGAGGCGCGGAGCGGAGCCACGCGTCCGCCCGAGCGCTGGGAGTGGTGCAGACGTGGATGCGCCCAGGCGGATGAAGACCGATGAGCGCGCATGGGCCGGCTGACCTGATCGCTGTTCCTGAGGAGGCGCAGCGCCTCGGCACGGCTTTCGCCAAGGCCGGGCACGAGCTGCATCTGGTCGGCGGGACGGTGCGCGATGCGCTCATGGGACGCACCGACACCGACCTCGACTTCGCGACCGACGCCCGCCCGAACGAGGTGCTCGCGATCGTCGCGTCGCTGGGCCCGACGTGGACGACCGGCATCGAGTTCGGGACCGTGGGCGTCCAGCTCGGGGCGCGCCAGTGCGAGATCACCACGTTTCGGGCCGACCGCTACGACCGGATCACCCGAAATCCGGAGGTCGCCTACGGCGACTCACTGGTCGCCGATCTGCGGCGCCGCGACTTCACCATGAACGCGATGGCGCTCTCCGTGGCGGACCGGGTGTTCACCGACCCGTTCGGCGGGCTGGCCGACCTGGCGCGTGGCCTGCTACGCACCCCGGGGACCCCGCAGGAGTCGTTCGCCGACGACCCGCTGCGGATGCTGCGCGCGGCCCGATTCGTCTCGACCTTGGGGGTGAGCGTCGCGCCCGAGGTGCGGGCGGCGATGACGGCGATGACCGGCGAGATCACGCGGATCAGCGTCGAGCGTGTCCAGGTCGAGCTTACGAAGTTGCTGCTCGGCGCCGCGCCTCGGCGTGGCCTGGAGTTGCTGGTCGATACCGGGCTTGCCGACTACGTCCTGCCCGAACTGCCCGCGTTGCGCATGGCCGCCGACGAGCACGGTCAGCACAAGGACGTCTACGCGCACACCCTCCAGGTGCTCGACCAGGCCGTCGATCTGGAAGACTCGCCGGACCTGGTGCTGCGGTGGGCGGCGGTGTTGCATGACGTCGGCAAGCCGGCGACGCGCCGCTTCGAGCCGGATGGGCGGGTGAGCTTCCATCACCACGAGGTCGTCGGCGCGCGCCTGGCCCGGCTTCGGTTGCGCGAGTTGCGCTACGCCAAGGAGATCGTCGAGGACGTCGCCCAGCTGGTCTTCCTGCACTTGCGCTTCTACGGATACGGGCGCGGCGAGTGGACCGACTCGGCGGTGCGTCGCTACGTCGTGGACGCCGGGCCCCTGCTGCCCCGGCTGCACAAGCTCGTCCGCTCCGACGTCACGACCCGCAACATGCGCAAGGCGGCTGCCCTCGCGGCGGCATACGACGCGCTCGAGGAGCGCATCGCGCGGCTGAAGAAGCAGGAGGAGCTCGATGCCATCCGTCCCGATCTGGATGGCAACGAGATCATGGCGATCCTCGGGATCACGCCAGGGCCGGCGGTGGGACGCGCATACCGGCACCTGTTGGCCCTGCGCATGGAGCACGGCCCGCTGGCCCACGACCGCGCCGTGGACGAGCTCAAGAAGTGGTGGGCGGCTGAGCCGCGGTAGCGAGTGGCTGTGGCGCCACCGGCGGAGACGGTAGCCGGCTGCCGGCACGCAGGTACCCGAGGCCGGTCACGGCGTAGATGACGCCGAGCGCAATGACCGACGCGGGCGAGTGCCCGGTATCGGGCAACAGCACCGCAGTGGCCACGGCGGCGACCACGAACGTGATGTTGAACAGCGTGTCGTAGAGGGAGAACACGCGGCCGCGGAAGTCGTCCTCGATGACCTGTTGGATGAGGGTGTCGACGCAGATCTTGATGCCCTGGGCGGCGAACCCGAGCACGAAGCCGGCGAGCAGCAGCAGCTGCATGGTGTACGGCAGGCCGAGCCCTATCTCGGCGGCGGCCGCGATGCCGAGCAGGAGCGCCGGCCAGCGTACGAAGCCGAGCCGCCGGGATGCAGCCGGCGTGATCAGCGCGGCAACGCCGGCCCCGATGGCCACCGCGGCGATGATCTGCCCGACGCCCGCCAAACCGGCACGGAAGAAGCCCTCGTCGTGGAAGTAATTGCGGTAGAGCAGTAACGCACTCACTGTGGCGACGCCGTAGCAGAAGCGGTGGCAGCCGATCATGATCAGCGCGTAGAGCGCGGGCTTGCGGGCTACGACGTGCCGGGCGCCCGCCGCCATGCCACGAGCGACGTCGCGGAACGTCTCGCGGTGGCTGCGCTCGATGGCGTCCGGGCCCAGCACGTCGCGCCCGAAGCCCCGTGCCGTGAACGACGATGCGAGATAGGGCAGGGCGGCGGCCACGGCGATTGCGGCGTATTGGATGTCGTGGCTACCGATCAGGCCGCGCACGCCGATGGCAATTGCGCCACCGAGGGTGGTGGCGATTGCCCCGCTTGTCGTCGACAGCGCGTTGGCCGTGACGAGCTCGCGTTGGTCGACGACGTGCGGCAGGCCTGCGGACAGCCCGGCAAGGAAGAACCGGTTGATCGAGAACACCACCAGGGCGCTGAGGTAGAACGGCTCACCGTGCAGACCCGCCGCGATCTCGACGCCCAGCCCGACGACGGCCAGCGCACGCAGCGCGTTCGAGATGACCAGCACCCGCTGCCGCCACCACCGGTCGAGCAGCACGCCGGCGAACGGTCCCACGAACGAGTACGGCAGGAGCACCACGGCGAAGCCGGCCGCGACGTCGGCGGCGTGGGCCTGCCGCTCCGGGTTGAACAGCACCGCGCCGGCCAGGGATGCCTGGAACACACCGTCGCCGAACTGCCCGAGCAGCCGCACGGCGAACAGCCGGCGGAAGTCGGCGCGGCGCAGCGCGGCGCGCAGGTGGCCTCTGGGGTGCACCCCATGACGGTAGCCGCGCAACCCGACCGCGCATTAGGCAAGATGAGCACCATGCCGGCCGAGCAGTCGACCCCGTGCGCGTGGACCGGACGTGTTCCCGCGTCCGGTCGGCTGCTCGTGGCCAGCCCGGCACTGCGCGAGTCGACGTTCGCGCGCACGGTTATCTATCTGCTCGAACACGACGGCGGCGGCACGGTCGGCGTGGTGCTGAACCGGCCGAGCCACACGCCGGTGGGCCAGGTGCTGCCCAACTGGCACGACTCTGTGTGCGACCCGGACGTGGTGTTCGGCGGTGGGCCGGTCATGCCGGACGGAGCGTTGTGCCTCGCCCAGCTCAAGAGCCCCGACGCCGGCGACGGTCCCGGCGTGCGCCCGGTGGTGAACGGGCTCGCCACCGTCGATCTGGACGGCGACCTGGACGCCATCCGGGCGGCTACCAGCCGCATTCGCGTCTTTGCCGGGCACTCGGGGTGGGCGCCGGGGCAGCTCGGCGATGAGATGGCGACCGGCTCGTGGTACGTCGTGGACGGCGACGTCGACGATGCGTTCACAGCCGAGCCGGCGTCGCTGTGGCGGCGGGTACTGCGCCGTCAGCCTGCGCCGCTACGGCTGCTGTCGACCTATCCCCCAGAACTCAGCTTGAACTGACCGTTAGCGCTCTACCTCGCCGCGGATGAACTTCTCTACCAGGTCACGCGCCTCATCGTCGGAGTACTGGACAGGCGGTGATTTCATCAAGTAGCTCGACGCCGAAAGCACCGGCCCACCGATGCCACGGTCGCGCGCGATCTTGGCAGCGCGCAGGGCGTCGATGATGATGCCCGCCGAGTTGGGTGAGTCCCAGACCTCGAGCTTGTACTCCAGGTTCAGCGGCACCTCGCCGAACGCCTTGCCCTCCAGCCGGACGTAGGCCCACTTGCGATCGTCCAGCCAGGCTACATAGTCGGACGGACCGATGTGGACGTTGCGCTTGCCGAGATCACGGTCGGGGATCTGCGAGGTGACGGACTGCGTCTTGCTGATCTTCTTGGACTCCAGCCGGTCGCGCTCCAGCATGTTCTTGAAGTCCATGTTGCCGCCGACGTTGAGCTGCATCGTGCGTTGCACCTCGACGCCGCGGTCCTCGAACAGCTTGGCCAGCACGCGGTGCGTGATGGTCGCGCCGACCTGCGACTTGATGTCGTCGCCGACAATCGGCACGCCGGCGTCGGCGAACTTCTTCGCCCACTCCGGAGTCCCGGCGATGAAGACCGGCAGCGCGTTGACGAATGCGACGCCCGCGTCGATCGCGCACTGGGCGTAGAACTTGGCCGCGTCCTCGGAGCCGACCGGCAGGTAGCAGATCAGCACGTCGACCTCGGCCTTGCGCAGCGCCGCGACGACGTCGACCGGCTCCTCGTCGGATTCCTCGATGGTCTCCCGGTAGTACTTGCCCAGCCCGTCGAGGGTGTGGCCTCGCTGCACGGTGATCCCGGACGGCGGCACGTCACAGATCTTGATCGTGTTGTTCTCGCTGGCCAGGATCGCCTCAGAGAGGTCACGGCCGACCTTCTTGGCGTCCACGTCGAATGCGGCGACGAATTCGATGTCGCGTACGTGGTACGGGCCGAACTGGACGTGCATCAGCCCCGGCACCTTATGGGCAGGGTCGGCCTCGCGGTAATAGTGGACGCCCTGCACCAGCGACGCGGCGCAGTTACCGACGCCGACGATGCCGACTCGAATCTTGCCCATCGGATGCCTCCTTCTCATTAGGTGACTTCTCGTTCTCGATCAGCTCGGTCAGCCAGCGGACCTCCCTGTCGGCGGACTCCAAGCCGTGCTCCTGCAACTGGAGCGTGTAGCGGTCGAGCCGCTCACGGGTGCGCGCCAGCGCGGCACGCATTCCCTCTCGCCGTTCCTCGAGGCGGCGCCGGCGCCCCTCGAGAATGCGCAGCCGTACGTCCGAGCGCGTCTGCGCGAAGAACGCCAGCCGGGCGCCGAAGCCCTCGTCGTCGAAGGCTTCCGGTCCCACGTCGGCAAGCAGCTCGGCGAGGTGCTCCTTGCCGTCGGCGGTGAGCCGGTAGACCCGACGGGCCCGCCGTGACCGCGTGGCCGGCGCGGTCTCGTCGTGCTCCTCGGTGATCCAGCCGGCCTCTGACAGCCGCCGCAGCGTCGGGTACAGCGAGCCGTAGGAGAACGCCCGGAACGCGCCGAGCAGCACGGCAAGCCGCTTGCGCAGTTCGTAGCCGTGCATCGGGCTCTCGTTCAGTAGCCCGAGTACGGCAATCTCCAGCACGGCCCGTTCCTATCGATGTGATGTATCACCACGATACATCACTCCGACAGTCAAGCAAACATACGCGACGTATGTAAGCACCGGATTTCCCTGGCGTGGCCTGGCGTGCCGCAGGAGAGTTACCCCCGTCGACTCTCACAGGAGGTACCTCCATGCGTCGCTTCCTCGCCGTCACGATTGCCGTCGTTGCCATCGTCGGCACGACCGCCGCTGCGACCGCCGCTACGCTGCACTTCGGCTACCACAAGATCCGCGACGGACTGCCCAGCGGGATTGCGCAGTTCTCCCTCGCCAGCACCGACATTGCGCAGGGCAGGCCGATCCCGATGCAGTTCTGGGGCTGCACGGACACCGGCATCTCACCTGAGCTGTCCTGGTCCGGCGCGCCGGCGGCGACCCAGAGCTATGCGGTCACGCTCTTCGACCCTGACGCGCCCACGGGTAGCGGGTTCTGGCACTGGCAGGCCTGGGACATCCCGGCCGGCACGACATCACTGCCCACCGGGGCGACGCTGCCGGCCGGCGCGGTGAACGGACGCAACGACGGCGGTGGCTTCGGCTACACCGGCCCGGGCCCGCCCCCGGGCGATCTCACCCACCACTACCGCTTCACCGTGGTGGCTCTGGACGTGCCGAGCCTGGAACTGCCGGCGGACACGCCCGACGCCGTCGTGGGCTTCGTCATCGGCGAACACGCGATCGGATCGGCGTCGCTGACCGCGACGGCGCGCCAGTAGCTCAG
>JBKOXO010000041.1:0-6527 GCA_046744105.1 Actinomycetota bacterium
GGCAAACGCCGTCTTACCCGACAGGTAATCGACTCGGACACCCCAGCGCGGGCAGCATCGACAGCGCAACGCAGTCGGTGCAAGACCAACCTGGAGGTCACAAGGTGGCAATCCGAGAAAACGACGCCCGGCTGCAGCAGCTGTTCGGGGTCGGCTGGACGACGGAGCTGTTCGCCGAGTTCTGGAAGCAGCCGGATCCGAAGTGGGTTCCGTCGATCATCACCCACGACGTCGTCGGCTACTGGCCCGGCGGCAGGCTCGTTCGCGGCAAGGCAGACTACGTGCAGGCGCTGGAGGAGCCGTTCACGCTGCTGCCCGATCTGTGGCTCGACGTCAAGGAACACGCGATGACCGCCGACGGCGAGTTCGGCTTCTCGCGTTGGGTGATGCCGGCGACCGGTGCGCACGGCCCCTTCGAGCTCGTCGGGGTGGACCGCGCGCGCGTGCGCGACGGCCTCGTCTGCGAGAACTACGTCTTCTTCGACTTGCCCGAGTTCCAGCAACTCGTCGGCAACTGAAACGCACTCCCGAAAGGAGCTGACATGGGTCGTCCAGTAGTCCACTTCGAGGTCATGGGCCAGAACGGCGAGAAGCTGCGAACCTTCTATGCCGAGCTGTTCGACTGGTCAATCGACGCCGACAACCCGCTCGGCTACGGCATCGTCGAGCGCGAGACAAACTTCGAAGGCGTCGGGATCGGCGGCGGGATCGGGGGCATTCCCGAGGGCATGACGGGACACTTGACGTTCTACGTCGAGGTCCCGGACGTCGAGGCCGCGCTCGCGCAAGCCGAGAAGCTCGGCGGCACGCGCCTCATGGGCCCGTCCGAGGCGCAGCCCGGAGTCGAGCTGGGGCAATTCAGCGACCCGGAAGGCCACATGGTCGGACTGCTCAAGGGCCCGGCGTAGCATCGGCCGCCACTAGGGGCGGACGCCCCTACCCGCCCAGTATTGCGTGAGCAGCTTCCCGCAGAGGCTTCAGGCCGGAGGCGAGCTCCGCTCTGAACCATCTGCGGCGCTTGCCGGTCTCACGCGCGGGGCCATTCGAGCGGCTTAGTTAGAGGGGATGGATGGGCACGGAGTCGGGCCCGAACAGCGATTACACCCGCACCTGGTCCGGGTCCGGGGAGATCTGCGGCCCGCCGACACCAACCCGGAATCCACCAATCCGGAATCGGAGACTCTCATGAGTGTCGAAACCATCTTCGGGGTCCAGATCGGCGGCGCCGTCTTGCTATTCGCGCTCGCCGCCATGTGGTACTGGTCACCACGACTGATGGGGCTGCCGCTTAAAGCTGCACTCATCCCGCTGCTTCTGCTGCATGTTTCCCGCACCCTGGGTCTTACCTTCATCGTCCCGACGGTGGTGGATCCCGACCTCCCGCGCAGCTTCGCGGTTCCAGCCGCTTACGGCGACCTCATCGCGGCCGGGCTCGCGCTGGTGTCCATCGTGGCGCTGCGGGCCGGTTGGCGGCTGGCTCCGGTAGTGCTGTGGATCTTCACCGTGGAAGGCGCCGGGGATCTCATCAACGATTTCATCCAGGGCGCCCGGATCCACGTGGCCAGCTATCATCTCGGCCCGGCCTGGTTCATCTTGACGGTGCTAGTGCCGGCGCTGCTCGTGACCCAAGTCCTGATCGCGGTCAGGCTGGTCCGGCCGGCACGCGCCCGCCGCGATGCTCATGGCACTGGACCGGACTCCTCAGCCCTGGCTGCCTCGCCCCCTCCCCACAGTTGTGAACAGGGTGGCGTCCGGGATGCGGTGTAAATGAGAGAACGGGCGTGGGTTCCCTTCACGACCGCCAAGTCGCGAGCGAAGGACCCACGCCCGCCGATTTACACCGGAATCGGACGTCACCTTGTGTCATGGCAAATACTTGGTCGCGGTCATGAATCTCCCGACGTTGGTCCAGCTGGGGGTGCGCCGAGCTTGCTGAGCCTGGCCCGGACTCCCCAAGCTGCGCGGTGGCCAAGCCCGATCAGGATCTGCAGAGCGTCCTGCAGGCCAGGCGAGCTGCTTCGGGGCCGACGTGCGGAGCGAGAGCTCGCCGAGGCGGTTCAGCGCCTCGGACTGGCCGAGCAGGTTGCCCAGGTCGCGGAACAGTTCGAGGGCTGCTGGTGGCTGGCGGAGCACTAACAGCTCAGACTCGGATGCTATGGCTGGCCGCCACGCGAGACGCGCTGTTTGCTGCGGCGTGGCCCCGGCCGCCGCGCGGCGCACCGTTCGGGGCTCTCACTGGGGGCCCTCTACCGCCCACTACCGCTCATCGGCACGTACGCGCACGACTCGCGGCATATCCGTGCATGCCTGCAGCGCGACCCCTCGGCCGACAGGCGATGACCTGCACTGCGGCACAGGGGCCGGAAGGCGAGCAGCGTCGTCACCGGCTACCTGAACAAACGAGACCGGGTCATGGCTTCGGCGGTCGGCCTGCCACACGGTCGGCTGCCCGGCGCGCGCGCTTGCGCTACCGAAGCCGCCCCCCGGCGCGCCACACTGCCTGCGTGACCTGGGCAACCGCCGCTGCGTTTACCGCAGCGCCGTCGCAGCACAGTTCCTCAGTGAACTGGGCAACTGTCGCCGCGTTCACCGCCGCAGGGGTGGCGCTCTTCGCGTCGCTCGTCACGCTGTGGGCGAACCGGAGCACCGAAGTCAATAAATGGCGCCGGGACAAAGAACTGCCGACCGTCGCCGCGATCCTGGACAGATCGAAAGGGCTTCGCAATCTCGACGCGCGGCGCGCTCGCGACCGACATCGAGGCGAGCCTGACCCAGACGCCGACGAGGCACAGACGAAGCTGCAACAAGAGGAAGCGGAGGTCGAACTCCTGCGAAGTGACGTCAGCCAACTTGCACTCATCGCGAGCCCGCAAGTCCTGAAGGCCGCCAACACGCTGCATCTGTTTCACGACGTTCGCCGCAGACACAACGATGACACCGAGTTGGCGACGCTGATCGCGGCAGACGCCGCTGAGGGAAGACTGATGGACCAGGCACATACAGAAGACTTCCCGTTCTTGCAATGGGAGCGGCTATGGATGGCACTAGCTGACGCCGCGAGGGAAGACCTCGGAATTTCAAGATCGCGCACTCTGATCCAGCGACGGCGGGATCGTGTCATCCGACGGCGGCTCGCATCGCGGTTACAACCCAGGTACAGCACATCGCGTGTGCGGACGCTGATTGCGCGGCCTGGTGCTGACCCCCTCGAGTCAGCGCCTCGTGAGCAAGAGGAAGACGCCGCCTTGCTGCCCGAAGTAGGGCGGACTGCTGATGGGAACCCGATTGACCGCGCCGATTGAGTCGATTCGCAGTTGCTGCACCTCGTACGCGGTTGCCCCGAGGGCGATCACCGCGCTTGACCAGCGGGTTTTGGCGCGGTGCGGGCCACTTCGGGACGTCCGCAATTCGGCATGGCCGGTCGTCGGGTCAGCCTGGCATGGAAGCGGATCGTCCACGGCTGGTCGGCCGTCGCCGTAGCATCGCCATGCCCCAGAGTCTCGGCGCTGATGACACGAAGCCCGGAAAATGACACGGAATCTCGGTTCCTACAACAGAGTTGTAGGAATTCGGCCGATGGACACGCCTTAACTTACTCGGTCGGCGGGCGTGCGAGCCGAGGTGTGGCCCGGCGTCACCCAGTTGGGGGCGCGCGCCACCATGGACCGCATGACCGAACGCCCGCTGGTCTTCGAGGAGCATTTCGACGGCGCGAGCCTCGATCGGACGGTCTGGCTGCCGCACTACCTGCCCGCGTGGAGCTCACGGGCGGCGACAGCGGCCACCTACGCCATCCGCGATTCCTGCCTGCACCTGTCGATACCGCCCGCGCAGGGCCTGTGGCTCGCCGGTGAGCACGACCCGCCGCTGCGCGTCTCCGGCATCCAGTCCGGCAACTTCTCCGGGCCGGTCGGCACCACGATCGGCCAGCAGCCGTACCGCGCGGGGGCGACAGTGCGCGAGGCGCAGGCGCCGTTCTGGGGGTGGACACCCTCGGGCGGGTACCTCGAGATGCGCGCCCGCGGCGTCGTCACGCCGCGGGCGATGGTGGCGTGGTGGCTGGCCGGCATCGAGGACCGCCCGGAACGCTCCGGCGAGATCTGCGTGACCGAGGTGTTCGGCGACGCCGTCGAGCCGGGGACGTCGGCGGAAGTCGGCATGGGGCTTAAGGCGCTTCGCGACCCGCAGCTCGGGCACGACTTCGCCGTGCCGCGGCTGCCGATCGACATCGCCGAGTTCCACACGTACGCCGTCGACTGGACTCCGGAGGCGGTTACGTTCTTCGTCGACGGCGATCCGGTGCGGCGCTGTGAGAACCCGCCGACGTATCCGATGCAGACGATGCTCGCGGTCTTCGACTTCCCGGACCGCGGGAGCGCCGCCGACGCGCACGCCGTGCCCGAGCTGGTCATCGACTACGTGCGCGGCTACGCCCGCTGACGGGCCCGACTGGGAGGTGCCCGGAGGACACCCAACGGTGGACGGGGGCGATAGTCGCGCACAGAGCCAGCCACGCATGTCGCGCGGTATCCCGCAGTCTCCCTCCGCACTCCGAGGCTCAACCGTCAGCGGCGCCCGCGACAAGATGTGGGACTGCGACACGCCGATGCCAAATAAATGAGACAGCGACAGATCAAATGAGATCCCACAGTGAACCATGTAGGAATCCATCTGACGTGTCATCCGGAGCCCTGCAAATCCGGGCATGTCTCACGCATTTGTCGTCGCGGTCGTCTCACTAACTTGTCGTAATCCTCAGGCTCGACCGCGGCGGACGCCGACGGCTTGGCGATGCTGTCCTGGTCGCCCACCGGGCCGGATCGGCGGACCGCCGGTCCGATTTACTCGCACCACCGCCAGTGCGTGGGCTGCGCCAGTGACGATGTCGTGTACGTGGTCGATGCCCCACACCGGGGTTGGCACGGTGACGAAGTTGGGATACACATGGGGATTCGTCGACAGGGTGCACCACTCGTATGGCGTGCCGTCACCGCCCACCGCGTAGTTGGCCTCGTCCCCGGCGTAGTCGGCTTCACCCTCGGCTGCGATGCGGATGATGCCGGCGAGGCCGACGGCCTGGACCGGCGCTACCTGCGGTTGGGTCGTGCCACCGCCGAGGCAGCCGTTGCTGTTGTTGCCCCATGCCCACACGGTGCCATCCGTGGCGAGGGCGAGCGCGTGTGTGCTCGCGGCAGCCACCTGGGTGGTCGGTGGCAGGCCAGCGACCCGACGGGGTACGACATCGACGGCGGCGCTGCCGTCCGGTGCGCGTGTGTAACCGTCCCAGCCCCACTGCCACACCGATCCGTCGGCCGTGGCCGCCACAACGAGGGAGGACCTGGCCGACAGGCTCACCACCCCGCTAAGCCCGGACACCGGTAGTGGAGTGGCCACCGACTGGCGGGTCCCGTTGCCCAGCTGCCCTAGTTCCCCATCACCCCAGGCCAGCACCGTTCCGTCGGCACGCACCGCGTAGCTGGTGCGGTCGGCCGCCTCCACGGCCACCGCGCCGGTCACGCCCTCAACCACGGTTGGCGGCGCGAAACCTAGCTGATAGTTCGGGTCGAAGACGCCGTTGCCGATTTGGCCATGGTCCTGGCTGCCCCACGCCAGAACCGACCCGTCGCCGCGCAGCGCCAGGCTGTGGGCGACGCCACCGGTCACCGCCACGGCACCGGTCACCCCGGTAACGGCGACCGGCGTTTCAGAGAAGTGGCTCCCGTCCGCGTACCGGCCCCAGCCCTCGACCGATCCGTCGGCCTGGACCGCGTAGGACGTCTGGTCCGCCGCGCCGAGCGCCACGCCCGGCACGGCCGGATCGACGGCCTGCACCGGATAGGGGTAGGCGCTGCTGCCATAGCCGACGCAGCACACCTGCCCGTACTCGTTGTGGCCCCAGCCGACCCCGACCGGCCCGGCGGTCGTGCGGACCTGCGCAAGGACAGTGCCGACGGGCAAGCCGGCAATGACGGCGGAGCCCGCGTAAGTGACGGTGCCCATGCCGGTGTGCAGGGCGTGAACCTGAATCCCGGTGAACCGCAGTTCCCCCAGGCAGCCCTTGCGACTAGAGCGGCCAATCATCACCGTGAGGTCAGGGCCGTCCGGGGAGAGCGTCATCGACTGAACGTTGTCCGCGCCGAGGCGAAGAGTGCTGTTGCCTTTGCATTTGCCGGAGTCGACGACCGAGACCGCGGGGATCTCACCGCCGGGGAAAGCCCAAGCGAAGCCCGGCGACAGCCGGAACGTCACAGTGCCTTGGCCGATGTCGCCTGACGACTGTTCCGTAATGATCGGTCCATGGACCAGGCTCGACGTGCCGACGAGAACGGGGTCGGGCATAACGAGGACCGAAGTCGCGGCGTTCGCCGGCGTGCCAACGGACACGACGGCGACCAAGCCAGCGACAACGACGCCGATCAGCAACAGCCTGTGCACGCGAGCCAGCATCTTCGATTCCCGCCTCGTCAGTTGCCATCTGCAGCACGTGAAGATAGAACGCCAACCGAGAAGACCGATGCCACGTGAAG
>JBKOXO010000193.1:0-33118 GCA_046744105.1 Actinomycetota bacterium
GGGCATCCCGTCGGGCTGTCATTCTCGGTTGCGCCGGACGTGTCGCCCCTGCCGCGCAGCCTGCAAAACATCTTCCGCGAGCTGTCCGCCGATCTCGGCTACCCGGCGCCGTCGAGTGGTGATCTGTCGCCGTGGAGCCAGCACCGCATCCTGCTGCTCAACAGGGCACTGACCGTGGCGCCGGGTCAACCCGCCTCGCATCGCGGGAAGGGCTGGGAGGCGGTGACCGAGCAGGCCATTCGCGCGCTCGCCGGTCGCGGCACGCCTCTGGTCGCGATCCTGTGGGGACGCGACGCGCAGACGCTGCGTCCGATGCTGGACACGACGCCCTGCATCGAGTCGGCGCATCCCAGCCCGATGTCGGCCGACCGCGGCTTCTTCGGATCCCGCCCGTTCAGCCGGACGAACGACCTGCTGGCTCGTCAGGGCGCGGAGCCCGTGGACTGGAAGCTGCCCTAGTCGGCGAGTCGTGCCGGGAAGCCGCCGGTGGCGACCGGTCCCCAGCGGGTGGGCGTAACTCGCAGCAGCACCTTGCCCTGTTCGACCATCGCGGCCCGGTACTCGTCCCAGTCGGGATGCTCGCCTGAGATCACCCGGAAATACTCGACGAGTGGCTCCAGCGCCTCGGGCAGGTCGAGCACCTCGCCCTCGCCGTCCACCTGGACCCACGCGCCGCCGAAGTCGTCCGAAAGCACAAGAACGCCGCACCGCGGGTCGCGCCGCAGATTGCGCGACTTCGCCCGCTCCGGGTAGGACGAGACGAGGATGCGGCCCGCGTCGTCGACGCCGCCGGTCACCGGAGAGGCCTGCGGGGTGCCGTCCGCGCGAGTGGTGATCAGCACCATGTGGTGGCGCGGCCGGACGAAGTCCAGCAAACCGTGGCGGTCGACCGGGGTGTTCGTAGCGATAGTGCGCGGCATGGGCCGATCATGCCGCACGGATACGATCGCGCCGACCGGTGACGACGAGGGAGCGACCGTGCGATTCGCGATAAAGACCAGACCGGAACACACCACGTGGCAGGAGCTGCTGGATGTCTGGGTGGCCGCCGACGAGATCGAGCTGTTCGAGTCGGCGTGGAACTGGGATCACTTCTACCCGCTGACCGGCGACATGGCCGGACCCAATCTCGAGGCATGGACGACCCTCGCCGCGGCGGCCCAGGCCACCCGCCGCATCCGGGTCGGCTGCCAGGTGCTCGGCATGATCTACCGCCACCCGGCCGTGCTGGCCAACATGGCGGCAACGCTCGACATCGTCTCCGGCGGCCGCCTCGAGCTCGGTTTGGGCGCCGGCTGGAACAAGATGGAATGCGACGCGTACGGCATCGACCTGCCGCCGCTGCGCGAGCGCTTCGACCGCTTCGACGAGGGCGTCCAGGCCATCATCGCGCTGCTCACCGAGCCGACCGCGACGTTCGCCGGCCGCTACACCCGGCTCACCGACGCCCGTTGCGAGCCCAAGCCGGTGCAGCGCCCGCATCCGCCGATCGTCATCGGTGGCCGCGGCCCGAAGCGGACGCTGCGTGCGACGGCCCGCTGGGCGCAGGGCTGGCACTCGATCACGTCCAGCCCGCAGGACTGGCTCGACCTCAAGCAGATCCTGATCGAGCACTGCGCGGACATCGGTCGCGACCCCGGCGAGATCGACTGCTCGGTGAACATCCGCCTAGAGGACGAGGGCGGCCTCGCCGACGGCGTACGGGCGATGGTCAACGAGGCGGCGGCCTACCGTGACGCCGGCGTGGACCTCGCCATCGTGAACCTCCCACTGCGCGCCAAGCCGGCAATCCTGGAGCCCGTCGCCGAGGGGCTTGCGTCCCTGACCTGAGCCACCGCACTCACCCGCACCGCTGCCCGTGGGCCTGTAAGCGCTGATCAACACGCATCCTGCAGCGGCAGCCCGCTGCAGATGGCGACTTGGTCATCCGGATCGCTTGCCCGAGCCACGGAAGTCGCTGAGGGGCACGTTGTCGGCGCGAGTCACTAGGCTCGATGCCGACGGCGCGGCCGCTCGGTTCGCGCTGTCCTACGCTGTCCGAATCGACGAAAGCTGACCCGTGGCCGACCGCCTGATCGTCCGTGGCGCCCGCGAGCACAACCTCAAGGACGTCCATGTCGAGCTGCCCCGCGACTCGCTGATCGTCTTCACCGGGCTGTCCGGCTCGGGCAAGTCGAGCCTGGCGTTCGACACGATCTTCGCCGAGGGGCAGCGACGCTACGTTGAGTCGCTGTCCGCGTACGCTCGGCAGTTCCTGGGTCAGATGGACAAACCCGACGTGGACTTCATCGAAGGCCTCTCGCCGGCCGTGTCGATCGACCAGAAGTCGACCAGCCGCAACCCACGGTCCACGGTCGGCACGATCACCGAGGTCTACGACTACCTGCGGCTGCTCTACGCCCGCATCGGCAGGCCACACTGCCCCATCTGCGGCGAGCCGATCGCGAAGCAGACCCCCCAGCAGATCGTCGACCGCATCCTGGAGATGCCCGAAGGCACCCGATTCCAGGTGCTCGCGCCGGTGATCCGCGAACGCAAGGGCGAGTACGTCGACCTGTTCGCCGACCTCCAGACCAAGGGCTACGCCCGGGTCCGCGTGGACGGCGTCGTGCATCCGCTTACGGACCCGCCGAAGCTGAAGAAGCAGGAGAAGCACACCATCGAGGCGGTCGTCGACCGGCTCACCGCGAAGGCGTCGGCCAAGCAGCGCATCACCGACTCGGTCGAGACGGCGCTGGGCCTGGCCGGCGGGCTGATCATCCTGGACTTCGTCGACCTGCCCGATGACGACCCACATCGCGAGCGCCGCTACTCCGAGCGTCTCGCCTGCCCGAACGACCACCCGCTGGCCATCGACGAGCTGGAGCCACGGTCGTTCTCGTTCAACTCGCCGTTCGGCGCCTGCCCGGAATGCACCGGCCTCGGCACCCGCAAGGAGGTCGACCCGGAGCTGGTCGTCCCCGATCCCGACCGCAGCCTGGCGGAAGGTGCCATCGCGCCCTGGGCCAACGGGCAGACGAGCGAGTATTTCGAGCGACTGCTTTCGGGCGTCGGCGACGTGGAGGGCTTCGACCTCGACACGCCGTGGGACCGGCTCACCGCCCGGGCGCAGAAGGCCGTGCTGCACGGGCTCACCGAGCAGGTGCACGTCCACTACCGGAACCGCTACGGGCGCGACCGGTCCTACTACGCCACCTACGAGGGCGTCATCCCGTGGATCGAACGCCGCTACGCCGAGACCGACAGCGACTACTCGCGCGAGAAGTATGAGGGCTACATGCGCGAGGTGCCCTGCCCGGCCTGCCAGGGCACGCGGCTCAAGCCCGAGATCCTCGCCGTCACGATCGGCGCGCGCTCGATCGCCGAGCTGTCGTCGTTATCGATCGGCGAGGCGTCGGCGTGGCTGCATTCCGTGCAGCTCAGCGACCGGGAGCGCTTCATCGGTGAGCGGGTGCTTAAAGAGGTCCACGCTCGGCTGGGCTTCCTGGTCGACGTGGGCCTCGACTACCTGTCGCTCGACCGGGCCGCCGCGACGCTGGCCGGGGGAGAGGCGCAGCGCATCCGGCTGGCTACCCAGATCGGCTCCGGGCTCGTCGGCGTGCTGTACGTGCTGGACGAGCCGTCGATCGGGTTGCACCAGCGCGACAACCACCGGCTGATCGACACGCTGCTGCGGCTGCGCGACCTCGGCAACATGCTGATCGTCGTCGAGCACGACGAGGACACCATCCGCAGCGCCGACTGGGTCGTCGACATCGGCCCCCGCGCTGGTGAGCACGGCGGTGAGATCGTCGTCGAAGGCACGGTCAAGGACTTGCTGGCCTCCGACGAGTCGATCACCGGCGCGTACCTGTCCGGGCGGCGATCCATCCCGGTGCCGATGATCCGCCGGCCGAGGCAGAAGGGCCGCGAGGTCGTGGTCGAGGGTGCGCGCGAACACAACCTGCGCAACATCGACGTCTCGTTTCCGCTGGGCTGCTTCGTCGCGATCACGGGGGTGAGCGGATCGGGCAAGTCCACGCTCGTCAACGACATCCTCCACGCGGCACTGGCCAACAAGATCAACGGCGCCAAGATGCCGGCCGGCCGGCACAAGCGGGTGCGCAACGTCGAACTGCTCGACAAGGTGGTCGGGGTCGACCAGTCGCCGATCGGGCGGACGCCCCGCTCCAACCCGGCGACGTACACGGGTGTGTTCGACCACATCCGCAAGCTGTTCAGCGAGACGACCGAGGCCAAGATCCGTGGCTACCAGCAGGGACGCTTCTCGTTCAACGTCAAGGGCGGCCGCTGCGAGAACTGTGCCGGCGACGGCACCATCAAGATCGAGATGAACTTCCTGCCGGACGTCTACGTTCCGTGCGAGGTGTGCAAGGGCGCGCGCTACAACCGCGAGACGCTCGAGGTGCACTACAAGGGCAAGACGATCAGCGAAGTCCTCGAGATGCCGATCGAGGAGGCCGCCCAGTTCTTCAAGCCGATCAGCAAGATCGCCCGGCACCTCGACACCCTGGTCGATGTCGGCCTGGGCTACGTGCGGCTAGGCCAGCCGGCACCGACCCTGTCCGGCGGCGAAGCCCAGCGGGTCAAGCTGGCCTCCGAGCTGCAGAAGCGGCAGACCGGGCGGACGATCTACGTGCTGGACGAACCTACAACTGGGCTGCACTTCGAGGACGTCAACAAGCTGCTCGGCGTGCTGCACTCGCTGGTCGACAAGGGCAACACCGTGCTCGTCATCGAGCACAACCTGGACGTGATCAAGACGGCGGATTGGATCATCGACCTCGGCCCGGAAGGCGGGTCCGGTGGCGGCACCGTGGTCGCCGAAGGCACGCCCGAGCAGATCGTCGAGGTCGAGGCGTCGCACACCGGCCGGTTCCTGCGCCACGTGCTCGACGTACCGGCTCCAGCGCGTAAGGCAAAATCCGCCGCGAACGGCAAGTCGCGACGTGCGAAAGCAGCGGCGAGATAATCATAGCGGTGGCGCACCCATGCTGACCCAGGTCGCTGACGGCGTGTCGGTTCGCCGGAGCGAGTTCTGCCAGAGCAACGCGGTCGTCGTCCGCGGTGAGAACGGCGTGCTGCTCGTCGATCCGGGCGTCCACGGGCACGAGCTGATCGAGCTGGCGGACGACATCGCCGAGATGGGGGAGTCGGTCACGGTCGGCTTCTCGACCCATCCGCACTGGGATCACCTGCTCTGGCACGCCAGGTTCGGCGAGGTCCCCCGGTACGGCACGGCAGAGTGCGCGACGGTCACGGGTACGCGGCTCGACGATGCCCGCGAGAAGGCCACGCGGCTCGCTGCGGACGTTTCGGTAGAACTTCTCGGCGCGATCACACCGCTGCCGGCACAGACGCGGTACCTGCCCTGGGCCGGGCCGGCGGTTCGGATCATCGAGCATCAGGCGCATGCGCCAGGCCACGCGGCCTTGCTGATCGAACACTGCGGAGTGCTCGTTGCGGGAGACATGCTCTCGGACGTGGAGATCCCGCTGCTAGACCTGAGCTCCTCCGACCCGCAGGGCGATTACCTTAGCGCCCTCGATCTGTTCGACGACGTTGTCGCCGAGGTGGCCGTCGTCGTGCCAGGGCACGGGGCCGTCGGCCGCGACGGCGAGATCCGCCGCCGGATCGACGCCGACCGCGCGTACGTGCAGGCATTGGGGACACGCGGTGATCCCGCTGATCCACGAGTGGGGCCGCTCGCGACATACGGCCGGGACTGGCTTCCTGATGAGCACCGCCGCCAGGTAGAGCACGCACTGCGCTAAGCGCGCCGTAAGGTCAGCTGCGTGGAGCAGCGCATTCTCGGCCGCACCGGCCGATCGGTATCCGTCGTGGGTCTCGGCACGTGGCAGCTAGGAGCTGATTGGGGAGACGTCGACGAGCGTACCGCGCTCGCTGTGCTCGATGCCGCCGCGGAGTCGGGCGTGACCCTGTTCGACACCGCCGACGTGTACGGCGACGGGCGCAGCGAACAGCTGATCGGCCGGTGGCGCCAGGTCAATCCCGGGCACCCGCTGACGGTGGCCACCAAGATGGGCCGGCGCGTCGCACAGCTGGCGCAGAACTACACCCTCGACAACTTCCGTGCCTGGACCGACCGATCGCGGCGCAATCTCGGCGTCGACACCCTGGACCTCGTCCAGCTGCACTGCCCGCCGTCGGCCGTGTACCGGAACGACGAGGTGTTCGAGGCGCTCGACACCCTGGTAGCCGAGCAGCGCATCGCCTCGTACGGGGTCAGCGTCGAGTCGGTGGCCGAGGCGCTCGACGCCATAGCCCGGCCGGGCGTCGCGAGCGTGCAGATCATCCTGAACGCGTTCCGGCAGAAGCCCCTCGAGCGGGCGCTGCCCGCGGCCGCCGCGGCCGGCGTCGGCATCCTGGCCCGGGTGCCGCTCGCTTCCGGGCTGCTCTCGGGCCGCTACACACATGACACGACATTCGCGGCCGACGATCACCGCACGTATAACCGGCACGGCGAATCGTTCGACGCGGGCGAGACGTTCTCCGGGATCGACTTCGACACCGGCGTCGACGCGGCCCGCGAGTTCGCCGCCCTTGCCCTGGCCCGCGCGACCCCTGCGCAGTCCGCGCTGCGCTGGATCATCGACCAGCCCGGCGTCACGACGGTCATCCCCGGCGCCCGCAGCGTCGAGCAGGCCCGAGCCAACGCCGCGGCCGCCGAACTGCCGCCGCTGGACGACGCCACCCTCGCGGCCGTCGCGAAGCTGTACGACACGCGGATCCGGCCGCTCGTGCACGCCAAATGGTGAGCCGCACGTTCGTGGCAGGTCTGCCCAAGGCTGAACTCCACGTCCACCACGTCGGGTCGGCGTCCCCGCAGGCGGTCGCCCAGCTCGCCGCGCGGCACGAAGGCAACACGCCGGTCCCGGCAGATCCGGACGAGCTCGCCGAGTACTTCACGTTCACCGACTTCAGGCACTTCGTCGATGTGTACTTGAGCGTCGTCGACCTGATCCGGACGCCTGAGGACGTATGGACGCTCACCTACGAGGCGGCGCGCGACCTGACCGGGCAGAACGTGCGCTACGCGGAGCTGACCGTGACGCCGTACTCGACGGTCGTGCGCGGGGTCGCCGCCCCGGCATTCTGCGAGGCCATCGAGGATGCCCGGCACCGCGCCGAGGCCGACTTCGGCATCGTGCTGCGATGGTGCTTCGACATCCCGGGCGAGGCCGGACCCGCCGCCGCAGAACTCACGCTCGACGTCGCGCTCAGCGACCGACCGCCCGGTCTGGTCAGCTTCGGCTTGGGCGGTCCGGAAATCGGCGTGCCGCGCGAACCGTTCGCGCCGTACTTCGCGAAGGCTCGCGCGGCCGGGCTGCACAGCGTGCCGCACGCCGGCGAGTCCACGGGACCGGAGACGATCTGGGACGCGATCCGCCACCTCGGCGCGGAGCGCGTCGGCCACGGAATCGCCGCCGTCCGTGATCCCGAACTGCTCGCGTACCTCGCCGGCACCGGCACCGCGCTGGAGGTCTGCCCGACGTCCAACGTCCGGACCCGCTCGGTGCCGTCGCTGGCCGAGCACCCGCTACCGGCGCTGGTGGCGGCCGGCGTGCCGGTCACGATCAACTCCGACGATCCGCCGATGTTCTCGACGACGCTGAATGACGAGTACCTGGTCGCAGCCCGGCTGCTCGGCCTGGATGAGGCCGGGGTCGCCGACCTCGCCCGGGCCGCCGTGCGGGCATCGTTCCTGGACGATCTCGGAAGACGGCGCCTGCTCGCCGAGATCGACAGTTATACAGCCCAGTTGTAGACCAGGGCGGCTGGCTGGCACCTCAGATCGCAATCATTAGATATGGAATCTTTGGTGCAACTTACCGAGTGGCGTCAGGGCTGAGGACGAGCGCGCGAGCGCGCCGACATCGCCGCTCGGGCTGTCTCGGCTGACTAGTCTCGATACCGTGCCCGATCCGTCGACGTACCGCCCAGCACCGGGCACGATCCCGATCGAACCCGGGGTGTACCGATTCCGGGACGAGCACGCCCGGGTCATCTACGTCGGAAAGGCGAAGAGCCTGCGTCCGCGGCTCAACTCGTACTTCGCTGACGTCGCGTTGCTACATCCGCGCACCCGGCAGATGGTGACGACCGCCGCCAGCGTCGAGTGGACCGTCGTGGCGACCGAGGTCGAGGCGCTGCAGCTCGAGTATAACTGGATCAAGGAGTTCGATCCGCGGTTCAACGTCAAGTACCGCGACGACAAGTCCTATCCGTCGCTGGCGGTCACGCTCTATGAGGAGTACCCACGCCTTTCGGTCATGCGTGGCCCGAAGCGCAAGGGCGTGCGTTACTTCGGCCCGTACAGCCACGCGTGGGCGATCCGCGAGACGCTCGACCTGCTGCTGCGGGTCTTCCCGGCGCGCACGTGCAGCGCGGGCGTGTTCAAGCGGGCGGGCCAGATCGGGCGTCCCTGCCTACTGGGCTACATCGGCAAGTGCAGCGCGCCCTGCGTCGGACGGGTCTCCGCGGCCGAGCATCGCCGGATCGTCGACGACTTCTGCGACTTCATGGCCGGCAAGACCGACCAGATGATCAAGCGCCTGCAACGCGAGATGGCGACGGCCAGCGCCGAGTTGGAGTTCGAGCGTGCCGCCCGGCTGCGGGATGACATCGAGGCGCTGCGCCGTGCGATGGAAAAGCAGGCCGTGGTGTTCGGTGACGGCACCGACGCCGACGTCGTGGCGTTCGCGCAGGACGACCTGGAGGCAGCCGTCCAAGTCTTCCACGTGCGCGGCGGGCGGGTGCGCGGCCAGCGCGGGTGGGTGATCGACAGCTCGGCCACCGTCGACGGCGCGCTGGACACGCCGGCGTTGGTCGAGCGGTTCGTCACCCAGTTCTACGGGCCGGACGAGGACCGCAGCAGCATCCCGCGGGAGATCCTCGTGCCGGCGCTGCCCGACAACGCCGGCGTCCTGGCCGAGTGGCTGAGCCAGGCACGTGGCGCCAAGGTCACGCTGCGGGTGCCGCAACGCGGCGACAAGCGCGCACTTATGGAGACGGTCGCCAGGAACGCCGCCCAGGCGTTCACGCACCACAAGCTCAAGCGGGCATCCGACCTGACCGCGCGGTCGCAGGCACTGTCCGAACTGCAGGACGCGTTGAGCCTGGACGTCGCGCCGCTACGGATCGAGTGCTTCGACGTGAGCCACGTGCAGGGCACCAACGTCGTGGCCAGCATGGCGGTATTCGAGGACGGGCTGGCACGCAAGAGCGAGTACCGCCGCTTCATCATGCGAACCACGGGGGGTGACACCGACTGGATCGCCGAGGCGGTGCGCCGCCGGTTCGCCCGCTATCTCGACGAAAGGGTGGCCACCGGCGAGGCCGGCGTCGACGACATCGAAGCCGACCCCGAGGACGCTGCCCGTCCCGGTGTCGACCCTTCGACAGGGCGACCCAAGAAGTTCGCCTATCCGCCGAACCTGCTCGTGGTCGACGGCGGCGCGCCGCAGGTGGCCGCGGCGCAGTCCGTGCTGGATGACCTCGGCATCGACGATGTTGCGCTGGTCGGCCTGGCCAAGCGCCTCGAGGAGGTGTGGCTCCCCGGCGAGGCGTACCCGGTGATCCTGCCGCGTACGTCCGAGGCGCTCTACCTGCTGCAGCGGGTGCGCGACGAGGCGCATCGCTTCGCGATCACGTTCCATCGCCAGAAGCGGTCCCGAGCCATGACTACCTCCGCGCTGGACGGCATTCCGGGTCTGGGCGAGACACGCCGCAAGGCTCTGCTCGCGCACTTCGGCTCGCTGAAACGCCTACGACAGGCCACCATCAACCAGGTCGCCGACGTCCCGGGCATCGGACACAAGACCGCCGAGTCGATCGTCGCGGGGCTGGCGCGGACTGGCGCGACGCCGGCAGTGAACGTCACTACCGGTGAGGTGCTCAACGGCGAGGGGGGCACATGACCAAGGGCGCCTTGGAGACCGTTGTGGTCAGCGGCCTGTCCGGCGCCGGACGCAGCACGGCGGCGAAGTGCCTGGAGGACCTCGGCTTCTTCGTCGTGGACAACCTGCCGCCTGAGTTGATCGCGACCATGGTGGAACTGGGCAGCCGCACCCAGGGCGCGATCACCCGCATCGCCGTCGTTATGGACGTGCGCAGCAGGGCATTCTCTGCCGACCTCACCGCGGTGATCCGCGACCTCGCGGACCGGGGCATGCGTCCGCGGGTGCTGTTTCTGGAAGCCCGCGACGACGTGTTGGTGCGGCGCTTCGAGAACATCCGCCGCCCGCACCCGCTCCAAGGCGACGGCCGGTTGGCCGATGGCATCGCCGCCGAACGGCAGCTGCTGGCTGGGCTGCGCGGAGAGGCGGACCTGGTCATCGACACCAGCGACCGGTCGGTCCACGAGCTGCGCCGTGAGATCGAGCGGGCCTTCGCGCTTGGCGGCGATCTCGAGGGCCGGCCGGTCCTGCGCGCCACCGTGGTGTCGTTCGGCTACAAGTACGGCCTGCCCAGCGACGCCGACCTGGTGGCCGACGTGCGATTCCTGCCCAACCCGTTCTGGATTCCGGAGCTGCGCGACCTGACCGGCGAGGATGGCGAGGTGCGCGACTACGTTCTCTCGCAGAAGGGCGCAGGTGAGTTCGTCGACCGGTACGCCGAGCTGCTCGAGATCATCGGCGCCGGCTACACGCGGGAGGGCAAGCACTACCTCACGCTCGCCGTGGGTTGTACCGGCGGCAAGCACCGTTCGGTGGTCATCGCCCGCGAGCTCGCCGACCGGCTCACCGCGACCGGCGTGCGGGCCACCGTCGTCAACCGGGACCTCGGCCGTGAGTGAGCGTCCGTTGCGGGCCGTAGCGCTCGGCGGCGGGCACGGGCTTTCCGCCTCACTGTCCGCGCTGCGGCGGCTCACCGCCGACCTGACCGCCGTCGTGACGGTGGCCGATGACGGCGGGTCGTCGGGGCGCATCCGCCGCGAGCTCGGCACGCTGCCGCCGGGCGACCTGCGCATGGCCCTGTCCGCGCTGGCGGCCACGTCCGAACCCCATAGGCAGTGGGCGGACCTGCTGCAACACCGGTTCGGAGGCACCGGCGCGCTCGCCGGGCACCCGATCGGCAACCTGCTGCTGACCGGGTTCCTGGACCGCTACGGCGACCCGGTCGGGGCCCTCGAGCAGGTCGCAGCGCTCGTCGGCGCGGTGGGCCGGGTGCTGCCGATGAGCCCGGTACCTCTCGACCTGATCGCCGAGGTCGACCGCTTCGACCCGGACGACCCGGTGCGCACCCGGCGCATTCGCGGCCAGTCGTCGATCGCCACCACCCCGGGACGGGTGCGCAGTGTCCGGCTGCTGCCGCCCGGCGCGCCGGCATGCGCTCACGCGGTCGACGCGGTGCGGGAGGCCGATGTGATCGTGCTCGGCCCGGGATCGTGGTTCACCAGCGTCATCCCACACCTGCTGCTGCACGAGCTCGGCAAGGCGCTCGCATCCACCGACGCCACCGTGATCGTGACGGTGAACCTTGTGCCGCAGGCGGGCGAGACGGACGGCTTCTCGCCCGAGGAGTTGCTGCGGGCGCTGGGCGAACACGCTGAGAACCGCGGCGGGCTGTTCATCGACGCCATCGTCGCCGACACCGACGCGGTGCTCGACCATCAGTCGCTCGCGGCTTACGCGAACGACATCGGCGCGCGTCTCGTACTGTCGAGGATCGCCGCCGACGACTGCGCGGAGCGGCACGACCCTGCCCGCCTCGCCGAGGCTTACCGGGCAGCAATCGAGCGGAAGGAGGGACGCCGATGGCGATGACCGCGGCCGTCAAGGACGAACTGAGCCGCGTCGAGGTGCCTCGGCCGACGGCCCGGCGGGCCGAGGTGGCGACGATCCTGCGCTTCGCCGGCGCGCTGCACCTGATAGGCGGGCACATCGTTATCGAGGCCGAGCTGGATACGGGCTCGGTCGCGCGCCGCCTCCGGAAGGAGATCGCGGAGATTTTCGGGCACGGCTCCGAGGTGCAGATCGTCGCCGGCGGTGGCCTGCGCAAGGGCAGCCGCTATCTCGTGCGCGTCACCAAGGACGGCGAGGGCCTGGCGCGCCTGGCCGGCCTGGTCGATCTGCGCGGGCGCCCGGTGCGCGGCCTGCCGCACCACGTCGTCGCCGGCGGCATCGCGGATGCCGAGGCGGCCTGGCGGGGCGCATTCCTTGCACACGGCTCGCTCACCGAGCCCGGCCGAGCCTGCTCCCTGGAGATCACCTGCCCGTCCACCGAGGCGGCGCTGGCGCTGGTCGGGGTGGGCCGCCGGCTGGGCGTTCCGTCCAAGGCTCGCGAGGTGCGCGGCTCGGACCGAGTGGTGGTGCGCGACGGCGACGCCATCGGCGCGCTGCTGACCAGGATCGGCGCCCACCAAAGCGTCCTGGCCTGGGAGGAGCGGCGGATGCGCCGTGAGGTGCGCGCCACGGCGAACCGGCTCGCCAACTTCGACGACGCCAACCTGCGCCGCTCCGCCCGCGCCGCCGTCGCCGCCGGCGCACGCGTCGAGCGGGCGATGGAAATCCTCGGCGACGAGGCGCCGGAGCACCTGCTCCAGGCCGGCCGGCTGCGTTTGGACCACAAGCAGGCGTCGCTGGAGGAGCTGGGCGCGCTGTCCGATCCCCCCATGACGAAAGACGCGGTAGCGGGTCGCATTCGCCGGCTGCTCGCCATGGCCGACAAGCGAGCCGCCGACCTGGGGCTCCCGGACACCGAGTCGGCCGTTACCCCGGAGATGCTCGCTCCCTGATGCAGATAGTGCACCATATGCTGGTGTAATATATGGTGCATGGCTAAGCGGCTGAGCGTCACGCTCGACGCAGATGACGTGCGGACGGTTGAGGCGTTCGCAGACTCCTCCAGTCGCGAGCACGAGTCACTGCTCGCGTGGGCCGCCAGCCGCGGAATGGATCCCGGGGGGCTCACCTCGGAGGCGGCGTTGTTGCGGCTGCTGCTGCGGGCCGGTGCCGAGTCGTTGCGCGCCAACGCGCTCGACGTGGCGTACGCGAACCTGGCCGTCGCTCTCGACGAGGAGGGATCCGCCGACTCGCGGGCGGCGCGCGGCCGGTATGTCAGGCGTACCGAGAGCAAGCGGTGACGGCCCCGCTTCGCGGTCAGGTCTTCCAGGTCGACCTCGGTCACGGACGCAAGCCGTGGCTGGTGGTTAGCAACAACGCACGCAATCGCAACCTCGATTCGGTCCTCGCGGCACGCATCACGACCACACGTAAGCACGCCACGATGCCGACGGTCATTCCGCTGACGGCGACCGACCCGCTCGTGGGCTTCGTGCTCTGCGACGACGTGGTCCAGCTGTACCAGGACGAGCTCACCAAGCCGGCCGGCGCGCTGAGTCCGCGGACCATGACGGCTGTGTCGGAGGGGCTGCGGATCGCGCTCGGCCTGCCCTGACCCCGCCTCGGGATCAACTCGCGTTGTGCTGCCCGCAGCCGCTGCTCCGTGCGCGTCGATCATGGGCGACCGGCGCTACCGGCGGTAGGCGTCCGAGCGACCGGCCGCTTCGGGCGACCGCTAGTGTTTCGGTGTGGGGGTGGGCCCCTGCGTGCAGCACATCCCGAGGAGCCAAATGCAATGACCGTTCGTGTGGGCATCAACGGCTTCGGCCGTATCGGCCGCAACTTCTTCCGTGCGGCCTACGCCGCCGGCAGGCTGGGCAGCGACATCGAGGTCGTCGCCGTCAATGACCTCACCGACAACGCCACCCTCGCGCACCTGCTGCGCTACGACACCATCCTCGGTCGCTTCCCGGGGGAGGTCAGCGCGACTGCCGACACGATCAGCGCCGGCGGCCAGACGTTCCGCGCGTTCGAGGAGCGCGACCCGGCCAAGCTGCCGTGGCGTGACGTCGGCGCGGACGTGGTGATCGAGTCGACGGGGCTGTTCACCGACGCCACCAAGGCGAAGGTGCACGTCGAGTCCGGCGGCGCCAAGAAGGTGATCATCTCGGCGCCGGCGAAGAACGAAGACATCACAGTGGTCATGGGCGTCAACGACGGCGACTACGACCCGGCGAAGCACACGATCATCTCCAACGCGTCGTGCACCACGAACTGCCTTGCGCCGCTGGCGAAGGTCCTCGACGACGCGCTCGGCATCGACAAGGGCCTGATGACGACGGTCCACGCGTACACCCAGGACCAGAACCTGCAGGACGGGCCGCACAAGGACCTGCGCCGCGCCCGCGCCGCTGCGCAGAACATCGTGCCCGCGTCGAGCGGCGCCGCGAAGGCGATCGGCCTGGTGCTGCCCAACTTGAACGGCCGGCTCGACGCGTTCGCGCTGCGGGTGCCGGTCATCACCGGCTCGGTCACCGACCTAACCGCCCAGGTCAGCCGCGACACGACCGTCGATGAGGTGAACGCCGCCTACCAGGCGGCGGCTGAGGGTCCGCTCAAGGGGTTACTTACGTACACGGCGGACCCGATCGTGTCCTCCGACATCGTCACTGACCCGGCGTCGTGCATCTTCGACTCGGGCCTGACCAAAGTCATCGGCAACCAGGTGAAGGTCGTCGGCTGGTACGACAACGAGTGGGGCTACTCGCACCGGCTCGTCGACGTCGCCGTGCTGGTCGGTGCGTCGCTCTAACGTCATGCGCACCCTCGATGAGCTGATCCGGCACGGGGTCAAGGGCCGACGCGTCCTCGTCCGATCGGACCTGAACGTGCCGCTCAAGAACGGCGCCGTCAGCGATGACGGACGCATCCGGGCATCGCTGCCGGTGCTGACGAAGCTGCTCGATCGCAGGGCGCGGGTGATCGTCGCCGCGCATCTCGGCCGCCCCAAAGGAGCGCCCGATCCGCAATACTCGCTGCGTCCTGTCGCCGACCGGCTTGCCCAGCTGCTCGGCCAGCCGGTCAGGTTTGCCCTCGACACGGTCGGCGAGAGCGCACGGCTGCTCGCAAGCGAGCTGAACAACGGTGAGCTGCTGCTGCTCGAGAACGTCCGCTTCAATCCGGGCGAGACGAGCAAGGACGACGCGCAGCGCGCCTCATTCGCGAATTGCTTGGCCTGGCTCACCGGCGGCGACGACGAGGGCGGGGCGTTCGTCGAGGACGCATTCGGGGCGGTGCACCGCAAGCACGCGTCCGTCTATGACGTGGCGAAGCTGCTCCCGCACTACTGCGGCGACCTCGTCCGCGACGAGCTGGCCGTGCTGCGGCAGCTCAGCGGCGACCCGAAGCGTCCGTACGTCGTCGCGCTGGGTGGCAGCAAGGTCAGCGACAAACTGGCCGTGATCACCTCGCTGCTGCCACAGGTCGACCGGCTGCTCGTCGGCGGTGGCATGTGCTTCACGTTCCTGAAGGCGCAGGACTACGAGGTCGGCGACTCGCTGCTCGAGGACGATTTCGTCGACACGTGCCGCCAGCTGCTCGCCGACAACCCGGACAAGATCGTCTTGCCGTCCGATGTCGTCGTAGCCGCCGAGGTCACCGACGACGCACCGGCCCAGACCGTGCCGGCCGATGCCATTCCAAAAGGCATGAAGGGCCTCGATGTCGGGCCGCGCACCATTGCCGCGTTCGCTGCGGAACTTGCACACGCGCAGACAGTGTTCTGGAACGGCCCGATGGGGGTCTTCGAGGTGGCGCAGTTCGCGGCAGGCACCAAGAGCGTCGCCGAGGCGGTGGCGGCCGCTCCCGGGCTCACCGTCGTCGGTGGAGGCGACTCGGCGGCGGCGGTGCGAATCCTCGGCCTGGACCCGCACGCGTTCGGGCACATCTCCACCGGCGGCGGCGCGTCGCTGGAGTACCTGGAGGGCAAGACCCTGCCGGGGGTCGCCGTGCTCGAGGAGGTCTGATGAGCGAGAACCGCTGGGTCGCCAGGAGGCATAGTTGTCGCGCAAGCCACTGATCGCCGGCAACTGGAAGATGAACCTGCACCACCTCGAGGCGATCGCGCTCACCCAGAAGATCGCGTTCAGCCTCAAGGACGAGCACTTCGGCGCCGTCGATGTGGTGGTGCTCCCACCGTTCGTCGACCTGCGCAGCGTGCAGACGCTGGTCGACGGCGATCGGCTACTGATCGGCTACGGCGCTCAGGACCTGTCTCCGCACGACAGCGGCGCCTACACCGGCGACATCGGCGGCCCGATGCTGGCCAAGCTGGGCTGTAGTTACGTGGTCGTCGGGCACTCGGAGCGGCGCCAGCATCACGGCGAGGACGACGCGCTGGTGAACGCCAAGCTCAAGGCGGCCTATCGGCACGAGCTGACGCCGATCCTGTGCCTGGGCGAGCCGCTCGAGGTTCGCGACGGGGGCGGCCACGTCCCGCACTGCATCACGCAGCTCGACGCCGCGCTGGCGGGGTTGGCGCCCGAGCAGGTGGCCACGATCGTTATCGCGTACGAGCCGGTGTGGGCGATCGGCACCGGCGTGGTGGCCACCCCGGCCGATGCGCAAGAGGTGTGCGCCGCACTGCGCACCCGCCTCCGCGAGGCGTACTCGGCTGAGCTGGCCGGGGGGGTGCGCATCCTGTACGGCGGCTCGGTCAACGCCGGAAACGCCGCAGAGATCGTTGCCCAGCCCGACATCGATGGGGCGCTGGTCGGCGGCGCAAGCCTCGACGGGACCGCGTTCGCCACGATCGTGCTCGCGGCGCGACCGGGCTGAGGACGACAAGGTAGGCTGACCCGGATGTTCCGCCAATTCTCCATTGGGGCCGATCAATGATCTTCGCGCTCTCGGTCGTGCTCGTCCTCGTCAGCCTGCTGCTCGTGGTGCTGGTCCTGCTGCACCGCGGCAAGGGCGGTGGGCTGTCGTCCATGCTGGGCGGGTCGTTCTACTCGAACCTGTCCGGCTCGTCCGTCGTCGAGCGCAATCTGGACCGGCTGACGGTCATCGCCGGTATCGTCTGGGCGATCTGCATTGTCGGACTTGGACTGCTGTACAAGAACAGCTGATCCGCTGATATCCAATCCCCGAGTCATCCCGAGGAGAAACACGTGGCCGGTGGCAGTGCGATCCGGGGCAGCCGGGTCGGAGCTGGTCCCATGGGCGAGAAGGAACGCGGCGAGTCAGCACCGCGACGGCGCATCTCATTCTTCTGCGCTAACGGCCACGAAGTGCAGCCGGCCTTCGCCTTGGACGCTGTGCTCCCCGACACATGGGACTGCCCGCGCTGCGGGTTCCCGGCCGGGCGAGAGTCGACCACCCCGCCGAACGCGCCGCGCAACGAGCCCTACAAGACCCACCTGGCCTATGTGAAGGAGCGGCGCACCGACGAGGACGGCGCGGCCATCCTCGAGGAGGCGCTGCAGCGACTGCGCGCCCGCCGCGGCGAGAACTGACGCTGATCAATCCCGCCTGCACGTCACGCGATCCGGACCGCTCGCTTCGCTCGGGCCCGCCTCGCGCGCCGTACCTCGCTCTCGCTCGGGCCGCGCCGCGGCGGCGGGGCTCTTCGCGCGAGCGCTCATCGCCTGGTGGTTGCGTCCCTCGCGGAGCGTTACCCGCTGCTCGGTACAGATCCTCAGTTAGGCCGTAGGCGGGCGGTAGAGGTTCGCGGGCAGCTGAGCGGCGGCCTCTCGGTCAAGGAGCCAAAGCGTGCGGTGGCGGCCGTGCGGCCCGGCTGCCGGCACCTGGACCCGGCCGGCACCGCCCAGAGCCATCGCGACTGCGTGTGCCTTCGAGCTTCCGGACGCGATGAACCAGATCTCGTTTGCGGCGTCGAGGGCGCGGAAGGTGAGGGAGAGCCGGGTCGGCGGCGGCTTGGGGGAGTTGTGCACGGCGATCACCGCGGCATCCTCTTCGTACACCCCGGGGTGTTCCGGAAACAGCGACGCACAGTGTCCGTCCGGACCAATGCCGAGCAACACCACGTCGAAATGGGGCACGTCCCCGTCCGGGTCGGCCACCGCCGCGAGGTCGGCCGCGTACGCCTCAGCGGCGGCCTCGGCGTCGTCGCCGAATTCGGCGCCGGCCGTGGGCATCCGGTGCACATTTGCCGGGTCGAGTGGCAGCGTGTCGAACAGCGCGGCGAACGCCGGGCGGTCGTTGCGGTCGGGTGAGTCGGCCGGGACGAAGCGCTCGTCGCCCCACCACAGGCTGACGCGCCGCCAGTCGATCGAGTCGCGCGCCGTAGTCCGTTTCAGCCCCGCCATCGTCTGCTCGAGAATGCTGCCGCCGGTCACGGCCAGAAAGGCCAGCGGGCGAACGCTTTGCGCGGACACGAGCGTCGTTACCAGCCGCGCCGCGCCGTCGTCGGCGAGCTGTCCGGCCGTGGACGCAACAACGATCTCGGCAGGGGCGCCCATCAGTCATCAGCCCGCTGCACTGGGGGCCTCGTCGGAGAGCGCCGGATCCCTCCAGATGTGCACGCGCTGGCTGGGCCGGTCGGCGAGCCCGCTCAGGCCGGTGACGGTGCCGAGCGCCTGCGCGAAGATCTCGTCTGCGTCGAGGCGGCGCAGCTCCTCGGCGAGCAGTTCACCCAGCGACCGCTCGGGGAAGGGTGCGATCGAGTCCTGCTGGCCGGCTCGCTGCAGGATCAGTTTGCCGCCCTGCGCGTCAGCGGTGATGCTCGCGCCGTCGGCGAAGCTGATTGTCACCTTGTCGATCTCGTCGGCACCGGATCCGGTCACCGGCACATAGCAGCTCAGCCGTGCGGACAGCCATCCGGCCAGCAGCTGCGCAGACGGGTCGGACTCGTCGCCTGCCACCGTGGCCGATGCGGGTGTGTCGTGCTGCCCGTCAAGGGCCGACGCGAGGGCCGCCCGCCATCCGGTAATGCGCGTCCAGGACAGGTCGGTGTCACCGGGCGCAAAGTCCACGGCACGTTGCCGCAGCGCCGCGACCCGGTCGTCGGCGCGCTGCACATCGGTGATACGCCGGTCGGCGAAGACGCCAAGCGGGTCGTAGGAGATGCGGTCGGGCGGGGGCCCGTGCCACCACGTGACGACCGGCGCGTCCGGAGCGAGCAACGGCAGCGTGACCGACTCGGCGTGCAGCGCGAGACGGCCGTACATGCGCATCACCACCGCCTCGCCCGGCCCAAGACGCCCGCCGAGCAGTACCTCGGCGTCCAGTCGCGGTACAGGCGCGTCGATCTGGCGGCGGACCACCATGAGCATCCGCATCGGGTGCATGCTCGCCGCGATCGTGGCGGCCTCCTCCGCCTCCGCCACGTCCTTCTCGTCGACGACGACCACGAGCGTAAGGACTATGCCGCTCGTGACGGCGCCGCCGGTACGCCGTTCCGCCGCCAGCGCCTTAACAACAGCAGTACCAGTGGTGTCCCACAAAGTAGTCATGAGCAAACCTCACAGGTGACCAAAGCAAGCCCAACCACCGGGCGATGAGCGCGCCGCCGCGACGCGGCCCGCGCCGCAAGGCGCGGTTCGAGGTCGAGGATGCCCCCGAAGGGGGCAGCCGAGATCGAGGCACGGCGCATGACTACGGTCTCCGCCACTGCCTGCCGTCGCGGGCCAACATCTCGTCGGCCGCCTTCGGACCCCACTCTCCGGCGCGGTACAGGTAGGGCGTCTTGCCCTTCCAGAAGGTTTCGAGCGGGTCGATCACCCGCCAGGACGCCTCCACCTCGTCGTTGCGCGGGAACAGCGTCGCATCGCCGATCAGCACGTCAAGGATCAGCCGCTCGTAGGCCTCCGGCGAAGATTCGGTGAAGGCCTCGCCGTACAGGAAGTCCATCGCGACGTCACGGACCTCCATCTGCGTTCCCGGCACCTTTGAGCCGAACTTCAGCGTGACGCCCTCGTCGGGCTGCACCCGGATCACCAGTTGGTTGTGTCCGAGCTCCTGTGTGTCGGTCTGGCTGAACGGCAGGTGCGGCGCCTTCTTGAAGAGCACACCGATCTCCGTGACGCGCCGGGGCAGTCGCTTGCCGGCCCGCAAGTAGAACGGCACGCCGGCCCAGCGGCGCGTCTCGACGCCCAACCGTACGGCAGCGTACGTTTCGGTCTTCGAGTCTCCCGGAATGCCATTTTCCGTGATGTACGCGACCGCGCGCTCGCCGGCGAGCCAGCCCTGGTCGTACTGCCCGCGGATCGCATATTCACCAAGGTCGGGCGGCAGCGAGATGGCCCGCAGCACCTTGAGTTTCTCGGTGCGGATCGCCTCGGCGGAGAACTCGACCGGCTCCTCCATCCCAGTGAGCGCGAGCAGTTGGAACAGGTGGTTCTGCAGCACGTCACGCGCCGCGCCCGTCGCGTCGTAGAAAGCGGCGCGACCGTCGATACCGACGTCCTCGGCCATCGTGATCTGCACTGAGTCGACGTAGTTGGAGTTCCACACCGGCTCGAAGAGCTGATTGGCGAAGCGCAGCGCCAGGATGTTCTGGACCGTCTCCTTGCCCAGGTAGTGGTCGATACGGAACACGTCCTGGGGTGTGAAGGCCGCGTCGACCAGACCGTTGAGCTCGAGCGCGCTCGCCAGATCGTGCCCGAACGGCTTCTCGACGACCACCCGTCGCCAGCCGCCGCTCTTCTCGTTGCTGGCGAGGCCGGTCCGCTCCATCTGCTTGAGGACCACGGGGAACATGCTCGGCGGGATGGACAGGTAGAACGCGGCGTTGCCCCTGATGCCGTGGCTCTCGCGCAGTTCGTTCAGCGTCTTGCACAGCGTGTCGAAGGCGGCGTCGTCGTCGAAGGAGCCCGGGACGAACTGGATGTCGGAGCAGAGCCTGTTCCACACCTCGTCATTCCACGGCGTGCGCGCGTGTTCCTTCGCCGACTTCTTCGCCAACGCCGCGAAGTCGCCGTCGCCCCAGTCGCGGCGGGCGAACCCGAGCAGCACGAAGTCGTTCGGCAGCAGGCCGCGGTTGGCCAGGTCGTAGATCGCCGGGAGCAGCTTCTTGCGCGCCAGGTCGCCCGTCACCCCGAACACGACCAGCGCGCAGGGCTCGGGCACGCGAGGTAACCGGCGATCGGCCGCGTCGCGCAGCGGGTTGCGCAGGGGTGGCGCGTCGAGTGGCACGCTCGGCAACGCCGTGGCCGGGGTCGCCGGTGCCTCCGCAGGGGATGTGTCGCTCACCTGTCCCACCTCGTCGTTATCGTCTGCCGGCTGCGCCGACCTGCGCCTTCACGCTCTCGACGAGCTGCGCGTAGGAGTCCTCGAACTTCTGGACGCCTTCGACCTCGAGCAGCTGGATCACGTCGTTGTAGACGATGCCGAGCCGGCCCAGATCGTCGAGCACCTGCTGCGACTGGTCGTACGTGCCGGCGATCGTGTTCCCGCGGATCGTGCCGTGGTCGGCGACGGCGTTCATCGTCGCCTCGGGCATGGTGTTCACCGTGTTCGGGGCGACGAGCTCGACGGCGTACATCGTGTCGTCGTAGCTGGGATCCTTGACCCCGGTGGATGCCCACAGCGGGCGCTGCTCGTTCGCCCCTGCCGCCTTGAGCGCCTGCCACCGATCGGACGCGACGACCTTCTCATAACGCTCGTAAGCCAACCGGGCGTTGGCGATGCCGGCACGGCCACGCAGTCGCGAAGCTTCCTCTGAGCCGATCTTGTCGAGGCGCTTGTCGACCTCGGTGTCCACCCGGGACACGAAGAACGACGCCACCGAGTGGATCTGCGAGATGTCGTGCCCGGCCGCCTTTGCCTGCTCCAGGCCGGACAGGTAAGCGTCCATGACGGCGTCGTAGCGGTCCAGGCCGAAGATCAGCGTGACGTTGACGCTGACCCCCGCGGCTGTGGCCGCCGTGATCGACGGCAGGCCCTCCTTGGTGGCGGGTATCTTCACCAGCACGTTCGGGCGGTCGACCAGCCACTGCAGGCCCTTGGCCTCGGCGGTGGTGCGCCCCGTGTCGTACGCGATGCGCGGGTCGACCTCGATCGACGCCCGGCCGTCCAGTCCGTCGGTCCGGTCATAGACGGGGCGCAGCACGTCGCACGCCCACCGGATGTCGTAGGCCATCAGGTAGCGGATCGCACCGTCGAGGGCGATCTCGCGCAGTGCGAGGTCGCGCACCTGCTCGTCGTAGGCGCTGCCCTTCTCGAGGGCCTTCTGGAAGATCGTCGGGTTGCTGGTGACGCCGACGACATGCCTGGTGTCGATCAGCTGCTGCAGGTTGCCGGACTGCAGCCGTTCGCGGCTGATGTCGTCGAGCCAGATGGACACGCCTTGCGCAGACAGATCGGCGAGAGCGTCAGTCATGGCATCTCCTCACGTACCGGTTGTGCTACCGGTGATCATGCCGACCCGATCGAGCGTGGCATGTGCCGCCGCGACGACCCGGTCGGGGGTAAATCCGAACTGCTCGAACAGCACCGAGCCCGATGCGCTGGCGCCGAAATGGTTGATGGATACGATCTCGCCGGCCTCGCCGACGATCTCTCGCCATCCCTGCGGCACGGCGGCCTCGATGCTCACCCGCGCCCGGACGCTCGGGGGCAGCACATGCTGCTGGTACGCCTCATCCTGCGCCCGGAACCACTCGAGGCAGGGCAGCGACACGACCCGGGTCGGCGTGCCCTCGGCCTCGAGCCGCTCGCGGGCCGTCAGCGCGATGGACACCTCCGATCCGGTCGCGGCGAGAAGCAGTTCGGGCTTGCCGTTCGACGCCTCCTCGAGGATGTAGCCGCCCTTGCCGGCGTTGACGACCTTGGCGGGGTCGAGGACCGGCAGCGGCTGGCGGGTCAACGCGAGCCCTGCGGGACGGTCGGTGTGCTCGAGCACGGTCTTCCACACCACAGCCGTTTCGTTGGCGTCGGCGGGACGGACGACGGAAAGCCCAGGGATGGCACGAAGCGCTGCCAGGTGCTCGATCGGCTGGTGCGTCGGACCGTCCTCACCGAGGCCGATGGAGTCGTGCGTCCAGACATAGATCGTCGGGATCTCCATCAGCGCCGCGAGGCGCACCGCGGGGCGCATGTAGTCGCTGAAGATCAGGAACGTGCCGCCGTAGACGCGGGTGCCGCCGTGCAGTGTGATGCCGTTCATGATCGAGCCCATAACGTGCTCGCGGATGCCGAAGTGCAGCGTGCGCCCGTACAGACCGCCCGACCACTCCTTGGTCTGGTGCTCCGGCGGGATGAAGCTCGGCTCGCCCGCCATCGTGGTGTTGTTGCTCTCGGCCAGGTCCGCCGAGCCGCCCCACAGCTCGGGCAGCACCGGGGCCAAGGCCGTGAGCACCTTGCCCGCCGCGGCGCGGGTCGCCATCGGCTTTTCGGTCGGGAAAGTCGGCAGGGCCTCAGCCCAGCCGTCCGGCAGGGTACGGGTGAGCATCCGGTCAAACAGCGCCTTGCGCTCGGGATTTGCCTGCGCCCAGTCGTCGAAGCGCGGCTGCCACTCGGCGTGAGCCGCCCGACCGCGATCGACCACCTGGCGAGCGTGGGTGAGCAGCGCGTCGTCCATAGGGAAGTGCACGTCCGGGTCGAAGCCGAGGACCTCCTTGGTGGCACGGACCTCGTCCTCGCCGAGCGCCGAGCCGTGCGCCTTGCCGGTGTCCTGTGCGTTCGGCGCCGGCCACGCGATGATCGTGCGGACGGCAATGATCGACGGCCGCGTCGTCTCGGCTTGCGCCGCCTTGACGGCCGCCTCGAGCGCGACGACGTCCTCACCGGACTCGACGCGCTGCGTGTGCCAGCCGTACGCCTCGTAGCGCTTCAGCACGTCCTCGGAGAACGCCACGCTGGTGTCGTCTTCGATCGAGATGTGGTTGTCGTCGTAGAACATGATCAGATTGCCGAGCTGCTGATGCCCAGCCAGGCTGGACACCTCGCTCGACACGCCTTCTTCTAGGTCGCCGTCGCTGCAGAACGCGTAGATGCGATGGTCGAACACCGACTCGCCCGGCGCAGCGTCGGGATCCCAGAGACCCCGCTCACGGCGCGACGCCATGGCCATGCCCACGGCATTGCCCACGCCTTGCCCGAGCGGCCCGGTGGTCGTCTCGACTCCGACGGTCAGTCCGTGCTCGGGGTGACCCGGCGTGCGTGATCCCCAGGTGCGGTACGCCTTCAGGTCGTCGAGTTCGAGGCCGTAGCCGCTGTAGTAGAGCTGGATGTAGAGGGTCAGTGACGAATGCCCGTTGGACAGCACGAACCGGTCGCGGCCCACCCAGTTCGGATCGGTCGGATCGTGGCGCAGCACCTTCTGGAACATGAGGTAGGCCAGCGGTGCCAGGCTCATCGCCGTACCCGGGTGGCCGTTGCCGACTTTCTGCACCGCATCCATGGCCAGCACCCGGACCGTGTCGACCGCCTTGGTGTCCAGATCGGTCCACCACTCCGGGTGGCGGGTCTGCACTAGTCGATCTTCGGGTCCGCTCACGATGCTCGTGCTCCCTCCTACCCGCGGTTACGGCACTCCCTCGAGCCTAGTCACCTGATGGGCGCGCAGCCGTGCTGGCGGGTTAATGGCCGGCGTCGCGGCGGTGACGGGCCCGGGCGATGCGATGCGTCCTCAGGCGGCGGATTACCCTGATCCGGTGACGCAGACGTCGGTGGTGAGCACCGTATCGCCGGCGCCGATCGCGTTGCCGGCGCCGCGGTCGTCGCGCCTGCGGGCCTATGTGGCGCTGACCAAGCCGCGCATCATCGAGCTGCTGCTCGTCACGACGCTCCCATCGATGATCTTGGCTGCGGGCGGCCTACCGGGCTGGAGTGTCGTGCTCGCCACCATGGTGGCGGGCGCGCTCGCCGCAGGCAGTGCCAACGCGCTGAACTGCTATGTCGACCGCGACATCGATGCGGTCATGCGCCGGACAGGGCATCGGCCACTGGCGCGGCACGACGTCTCGCCGCGGGGAGCGTTGCTGTTCGGGCTGGCCCTCGGGGTGATCGCCATCGACATCATGGGGTTTGCCACGAACTGGCTGGCCGCCGGCCTCACGGCGGCGGCCATCGTGTTCTATGTGGGCGTTTACACCATGCTCCTCAAGCGGCGTACTGCGCAGAACATCGTGTGGGGCGGGGCGGCCGGCTGCATGCCGGTGCTGATCGGGTGGACTGCGGTCACCGGCCGGCTCGCGTGGGCGCCGCTGATCCTGTTCGGGGTGGTGTTCTTCTGGACGCCGCCGCACTTCTGGGCACTGGCCATCAGGTTCCGCGAGGACTACCGGCGTGCCGGCGTCCCGATGCTGCCCGTGGTCGCGTCGCCGGTACGGGTGGCGACCGAGATCGTGGCATACAGCTGGCTCACGGTCGCCGCCTCGCTCGTGCTCTGGCCGGTCGCGACGGGGTGGGTGTACGGAGTCCTGGCCGCCGGTGCCGGCGCAGTGCTGCTGGTCGGGGCGCACAGGCTGCTGGCCAAGACCCGGGCCGGCCTCGACGGCAAACCGATGCGACTGTTCCACCTCTCGAACAGCTACCTGGCATTCGTCTTCGTCGCGGTGGCTGTCGATACATTCGCGCTGCGCTGATCCCCGGCGCGGAGTATCAGCTGACAACCGCGTCCACCACCGCTTGGGTGTCGGTGAGGTCGGGGAGGACGACGTCGGCGCCGGCTGCCCGCAACTCGTCCGCACTGGCCGGACCGGTCGCCACGGCGACCACGCGGGCGCCAGCGGCGCGCCCGGTGGCGACATCGAGCAGTGTGTCGCCGATGATCACCGTGTCGGCGCCGCAGAAGCGCTGGCCCAGCTCGCGTTCGGCACGCCGCCACGCATACGCGGGCAGGTCGGTGCGCTCGAATGCATCGCCGCCGAACGCGCCGAGCCGCAGATCGAGGTGCCCGCCCAGGCCGAACACGGACACTTTCAGCGCTGCGAGCGGGTACAGGTTGCCGGTCAGCACCGATTGCTTCAGGCCGGCGACCGCGTGGCAGGCCCGCAGCGCCGCGTCGGCTCCGGGCAGCACTCGTCCCTCGCGCCGCATCTGGTCGGCGCGGGAGTGCAGCTCCTCGACGACCAGCGCGACGAACGCGTCGACACGCGCCGGTGAGGCGTCGACGCCGTGCGCGCGCAGCACCTCGGTTGCCGCCGCCAGCTCCGTGCGCCCGTTGAACGCCCACGGCCGCTCGAGCGCCCGCCCGGCAGCGCGCAGAAACGCCGCACCGTAAGCCTGCCGGGTCGCGCCGCCGACCTCGATCAACGTCTGGTCGATGTCCCAGAGCACCAGCCGCACGGTTGAGATGATGTGCGCCCGGCGCTGACCGTCCAAGGGCCAATATCGGATGGCTGGCGGAAGTGCGCCCGTACCATCGCCCTCGTGACAGGTTCGATCGCGCTCGTGACCTGCGGGCAGTTCGCCGACGGCGAGGACGCGCACGTGCTCGGCCCGGCCCTGAGCGCGCTGGGCATGCAGCCGTCCTGGCAGGTATGGAACGATTTCGCCGTCGACTGGTCGGCCTTCGACCTCGCCGTCCTGCGCTCGACCTGGGACTACCCCGGCAACCGCGGCCGCTTCCTCGGCTGGGCAGGGCGGGTGCCGCGGCTCGCCAACGCCGCGGACGTCGTCGTCTGGAACAGCGACAAGACGTATCTACGCGACGTCGCGGCCGGTGGCGTCGCCGTTGTCCCGACAGAGTGGAGTGATCCGGGCGAGCCGGTCGATCTGCCCGACTGCGAGTTCGTTGTCAAGCCATCGGTCGGCGTCGGCTCCAGGGGAGTGGGCCGCTTTGGGCCTGGTGCGCACGCGGCTGCCCGTTCACACGCGACCGCGCTGCATGACGCCGGCCGCGCCGTCATGGTGCAGCCCTACCTCGCCGACCTCGACACCGCCGGTGAGACCGCGCTGATCTACCTGGATGGCGCGTTCAGCCACGCCGTCCGCAAGGCGCCGATGCTGCCCGAGGACACCGTGCACGACCTGGCGCCCGATGGGCCGACTGGCCTGTTCGTCTCGGAGCGGATCACCTCCCACCGCCCCGGCCCCGACGAGCTGCTTCTCGGTGAGCAGGTGATGGCTCTCCTGCGCGGGCGGTTCGGTCGAGACCTGCTCTACGCGCGCGTCGACGTGGTGCCCACGCTCGCCGGTCCTGTCGTCCTCGAGCTCGAGTTGATCGAGCCGTCGCTCTTCTTCCAGTACGACCCGGACGCGGCAGCACGCTTCGCCGCAGCGGTCTCCCGGCGGCTATGACCCTGCCGGTCCTGCCTCCCGAGCGGCAGCGGGCGCTGCGCCACATGAAGGCGAACGCCACGGGGCTGCTGCTGGTCGCGGCAGCGGTGTTTGTCGTATGCGTGACAGTCGGCGACGGGCGCGGCATGTGGGGGTACGTACAGGCCGCCGCCGAGGCGTCGATGGTGGGCGGCCTCGCCGACTGGTTCGCGGTCACGGCGCTGTTCCGTCATCCGATGCGCATCCCGATCCCGCACACGGCGATCATCCCGCGCAAGAAGGACCAGCTCGGGACCGCGCTCGGGGCGTTCGTGCAGCAGCACTTTCTCACCGCGTCGGTCGTCGGCGAGCACGTCGCTCAGGCCGACGTGCCCCGCCACATCGGCGAGTGGCTCGCCGTGCCGGACAATGCCGCGCGAGTCGCGGACGAGTTCGCCGCCGCGCTCGAGGGCATCGCGTCGTTCGTGCGCGACGACGAGGTCCGTGCCGCGGTGGCCGCCTACGCGGAGAAGCGGCTGCGCTCGGCCGACGTGGCGCCGCTGCTGTCCCGGGTGCTCACCGCGGTGTGCGAGTCGGGCCAGCACCAGGTGGCCCTGACGGCCGGACTGCGTGGCCTGATGCGCTTCCTCGACGACAACCGGCCGATCTTCCGCAGACGGCTCGCCGAGGAGTCACCTGAGTGGGTCCCGGAATGGGTCGACGATCGCGTGTTCGCCAAGCTGTTCAGCGGACTGCAGTCCTTCCTCGCCGACGTAATGGGCGACGAGTCGCACGAGTTGCGGCAGCAGTTCGACCGCCGGCTGCGCGACTACGCGACGGCGCTGCGCGTCGACCCGGCCAAGGCGGCCAGCATCGACGCCGCCAAGCTGCAGCTGCTCGACCACCCCGAGGTCCGCGAGTGGCTCACCACGCTCTGGACGCACCTCAAAGGCGCTGTTCTGGCCGGTGCCGCCGACCCGGCATCCGAGCTGCGCCGGACAGTTCAGTCGCTGATCGTCCAGCTCGGCACCTCGCTTCGCGACGACCCGTCGTTGCGCGCGAGGTTCGAGGCCGTACTGCAGCGTATGGTCGGCCATGTGGCGGCACGTTACGGCAAGGACATCGCTTCGCTCATCTCCACGACGGTCACCCGCTGGGACGCCGAGGAGACCGGCCGGCGCCTGGAACTTCAGGTCGGCCGGGATCTCCAGTTCATCCGCATCAACGGCACCGTGGTCGGCGCCCTGGTCGGCATCCTGATCCACGCCATCAGCCAGCTGATCTGACCGCCGGCCGCACCGTCAGTAGGACCCCCAATGCGGCGATCCACACCAGGCAGGCGCCGAGCATGTGCACGACTACCACCCCGGCCGGCACGTGCGTGAAGTATTGGACGTAGCCGATCACCCCCTGCGCCAGCTCGATACCGAGCAGCCACCACGCGGCCTGCCGCACGGCGCTGCCGGCGCCCGTCACCCGCAGCAGCACGACGAGGCCGACGGTGAGGCCGACCAGGACCATCACCGCGTCGGCGTGCAGCTGCGCCACGCCGCTCGGGCTGAGTCCGATGCGATGCGTCGCGCCCTTGTCGCCGGCATGCGGCCCCGTGCCTGTGACGACCGTGCCGAGCGCCAGCACCACCACCGCCGCGAGGGCGATCAGCCGGGCCAGCACCACGGCCGGGGCGAACCCCGGCTGGACCGCATCACGCAGCCGCCACCACAGCAGGGTCGTCACCGCGATGATCGACATCGAGAGCAGGAAGTGCGCGGCGACCGTCCACGGGTTGAGATCGGTGAGCACGGTGATGCCGCCCATGATCGCCTGCGCCGGGATCCCGAGGAACGCCACTGTTGCCAGTGGCAGCTCCCGGCGCTGCCGGTACGCGGCGAGCAGGGTCAGCACCGCGATCAGGCCGAGGACGAACGTCAGCTGCCTATTGGTGAACTCGATGACGCCGTGGAAGGAACGGGCATGCGTGGGCGTCAGCGACGCGCCGGTGCACTTCGGCCAGGTGGGGCAGCCCAGGCCCGACGCGGTGAGACGCACGGCCCCGCCGGTCACCACGATGACGACGTTGGCCACCACTGACGCCAGGGCCAGCTCGCGCAGCACCCGAGGCGAGCCGAGCCAAGCCAGCACGCGGGCCCGCCACCCGGCCCGCGCGACGGAGCTCATTCCCACCGGAACCACCGGGCTGCCGCAGGCAGTGCCACTGCCGCCCACGCCAGCAGCGTGAGCAACGCGCGGGCCGGCATCCCTGAGCCGTGTTGCAGCACGCTGTGCAAGCCGTCGGAGAGTGCCGCCGAGGGCAGCCACTGGAGGACGTCGGCCACGCCCTGCGGGTATTTCGAGAGCGGGATGGCGATGCCGCCGCAGAAGAGCAACACCAGCCATGCCAGGTTGGCCGCCGCCAACGTGACCTCAGCGCGTAGCGTCCCGCCGAGCAGCAGGCCCAAGCCCCCGAAAGCGAGGGTGCCCAGTGCGATGAGCAGCACCGGCCACACCGGGTCGCCGTGCGGGTGCCAGCCAAGGGCAAAGCCCAACGCGCAAATCAGGGCTGCCTGGACGATCTCGAGGCCCAGCACTGCGAGTGTCTTGCTCAGCAGCAGCACCGCCCGCGGTAATGGCGTCGCCCCGAGGCGTTTCAGGACGGCGTACTTGCGCTCGAAGCCCGTGCTGATCGCAAGACCCGTGAAGGACGCGCTCATCACGGCCAGCGCCAGGATGCTCGGGACTACGAAGTCGATGCGCCGGCCGTCGAGCGAGTACAACAGCGGCAGGTTGAAGAAGAGCAGCAGCAGCAGCGGGATAACGAGCGTGAGGCCGACTTGCTCGCCGTTGCGCAGCTGCAGCCGCAACTCCATGCGGGTCTGTGCGACGAGCATCCGCGCTGCCGGGGCTGCGCCCGGGGCCGGGGTGAAACCCACCACGGCTGCATTCGGCCCAAAGACATTGGTCACGCGCGTAGCTCCCGGCCGGTGAGGTCGAGGAACACGTCCTCGAGGCTGCGCCGTTCGACCGCGACCTCTTCGGCGAGGACGCCCATGTTGGCGCACCACGCGGTGAGCGCGGCCAGCAGGTGCGGGTTGACGTCGCCGGTGACCACGTAGCGTCCCGGCGACTCTTCGAAGGCGTGCGTGCCAACCGGCAGCGCGTCCACCAGCGAGGCAAGGCGCAGCCCGTGCGGTGCCCGGAAGCGGATCTGGCCCTCGGCCCCGGACCGGGTGAGCTCGGCCGGAGTGCCCACTGCGACGAGGCGTCCCGCCGCCATCACTGCGACCTGGTCGGCGAGCTGCTCCGCTTCGTCCAGGAAGTGCGTGGTGAGCACGACGCTGACGCCCTCGGCGCGCAGCTGGCGAATGATGTCCCAGGTGCCATGCCGTGCCTGCGGGTCCATGCCGGCGGTGGGCTCGTCCAGGAACACCATGGCGGGGCGGCCGACAAGGGCGAGCGCCAGCGACAGTCGCTGCTTCTGGCCGCCGGACAGGCGCCTGACCTGCGTGCCGGCGACCTTAGCCAGCCCGACTTGATCGAGCAGCCGCGCAGGCTCGTGCGGGTGGCGGGCGTAGGCGGCGAACAACGCGAGCAGTTCGCCCGCGCGGGCGCCGGTGTAGCCGCCGACACCGTCCTGGAGCATGACCCCGACCAGCGGCTTGAGCGCGGCCGCTTCGCGGATCGGGTCGTATCCCAGAACGCGGACCTGGCCGGCGTCCGGGCTGCGGAAACCCTCGCAGATCTCGACCGTTGTCGTCTTGCCGGCGCCGTTGGGCCCTAGAAGCGCGAGCAGTTCGCCTCGTTCAACGGTGAGCGAGATGCAGTCGACCGCGCGATGTGCGCCGTACGACTTGACCAGGTCGCGCACCTCGAGCGCGGCTTCGCCCACGCGACCAGTTTAGGAATCCGCAGGCGTCGATCCTGTCGGCGGGCCGCTGATCCGGGCGCGGCTCACATCCCGGGGTGAGGTCGGCATCGGCGCTCGACTCGTCGTAGACGATGAGCCCAGTGAATCAGCGACCGCCGCCCGGACCAGCGCGACGTCAAACTCGAGCCCGCGCGCAAGGTGTTCCACGGTCGCCGCGCTAGGCGCGCGGGTAATCCGGCTGGTGGCCAGCTTGTGGACGGTCGACCTCGGCAGCCCTCCTCGGGCTGCACATCGCTGTAGGACCAGCCGCGCTCGCGATTAGGCACGGAACGCGGTTACGCCGCCGCCTTCACCGTCGATCCGAATTCGTTGACGTACTCCTGGCCGGAAAGGCTCTGCACCGCCACCCGTATATGTTCGGTAACTTCACGGAGAACGCGTGCGCTGCGTTCATCCTGTGGGCGACCGGAGAAGTCCATCGGCGCGCCGAAGTGCACGCCGACCCTCACGAGGTGCCACGTGCGTGTCCCGGGCTTTTGCACCCGCTCCGTGCCCACCAGCCCGACAGGCACGACCGGCGCCCCGCTGCGCAGCGCGATGCGGGCGACACCGGTGCGGAACTTGTACAGCCGCCCGTCCGGGGAGCGGGTTCCCTCCGGGTAGATGCCGAAGGCATGGCCCGCAGCGAGCAGCTCGACGCAGATGTCGACAGAGGCGGCAGCGGCCCGGGTCGCATTGCGCTCGACCGGCACCTGCCCGATGCCGCCGAAGAAGTTCCGCATCACCGTTCCTTTGATCCCGGTACCGGTGAAGTATTCGGCTTTGGCCAGGTAGAAGATCTGCCGGCGCGCCGCCAGCGGAGTGAAGATCTCGTCGGCGAAGGAGACGTGATTGGCGGCGATGATGACGGGGCCGGTCCGGGGGACGTTCTCGAGCCCTGTGACTTCCGGGCGGTGCAACACCCGCAACAACGGCGCGACGGTCAGCTCCAGGGTCCGGTACAGCACAATGCGAGTATCTCCTGCCCGGACGGGTGGACGTGCTCCACGGCCCCGCTGCTCGCCAGGCCGCTGAAATACGTCATACTGGTGTTGTGAAATTCGACGGCGAGTGCCGCACCCGCGACGCGGTCGCGCGTCAGGTGCTGCGCAGCGGCCCGCAGACGGCCGCGGCGCTCGCCGAGGCGCTCGGCGTCTCCCCCGCCGCGATCCGACGCCACCTCGACGCGCTCGTCGCGGAGGGCGTCCTCGTCGAGCGCGAACCTCGCCCGGTCGCGCACCGAGGGCGTGGCCGCCCGGCACGTACCTATGCGCTAACCGACGAGGGCCGCGCCGGCTTCCCGCACGCCTACGACGACCTCGCGAGCACCGCGCTGCGCTACCTGAACGAGACCGGGGGAGCCGACGCCGTCGCCGCGTTCGCCGCGCACCGGGCCGACCGCCTGGCCGAGGTGATCGCCCCGCAGGTCTCGGGACGCACGATCTCCCAGCGCGCCGAGCGCCTGGCCGGCGCGTTGACCGCCGAAGGCTACGCCGCGTCCACCGTTCCGTCGGGTGTCGGCGTGCAGGTTTGCCAGCACCACTGCCCGGTGGCTCACGTCGCCGCCGAGTTCCCGGAGCTGTGCGAGGCCGAGACCCGTGCCTTCGAGCGGGTGCTCGGAACCTACGTCCAGAGACTGGCCACGATCGCCCATGGCGACGGGGTCTGCACCACACATGTCCCGCAACCACCGTCCCGACCACGGAGGAACGCATAGTGACCCTCACCCAGGACGAGCAGATCGCTGCACTGTCCAAGTACGGGTATGGCTGGGCCGACGCCGACATCGCGGGCGCGAGCGCCCGGCGCGGGCTGTCCGCTGAGGTCGTCGCCGACATCTCGGGGAAGAAGAACGAGCCCGCGTGGATGCTCGAACGCCGCCTGAAGGCGCTGTCGATCTTCGACAAGAAGCCGATGCCGAGCTGGGGGGCCGACCTCGCAGGCATCGACTTCGACAACATCAAGTACTTCGTCCGCTCGACCGAGAAGCAGGCCGCGAGCTGGGACGAACTGCCCGCCGACATCAAGAACACCTACGACAAGCTGGGCATCCCCGAGGCGGAGAAGCAGCGGCTCATTGCCGGCGTGGCGGCTCAGTACGAGTCCGAGGTGGTTTACCACAAGATCCGCGACGACCTGGGAGAGCAGGGCGTCATCTTCCTCGACACCGACACGGGGCTGAAGGAACACTGTCTCTTATACACATCTGACGCTGCCGACGACCAGGCACCAGTGTAGGTCTCGG
>JBKOXO010000070.1:0-7831 GCA_046744105.1 Actinomycetota bacterium
TCCGAGGTGCATGAACTGGTCGTAACGCAGCCGGGGCAGCGTGCCGCGCAACCAGACGAACACGAAGATGATCGCGACTACCTTGATGACGAACCAGAGCATCGGCCACCAGCCCGAGTTCGCGCCGTGCCACAGCGACACCAGGCCGAACGGGGCGTGCCAGCCGCCGAGGAACATCGTGGTGGCCAGCGCCGAGACGGTGACCATGTTGATGTACTCGGCGAGGAAGAACATCGCGAACTTGAACGACGAGTACTCGGTGTGGAACCCGCCCACCAGTTCCGACTCCGCCTCGGGCAGGTCGAACGGCGCGCGGTTCGTCTCGCCTACTACGGCCACCGCGTAGATGACGAACGACACGATCAGCGGCAGGACGTACCACACGTGCCGCTGCTCGAAGACGATCTGCGAACTCGACATCGACCCGGCGAACAGGAACACCGCGACGAACGACAGGCCCATCGCGACCTCGTAGGAGATCATCTGCGCCGCGCTGCGCAGCCCGCCGAGCAGCGGATACGTCGAGCCGGATGCCCACCCGGCCAGCACCACCCCATACACGCCCAGGGACGAGCAGGCGAAGATCACGAGTACGCCGACGGGCAGATCGGTCAGCTGCAGCATGGTCTGGTGGCCGAACATCGACACCTGTGGCCCGAACGGCACCACTGAGAACGCCAGGAACGCCGGCACTGCCGAAAGGATCGGTGCGAGGAAGTACACCGGCTTGTCGGCCAGCAGCGGGATGACCTCCTCCTTGAAGGCCAGCTTCACGCCGTCGGCCAGCGACTGGAGCGTGCCCCACGGCCCGGTGCGGTTCGGGCCGATGCGGTTCTGCATGCGTCCGACGACCTTGCGCTCGAACACGATCGAGAACAGCACCATGACGACCAGGAACGCGAACACCATGAGGACCTTGATGATCACGAGCCAGACCGGCTCGTCTCCGAAGCCCGGCACGTCAGGGGCCGCTGCAAGGCTCATGATTGGGCACCTCCCGGCGCGATCGTCACGATGTCGCCTGCGACGGCGCCGAGCGTGGCACGTACCGCGCAGCCGCGCGCGTTCGTGGGCAGCCACACGACGCCCTCGGGCATGTCGGCCACCTCGACCGGCACAGTGATCGATCCACGTGCGGTCGAAACGGTGACGCGATCGCCGACCTCTGCTGCCGTCTTCGGCGGCAACAACGCGCGCGCCGCCTTCGCTGTGGCGGCGAGGTACTCGTCGCCGTCGGACATCCGCCCGGCGTCGAGCAGTTCGTGCCACGTGGCGAGAACGGCCCGCGCCGACCCGGGTGTGACCGGCGTCGCGGCCGCGACCTGTGGGGCCGCCACCTGGGTGGTCGCCGCGCCCAGCCGCAACAGCTCGGCACGCGCCGCCTCGACGGTCCGCAGCCCGAGGTCGACGTCCAGCTCCTCAGCCAGGCTGTGCAGTACTCGCATGTCGGACATCGCGCCGGTGCCGTGCAGGGTCAGGTCGAACGGGCGGCGCCGCCCCTCCCAGGTGACGTAGCGGCCGGCCTTCTCGGCAGGCGGTGCCACCGGCAGCACCACGTCGGCGTGCTGTGTGACCGTACTGTGGCGTATCTCGAGGCTCACGATGAACCCGGCGCGCTCGATCGCCTCTCGAGCCAGCGCGGCGTCGGGGAAGTCGTCGGGGTCGACGCCGCCGATGACCAGTGCGGCCAGCGCGCCGTCGCAGGCAGCGGCCAGGATGCCGTGCGCGTCGCGTCCCGGCGTGGCGGGCACCGATACATCCCAGGCCTGCTCCACCTCGCTGCGCGCGGACGAATCGATCACCGGACGTCCGCCGGGCAGCAGCGTGGGCAGGGCACCCGCGTCAATAGCGCCGCGCTCGCCGGCGCGCCGCGGTATCCACGCGATGCGGCCACCGTTCTCCTGCGCCAGCCGCGACGCCGCACTCAAGGCACCGCGACTTGCGGCAGCCCGCTCACCCACCAGCACGATGCCCGCGCCGAGCGAGGCATCGACGCCGGCAAGTGCAACAGCCTCTTGGCCGGGCACCGTCTTGATCAGAGTGCCGTTCAGCTTCTCGAGGCCATGCGACGCCAGCGGCGCGACCGAGTAGATCTTCGTGCCGTTGCGGCGAACTCCCTTGAGTAGACGGAGGAAGACGATGGGCGACTCCTCTTCCGGCTCGAACCCGACGAGCAGAACCGTGGCGGCCTTCTCGAGGTCGGCGTACGTGACGGCGCCTCGGTCGGGCGTCGTGCCGGGAAGCATTGCGAGAAACGCCAGCTCCTCGTCGGAATGCGGCCGCACGCGGTAGTCGATGTCGTTCGTCGCCAGCGCCACGCGGGCGAACTTTGCATACGCGTACGCGTCTTCCTCGGTGAGCCGCCCGCCCGGCAGCACACCGACACCGCCTCGGTCGACGGCCTCACGTAGCCCGGCGGCCACGCGCTCCAGTGCGTCCGGCCAGGACGCCTCGACCAGCTCGCCGGCCTCGTTGCGGACCAGCGGTGTGAGCAGCCGGTCGGACTGTGTCGCGTATCGGAATGCCCAGCGGCCCTTGTCGCAGTTCCACTCCTCATTGACTGCGGGGTCCTCGCCGGCGAGCCGCCGGGTGATGCGACCGCGCCGCCAGTCGCTGCGCTGATCGCATCCGGACGCGCAGTGCTCGCACACCGACGGCGTCGACTGAAGATCGAACGGCCGCGCCCGGAACCGGTACGACGCGCTGGTCAACGCACCGACCGGGCAGATCTGCACGGTGTTGCCGGAGAAGTACGACTGGAACGGCTCCTCGGCCGACGTCCCGATCTCCTGCTGCCAGCCGCGTTCGAGCACGTCGATGAACGGGTCGCCCGCGATCTGCTCGGAGAACCGGGTGCACCGCTGGCAGGACACACAACGCTCGCGGTCGAGCAAGACATTGGGGCTGATCGCGAGTGGCTTTGCCCAGGTGCGCTTGTCTTCACGGAAGCGGGAGTCGCCACGTCCGTTGCTCATCGCCTGGTTCTGCAACGGGCACTCGCCGCCCTTGTCGCAGACCGGGCAGTCCAGCGGATGGTTGATCAGCAACTGCTCCATGACGCCCTGCTGCGCCTTGTCCGCGACGGGAGAGGTCAGCTGTGTCTTGACCACCATGCCCGCCATCACGGTCGTGGTGCACGACGCCGCGGGCTTGGGCATGCCGCGGCCATTGCCCATGTCGGTGACCTCGACCAGGCACTGCCGGCACGCGCCGACCGGTTCGAGCAACGGGTGGTCGCAGAACCGCGGGATCTGCAGGCCGAGCTGCTCTGCCGCGCGGATGATCAACGTACCCTTGGGTACGGATGTCTCGAAACCATCGATGGTGAGGGTGACGAGGTCTTCCTTGGCCGGCGCTTCGGTCATGCCGTCGCTCCTACCGGCTCGCGGATCAGCGCCTCGTACTCGTCCCGGAAATACTTGATCGACGACACCACCGGGCTGACCGCGCCGTCACCCAGTGCGCAGAACGCGCGGCCGAGGATGTTGTCGGACAGGTCGAGCAGCGTTTCGAGATCCTCCGGGGTGCCCTGTCCGTTCAGTAGCCGGTCGTAGATGCCCACGTACCAATAGGTGCCCTCGCGGCACGGCGTGCACTTGCCGCAGGACTCGTGCTCGTAGAACTTGCACCACTTGGCGACTGCGCGCACTACGCTGTCGTCCTCGTCGAAGACCATGACTGCCGACGTGCCCTGCATGGAACCGGCCTTGGCCGCCGAGTCGAAGTCGAGCGGGACGTCCAGATGCTCGCGGGTGAACAGCGGGGTGGACGAGCCGCCCGGCGTCCAGAACTTCAGCTCCTTGCCGCGGCTCATCCCACCAGCCAGCTCCAGCAACTCGCGCAGCGTCGTTCCCATCGGCGCTTCGTATTGGCCGGGATTCTTCACCCGTCCGGACAGCGAGTAGATGCACGGGCCGGGCGAGCCCTCCGGGCCCATCTCCTTGAACCAGTCCGCGCCACCCAGGACGATGTACGGCACGCTCGCCAGCGTGCCGACGTTGTTCACGACGGTGGGCGCGTCGTAGAGGCCGTTCGTCGCGGGGAACGGCGGCTTGAGCCGCGGCTGGCCGCGCTTACCTTCCAGCGAGTCCAGCAATGCCGTCTCCTCGCCGCACTCGTAGGACCCGGCGCCGCTGTGCACGACGATCTCGCAGTCGAAGCCCGAACCGAGAATGTCCCTACCGAGATAGCCTCGCTCGTACGCCTCGCGCACCGCCCGGGTCATCCGCCGGATTGCGTGCACCGCCTCGCCGCGGATGTAGATGAAGCCGCGGAGGGCGCGTACCGCGTAGCAGGCGATGATCGTGCCTTCGATCACCGAGTGCGGGTCGTTCATCATCACCGGCAGGTCGCGGCAGGTACCGGGCTCGCCCTCGTCAGCATTCACCACGACGTAGTGCGGCTTGCCGTCGTTCTGCGGGATGAACTGCCACTTCATGCCGGCCGGGAAGCCTGCGCCGCCGCGCCCGCGCAGGTTCGACTCCTTGATCAGGGCGATGGTGTCGTCCTGCGGCATGGTGAGCGCCTTGCGCAGCGCTGCGTACCCGTCGAGCGCTTCGTATTTGTCGATCTTCCAAGGCTGGTTCGTGCCGAACCGCTTGGTGAGAACGGGCGTCAGCGGCATTCAGTCCTCCTCCGCCGACGTCTTCAGCGGCGCGTCGTGTGAACTTGTCGGCTGCGTGCTAGTGCGCCTCGCGGCCCCCTCGGCAGCTCGGGCGTCCGCGCGCGGCACCGCATAGGACGGCGCGCTCTCGTCGCGCTGCACGGCGAGCCGCACGCCCACCTCGGTGGGCGCGCCGGTCGCCTCGGCCTCCAGCGCCTCCAGGCGTTCGTCCGGGAACCCGGCGATCTGCCGCTCGATCTGCTTGAACGAGCACAGCGGGGCACCGCGCGTCGGTTGCGGCCGCGCGCCCTTGCGCAGCTTGTCGACCAGGTCCAGGGCCGAATCGACGCTCTGTGTGTCGAAGAACTCGTAGTTGACGGTGACGACGGGTGCGTAGTCGCAGGCGGCCAGGCACTCGGCATGCTCGAGAGTGATGGTGCCGTCGGCGGTGGTCTCGTTCATGCCGATGCCGAGCGTCTTGGACAGCGACTGGTAGATCTCGTCGCCGCCCATCATCCCGCACAGCGTGTTCGTGCAGACGCTCACCAGATACTCGCCGGTCGGCCGGCGCTTGAACATCGTGTAGTACGTGACGACCGCGGTCACCTGTGCCTTGGTGAGTCCGAGGAAGTCGGCACAGAACGCAATGCCGTCCGGGCTGACATAGCCCTGCTCCGACTGCACGAGGTGCAGCATCGGCAGCAGTGCTGAACGTTCCTGACCGGCCGGGTAACGCGCCACGATCTCGGCGGCCGCCTTGCGCACGTCCTCACCGAACACCGACGGATCGCCAAGACGTTCGAGTTGCACTACAGCAGTACGAAAGTTAGTCACCTGTCTACTCCACCCATGACGGGATCGATCGAAGCAACCGAAGCGATCACGTCGGCGATCAGCCCGCCGACCGCCAGCGTCGCAGTCGACTGGAGATTGATGAACGAGGGATCGCGCAGATGCACCCGGTACGGCCGGGTCCCGCCGTCGCTGACCACGTGCGCACCGAGTTCGCCACGCGGTGACTCGATCTGTGTGTACACCTGCCCGGCCGGTACGCGGAACCCCTCGGTCACCAGCTTGAAGTGGTGGATCAGCGCCTCCATCGAGGAAGCCATGATGTGCTGGATGTGCTCGAGCGAGTTGCCCATACCGTCCGGGCCCAATGAGAGGCGCGCCGGCCACGCGATCTTCGGGTCGTCGATCATCGTCGGCCCCGGTTCGAGCCGGTCGAGCACCTGCTCGACGATCTTGAGCGACTCGTGCATCTCGGCCACCCGCACCACGAACCGCGACCAGCAGTCGCCACGGTCGTCTGTGGGCACCTCGAAGTCGAAGGTGTCATAGCCCAGGTACGGTTCGGTCTTGCGCAGGTCCCAGGGCAGCCCCGCGGCGCGCAGCATCGGCCCGGTGATGCCCAGCGCCAGGCAGCCGTCCACCCCGAGCCAGCCGACGTCCTTGAGTCGGTTGACCCAGATCGGCTGTCCGCGCAGCAGCCGGTCGACGCCGCGCAATTCCTCGTGGGTCTCCTTGATCCACTCGCGGATCTTGTCGACCGCGCCGTCCGGCAGGTCCTGCGCGACACCGCCCGGACGCACGAAGGCGTGGTTCATGCGCAGCCCGGTGATCAGCTCCAGCACGTCGAGGCATCGCTCACGGGCCCGGAAGCCGTTCGTCATCGCGGTCAGCGCGCCGAGCTCCATGCCGCCGGTTGCGAGCCACACCCAGTGCGACGAGATGCGGTTGATCTCCATGAGCAGGACCCGGATGAGCTGCGCCCGCGCCGGTGCCTCGACGCCCAGCAGCTGCTCGACGCCCAGGCAGTACACGGTCTCGTTGAAGATCGGCGACAGGTAGTCGGCCCTGGTGAGGAATGTGACGCCTTGCGTCCAGGTGCGGTACTCGGTGTTCTTTTCGATGCCGGTATGCAGGTAGCCGATAACGACTCGGCAGTCGGTGACGCTCTCGCCCTCGAGCTCGAGCACCAGGCGCAGCACGCCGTGTGTGGACGGGTGCTGCGGGCCCATGTTGAGGACGATGCGTTCGTCGCGGATCGGGTCGCCGCCGCCCAGCACGGCGTCCCAGTCACCGCCGAGCAGGTTGTAGACCCGGCCCTCCGTGGTCTCGCGACTCGGACTGTAGATGTCAGTCATCGGTCGCACCCACCCATCAGGGAGTCCACCGACGCGATGCACGGGATCACGTCGGAGAGCAGTCCGCCCTCGACCAGTGCCGGCAGGCATTGGATGTTGACGAACGATGGTTCGCGGAAGTGGACCCGGTACGGCCGGGTGCCGCCATCGCTGACCACGTGCGCGCCGAGCACGCCGCGGGGCGCTTCGACGGTCTTGTACGTCTGGCCCGCGGGCACGCGGAATCCCTCGGTCACCAGCTTGAAGTGGTGGATGAGCGACTCCATCGACGTCGCCATGATCTGTTGCACGTGTTCGCGCGAGTTACCCAGACCATCCGGGCCGATCGACAGGCGTGCCGGCCATGCGATCTTGGGGTCGTCGAGCATCGTCGGGCCGGGCTCGATCCGGTCGAGCACCTGCTCGACGATCTTGAGGGACTCGTGCATCTCGGCCACTCGCACCACGAACCGCGCCCACGAGTCGCCGCGATCGCCGGTCGGCACCTCGAAGTCGAACGTCTCGTAGCCGAGGTACGGGTCGGTCTTGCGCAGATCCCACGGCAGCCCGGCCGCGCGCAGCAGCGGGCCGGTGATGCCCAGCGCGATGCAGCCGTCGACGCCCAGCCAGCCGACGTTCTTGAGCCGGTTCACCCAGATGGGCTGCGCAGGCACCAGCGTGTCGAGATCGTGCAGCTCCTTGCGCATCTCACCGATCCAGTGGTGGATCGCGTGTGGTGCCTCGTCCGGCAGATCCTGGGCGACACCGCCGGGTCGGATATAGGCGTGGTTCATGCGCAGCCCGGTGATCAGCTCGAACACGTCGAGGCACTTCTCGCGCGCCCGCATGCTGTTCGTCATGACGGTCAGCGCGCCGAGTTCCATGCCGGTCGGGCCGATCGTCGTCCAGTGCGAGGAGACGCGGTTCATCTCCATCAGCAGCACCCGGATCAACTGCGCCCGGGCAGGGGCCGTCACGCCCAGCAGCTGCTCTACAGCAAGGCAGTACACCGTCTCGTTGAAGAACGACGACAGATAGTCGGCTCGCGTCAGGAACGTCACGCCCTGTGTCCACGTCCGGAACTCGGTGTTCTTCTCGATGC
>JBKOXO010000227.1:0-22249 GCA_046744105.1 Actinomycetota bacterium
GGAGGCGAGCCGCCCCGACGACGTTGCGCCTGTCGTCGGGTGGCTGATCAGCGACGAGGCCGGCTGGGTGTCCGGCCAGACCATCCGCGCGAATGGTGCGATGTTCTGATCAGACGCGCTGCAGGGTTGCGTTGAGGTGCGGGGTGTAGTCGTCCGGGGTCAGGGCCAGCTCGGTGGCGTAGGCGAGTGTGTCGCCGGAGATCGCGTAGAGGCGGCGCTCACCTGCCACCTGCTTCGCCGTCGGCGTACTGACGATGGAGGTGGTGGCGATATCCCAGCGCTGGTCGCCGGCGGTGCCGATGAACAACTGGGTAAGGCCGGTGATCGACACGGTCACTACCTCGAGGTCGTCCGGTCCGGCGCCAGGCCGCCAGAAACCCGATTCGCGAAATGCCGGACGGATGTCGCGCTCGTCCTCGTCGATCAGCCAGCTGCGCGACTCGTAGGCGAGGAACGGCCGTCCGTCGTGGGCGAACGTGACGTGCTGACGGAACGCGAAGCCGGCGCCCGTCGACGCGACGGCGCCGACGCCCGTGCCCGCCCACTCGCCGACCAGGGGCAGCACGGCGAGCAGTGCGTCGGAAAGCGGCGCGCCGGTGCGCAGGTCGGTCGTATCGGTCACCGGACCAGCTTGTAGGCGACGTAGAGGCACGCGACACCGAATGTGACGAATGCGATCACCAAACCGGCGAGATACGCGCCTTCCATATTCGGCAGGATAGTCGCATGCGCAGGTCTCTCGTGGTGAAGTGCACTGCCGGCGCGGACGATCCGGAGCGATGCAACCAGGCGTTCACCGTGGCCGCGACGGCGCTGGCGGCGGGCGCCACGGTGTCGTTGTGGCTCACCGGTGAGGCAGCGTGGCTCGCCCTACCGCGACGTGCCGAGGATTTCGTGCTCCCCAAGGCGACGCCGCTCGCCGAACTGCGCGACGCCGTGCTCGCCGGCGGAACGCTCACCGTGTGCACGCAGTGCGCGGCACGCCGCAACATCACCGAGGACGAGGTGCTCACCGGCGTGCGCATCGCCGGCTCGGCCTCGTTCGTCGAGGAGGTGCTGCGCGACGACGCGCAGGCCCTCGTCTACTGAGCGAGGACGATCGGCGCCTCGATGAGTCCCGGCTCGACAGCGTGCACCTGCTTGCGCGCCGAACCGTCGCGGTGCAGCACGGACAGCGTCCACTGACCGGGTGCGGCGAAGAAACGGTAGTCGCCGGTCGCGCTCGTCACCACCTCGGCGGTGAACTCACCCGATGCGTCCAACAGCCGCACGTACGCCGCCGGCACGGGAGCACCGTCCCGCGAGACCACGCCGTAGATGACCGTCTCCTTCGTGAGATCAACGTGGGCAGGCAACTCAGGCGCCTGCGCAGGAGCACCGCACATGCTTGTCACACATCCTTCTCGATCGGGACGCCGACCAGCGAGCCGTACTCCGTCCACGAACCGTCGTAGTTCTTGACGTGTGGGTGGCCGAGCAGCTCGTGCAATGCGAACCAGGTGTGGCTCGAGCGCTCACCGATCCGGCAGTACGCGATGGTGTCCTTCGACTCGTCGAGGCCGGCCTCATCGACGTACAGCTTTCGCAACTCCTCGTCGGACCTGAAGGTGCCGTCCTCGTTGGCCGCCTTGCTCCACGGGACGTTCAGCGCGGTCGGGATGTGGCCCGCGCGCTGCGACTGCTCCTGCGGCAGGTGCGCCGGAGCGAGCAGCCGGCCGGCAAACTCGTCGGGCGAGCGCACGTCGATCAGGTTCTTGGTGCCGATTGCGGCGATGACCTCGTCCCGGAACGCGCGGATGGACGTGTCCTGCTCCTTGGCGGTGTAGCTGGTGGCCGGGCGGGACACGGTGTCCTTGGACAACTCGCGCCCGTCGAGCTCCCACTTCTTGCGGCCCCCGTCCAAGAGCTTCACGGACTCGTGGCCGTACAGCTTCACGTACCAATACGCATAGGCGGCGAACCAGTTGTTGTTGCCACCGTAAAGCACGACTGTGTCATCGGCGCCGATGCCTTTGGCGGACAGTAGTTTCTCGAACTGCTCCTTCCTCACGAAGTCCCGGCGTACCGGGTCCTGGAGGTCGTTCTTCCAGTCGAGTTTGACGGCGCCGGGGATGTGTCCGCCGTCGTAGGCCGTGGTGTCCTCGTCGACCTCGACGAAGACCACGCCCGGGGTGTTCAGGTTCTCCTCGGCCCAGTCGGCCGAGACGAGCACGTCAGCGCGGCTCATGGGATTCTCCTCTTTAGCGATAGAGATGCTGGGCAAAGCGATAGACGAGCGCCGATATGGCGCGAGTAAACGAGAGAGCGCGCCCCGTCAGCGGGCGTTACACAGGCAGCTGCCCACACGGCACAGGTCGACCGCGCGGCGCGAAGTGAGCAGAGGAGTGCTCACGGAGGCCATGGCCAAGAGACTAGCCGCCCCACGGGCACCCGCAAAACCGGAAAGTATGCGGAAGGCAGCCACAGCGCGATGAGCGCTCGCGCGAAGAGCCCGCCGGCCGCGCGAGCGGAGCGAGCTTGCGTGTGGCGCGAGGCATCCGCCCCTTGGGGGCGGTGCCGGAGCGACACGTCCGGCGGATAGATCAGCTGGTTTCCACCACGATGTGATCGGCCCGGGCCGTGGCTTGGATGCCCGTTGGCGTCGCGCGGACAGCGGTCACCTGCAGGTGGTACGGCAACTGCGGCAGAGTCAGCGTGCCGTTCATCTCCTGCTCGATCGCGGAAGCGAGCGCCGCTGGGACGGGCGCCCCTTCGAGTTCGATCTGGCCCACCTGATATGAGAGCCGGTTGCCGTCGAGGTGGACGTTGGCGTCCGCCGAGGCGGTGACATCACCCATGGTCGGCACGCTGACGCCGAGCGAAACGTGGAGCGCGCCGTGGTTGTCGGACAGCTGCAGCCCGTCGATGCCGGTGAGCCGCGCGGCCTCGGAGAACGGGACGGTGGCCGTGGCGGTGACGTGGTCGATCGGCAGCGACCTCACGTCGCGGTTCATCGCATTGCTCAGCGGGACGTGCACGCCGTGCATGTGCGCGTTGAGGTTGACGCCGCTCACCTGGTCGATGGTGAGCGCGCTTCCGCTGACCTGGATGTCGTCGTACCGGCCGCCGACCGCCTGCGTCAGGAACGGGAACCCGTTGATGGAGACGTGCGCCTTGCTGCTGCTGTCCGTGAACGGCGACTGCTGGTCGATGCGCTTGGCCACCGCGGACTCTGCCATCGACGCCGTGATGCGGTCGGCCACGATGAGTAGGCCGACCAGTGCCAGGACGGCGATCGCGGTGATCCACGGCCAGCGTCGGCGTCGTCCCGGCGCTGCCGGCCCTAGGTCGTTCACTGCGCCTCCTGGCTCTTCGCGCGAGCGCTCATCGCTACGACGACCCTGCGCATCTACACCCTGCGAAATCGCTGCTTGATTTCGCAGGGACCGCCCGCACGCGACCCTGCGATGCTCGGTCGTCGGGGCACTGTACCCAGCCACGCTAGGCCGAACGTCAGCCGCGGATGATCAGGCACAGCAGGTAACCGAGCGGTGCGAGCAGCCCCACCGACATGAAGGCGCCGGCAACCGGACGGGTGATCGCCGCAAGACGCCCGCCCGGCGGCAACCCGTACTGGACGAATGCGGCGCCGACCGCGAACAGGCTGACGATCGCCCCCACCGACGCGCCGAGGGACAGCGAGCGCCCGGACGCGAAATCCACTGTGTCGCGCAGGCGCAGGTAGGTCGCGCCGGCGCCCACCGCGGAGGCAATCACCACGGCGAGTAGGCCACGCCGCACGTTCACGTCGAAGCGCGGGACCGGCCAGACCATGTCGACGAGATGCCCGGCGACGAGGGCGCCCCCGGCGGCGAGGGCGACGCCGGTCACCATCCGTGTGCCCAGCATCTCGTGGCTGAGCTGCAGGTACGCGGGCATGGCCACGACGGCCACCACGAGCAGCGCGACGTCCGACAGCGACTCCACGACGCGGGTACGCACCACACCTCGGGTGAGCTGGTGAATGAACATCGCCGGGATGGCGAGCCCTAGAACGACCACCAGCGTGCCGAGCTCGCCGTGCGGCCACCGCGACACGATGATGTCGGCGCCCGCTGCGGCCAGTGCCCCGACGAAGAGCGCGCCGAGCCGTCCGGGCGAGGCGGTGCCGAACACCCACGTGAGCACGAGCAGGCCCTGCGCGGCGGCCACCGCGATCAGTAAGGGCGTGGCGCCGTAGTTCGCCCCGACAATCAACCCCGCCGTGACGACTGCTGCGGCCAGCGCGCCGCCGAGGTGGCTCACGCGCCCCGGCGGGCGCGGGGGCAGCGGGATGTCCGGGAGCCGGCCGCCGTAGGGATTCGGGTCCTGCGGACCGAACGCGTACGCGTCGATGACGGGAAACTGCGCGGTGACGCTCAGCGGATCCACCCGCCTGCCGTCGCTCGCCACGATTCTCATGGTCGCAGAGCCGCCACCTCGAGCGTCTGCCTAACCCAGGCATCCACGCGCGCGACGAGCGCCGGACTGGTGGCGCTCTCGGCATGGCCCATGCCGACTTCAGTCCAGAACACGGCGCCCGCCGCGGCGGCGGCCAGCGCCTGGGCGTGCCCCAGCGGGAAGTAGCGGTCGGCATCGCCGTGGACGATCAGCAGCGGACGCGGCGCGATCGCGGCGACCACCTCGACCGGCGACTCGGGCAGCCGTGCCCATCCGCTGCTGCCCAGCCGGGTGCGGGTGGCGATCCGGGTAGCGAGCCGTCCGGAGCGCGTCTCAGCGGCCCAGTGCACGAGGCGCATCGGCACGGTGCCGCGTTCCCACCAGTGTCCCGGCGAGCTGATGCTCACCACCGCGTCGGCGTCGCCGCCCAGTCCCGCGTACCGCAGCACCACGGAGCCGCCCATTGACCAGCCGACCAGCGCGATGCGCGCATGGCCGCAGGCCCGGAGGAACGCGACCGCGGCGGCGACGTCGTGCACCTCGAGATCACCCAGCGTCGAGTGCCCGCCGGAGCGGCCGTGTCCACGGAAGTCGAGCGCCAGCACCGCGGCCCCCGTCCCGGCGAACTGCGCGGCGATGCGCCGCAGTCGCGGCACACGGCTCGAACCGGTGAAGCCATGTGCCACGACGTAGGCCAGTTCCGTGTCGGCCGGCCAGTGGTCGGCGACGATTGGCACACCGTCCGATGTGGTCAATCTGACGAGCTCCGCGGGATGCACATTGCTATCCTGCCTAGGACGCCGCTGGGCAGCGCCGCCTGGTCCCGTCCACCAGGAGGACGTGCCATGCAACTCGTGCTACTGACCGGCGCGGTGCAACCCACGACCGAAGTGCTGCCCGCGCTCGGCCTGCTGCCCCACTCGGTCACCGTGCTGCCTCTCGACGCGAGCCGGCTGGTCCAGCACCCCCAAGGCGACGCGATCCTGGTCGACGCCCGCCGGGACCTCGGGGTGGCACGCGCGTTCACCCGTGTCCTCGCCGCTCTCGGCCGTGACGTCCCGGTGCTCGCGGTGCTGACCGAGGGCGGGCTGATCGCGCTGTCCGCGGACTGGTCGGTCGACGACGTCCTCCTCGACACGGCCGGTCCCGCCGAGCTCGACGCCCGGCTGCGCCTTGCCGTCGATCGGCGCGCGCGCTGCGCGGCCCCGACGCCCGAACACGTCCAGATCGGCGACCTCGTCATCGACGAAACCACCTACGCCGCCCGCCTGTCCGGCCGCGCTCTCGACCTCACCTATAAAGAGTTCGAGCTGCTGAAGTTCTTGGCTCAGCACGCCGGACGGGTGTTCACCCGCTCCCACCTCGTTCAGGAGGTCTGGGGCTACGACTACTTCGGCGGCAGCCGCACCGTCGACGTGCACGTGCGACGGCTGCGCGCCAAGCTCGGCCCCGAGCACGAGGCGCTGATCGGAACCGTGCGCAACGTCGGCTACAAGTTCGTTCGCCCGTCGTCCGAGCCGGCCGCCGCCGGGTCCCGCCGCGCCACCGCCGAGGACCTGGTCGACCTCTAGTTGAGCAGCGATGAGCGCTCGCGCGAAGAGCCCCGCCGCCGCGACGCGGCGGCGCCGCAGGCGCGAGCAGAGACCCGGACCCACCCGAGCGCAGCGAGTGGTGGGGACGGGAATCCGCCCAGGCGGCATGAGATAGCCGTTCTCGAGGTGCTCGATGACGGCTTGCGCGAACAGATCCGCGCGCTGGTCGCTACCGTCAAGGCGCGTGACGGCGCGCCGCCGCTGAGCGATCACGCCCTGCTCCAGCTCGGCTCGTCGCGTCCCGGCCTGGTGCACCTCGTCGCCGGCGAAGTCGACGGGTACGCCCAACTCGACGACCACGTCGCCGAGATCGCCGACCTGGCGGGCGCCACCCCAGCGCTACTCGCGGAGCTGGAAGGGCTGGTTGCCCGGCCCATCGTGTGGTCACACGGCAAGCGCAGTCCGGTCGCCGCCGCCGCGACGGCCCGCGGCTACATCAAGCAGCGCGTGCTGTGGCAGCTGCGCCGGCCACTTTCCGACGTGCCCGACACGCCGCTGCCCGAGGGGGTGCGGCTGCGCGCGTTCGTGCCTGGACAGGACGAGGACGCATGGCTCGCCGTGAACGCCGCAGCCTTCGCCGACCACGCCGAGCAGGGCCGGTGGACGCGCGCAGACCTCGAGGCGCGCGAGCGCGAGCCGTGGTTCGACCCGTCCGGGTTCCTGCTGGCGTTCCGGGATGACGAGCTGGTCGGCTTCCACTGGACGAAGGTGCACCGCACCGGTATCGGCGAGGTGTACGTGCTGGGCGTGGCCCCGCAGGCGCAAGGGCTGCGCCTCGGACCTGCGCTGCTCACCGCGGGCCTGGGGTACCTGATCGACCGCGGTGTTACCGAAGTCATGCTCTACGTCGACGAATCGAACACGGCCGCGATGGGCATGTACCAACGGTATGGCTTCACGCCTTACGACTTGGACGCGCAGTACGTCTTGCCGTGAGGCCCGTTCACCTTGTGGACATGTGCCTGTTTAAGAAGCGTCACGCCTGTGCCCAGTCGGGTTCACCCTGCGTTTACCCTACCCACCCCGGGGCGCCACCTGATCGCCCTACCTTCCGGGATTGGCATCCGCCTTTGACGAAAGGGACGACAACGTGAAGCTGTACCGGACTGGCGTGGCTGCCGCCCTGCTTGCGGGCGCGCTAGCCCTGGCGGCCTGTGGCTCGGACAAGAACAACAGCAGTGGTAACGGGTCGCCGACAGGAGGCGGTGGTACGTCCGGCACCACCAGTGCTAGCGCGGCCGCATGCGCGTCCGGCAGCCTCAAGGCCGAAGGCTCGACCGCTCAGACCAACGCGATCCAGCAGTGGATTCAGAACTATCAGCAGCAGTGCTCCGGCACGACGATCGCCTACAACCCGACCGGTTCCGGCGCCGGCGTCAAGCAGTTCAACGGCGGGCAGGTCGACTTTGCCGGCTCCGACTCGGCACTGAACCCTGACAAGGGTGAGCCGGCCGCGGCGCAGAAGCGATGCGCCGGTCCGGCGCTCGACCTGCCGATGGTCACGGGCCCGATCGCGGTCGCGTTCAAACTCAACGGAGTCACCGACCTGACGCTCAACCCGGACGTAATCGCGAAGATCTTCACCGGCAAGATCACCACCTGGAACGACCCGGCGATCAAGTCGCTGAACTCGGGCGCAAACCTGCCCTCCAGCAAGATCACGGTGTTCTACCGCTCCGACGAGTCGGGTACTACGGAGAACTTCGAGAAGTACATGGCCGCGTCGGCACCGAGCGTGTTCACCGCCAAGCCGAGCAAGACATGGGCCGGCACCGGCCAGGGCAAGGCGAAGTCGCAGGGCGTGCAGCAGGCGCTGAGCTCCACCGAAGGCGGCATCGGCTACATCGAGTGGTCCTTCGCAGGCAGCGCCGGACTGTCGATGGCCAAGGTCGACAACGGCGCCGGCGCTGTGGAACTCAACGCCGACACGGCCGGCAAGGCAGTCAGCGCGGCGAAGATCACCGGCACCGGTGACGACCTGACGCTGAAGCTGGACTACGCCACCAAGACCCCGGGCGCATACCCGATCATCCTGGTGACGTACGAGATCGCGTGCCAGAAGTACTCGAACTCGTCGATCGGCACGCTGGTCAAATCGTTCCTGACCTACACGTCGGGCCCTGGTCAGGCAGCCCTGAAGGACCTCGGCTACGCGCCGCTGCCGAGCGACATTGACACCAAGGTCCAAGCGTCGGTCGCGACGATAAGCTGAGACACAGCTCTACTCGATGCAGTTGTCCGTGTGTCGCGGTGGCAGTGCCCCGGCACACGGACAACTTCGCTAGTCACAGGCGACGGAAATGGCAGAGCGGGAGACCAAGCCGAGCGGGAGTACGTCCAACGAGCCTGCCCCGCCACTGCCGCCACCCAGCATCGGAGGGGAGTCGGTGGAGGTACCGAGGCACCGCAGCGAGGACGACGAGGCGCCGCCCGAGGATGTCCGGACCGAGGTTCAGGTGTCCGAGCGCGGGGCTGCCTCCGTCCGGGCCGGGGAGCCGACCGCCTTCGGTTCAGCCGAGCCGTTAGCGGTCAGCACGCTTGAAGGGGCCCCGCCCGTCTCCGGGGCCGGCCTGATCAGTACCGGCAGGCCGCGCATCGGCGATCGGCTGTTCCACACCGTGTCCGCCGGTTCGGGGCTCTTCGTGGTGCTGCTCATCGGCCTCGTCGCCGCATTCCTGATCGACCGAGCCGCGCCGGCCATCGCCGACGACAAGTCGAACTTCCTCTTCTCGCGCGACTGGAGCGTCGACACCCCGCCGCTGCACTTCGGCATCGTCGACCTGCTCTGGGTGACTGTAATCATCTCGCTCGTAGCGATGGTGATCGCCGTGCCGATCGCCATCGGCATTGCGCTGTTCATCACTCAGTACGCGCCGAAACGGATCGCCCGGCCGGTCGCTTACATCGTGGACCTGCTCGCCGCGATTCCCTCGATCATCTACGGCATCTGGGGCATCATCGTGCTGGCGCCGAAGCTGCGGTCGGTGCAGCACGCGCTGTACCACCTGGGCGGGTTCCCGGTCTTCAGGGACGAGAACGTCGACCTCGGCACCATTTTCAACGGTGGCGTCGTGCTGGCCGTCATGATCCTGCCGATCATCACCGCCATCGGACGCGACGTATTCGAACGCACCCCCTCGCAGAACATCGAGGCGGCCTGGGCGCTCGGTGCGACCCGCTGGGAAATGATCCGCATGGCGGTGCTGCCGTACGGCCGCCCTGGACTGATCAGCGGCTCGATGCTCGGCCTGGGCCGCGCACTGGGCGAGACGATCGCCGTCATGCTCATCCTGTCCAAGCCGTCACCCGGTGCGCCGTTTAGCTTCTCGATCTTCAACGGTGGTGAGACATTCGCGTCGAAGATCGCGAACAGTGCCGCGGAGTTCAACCAGCCGCAACAGACGGGCGCGTTCATCGCCGCCGGCCTGGTGCTGTTCGTGTTGACGTTCGCGGTGAACGCTGCCGCACGCAGTGTGGTCAGCCGGCGGAAGGAGTTCGTGTGACCGCCGTCGCGCCGGCCCTGTCGAGGAGCCACACCGTCCGGAAGATCAAGAACAACGTTGCGACGGTGATGGTGACCCTGGCGTTCCTCATCGCGCTGATCCCGCTGGTGTGGCTGCTATGGACCGTGGTCAGTAAGGGCTGGCACGCACTGACCCGCGACGGCTGGTTCACGTCCGACGTCGGCACCCGCACCTACCGTGACCCGGGCGGCGGCGCGTTGCATGCCATCATCGGCACCGCGGAACAGGTGCTGCTGTGCTCGCTGATCTCCGTGCCCATCGCCGTGATGGTCGGCATCTACCTCGTCGAGTACGGGCGTGGACCCCTCGCCAGGACCACGACGTTCATGGTCGACATCCTCAGCGGGGTGCCGTCGATCGTCGCGGCGCTGTTCATCTACGCGGTGTTCGTCACCACGCTGGGCGGGCAACGCGGCGGCTGGCTGGTGTCGCTCGCCCTGGTGCTGCTGATGATCCCGGTTATCGTCCGAACGACCGAGGAGATGCTCAAGCTCGTGCCCAACGAGCTGCGCGAGGCGTCCTACGCGCTGGGCGTACCTAAGTGGAAGACGATCGCGCGGATCGTGGTGCCGACGGCGCTCACGGGCATCATCACCGGCATCGTGCTCGGCATCGCTCGCGTGGCCGGCGAGACAGCGCCGCTGCTGATCCTGGTCGGTTACACCGACAACACGAACACCAACCTGTTCGGCAGCGGCTTCCAGGGATCCCTGCCGGGCATGATCAACGCGCAGGTCGCCAACCTCGGCGCGAACCGCTCGTTCACCGGGCAGCCGATCCACAACTACGCTGTAGACCGGATGTGGGGCGCGGCGCTCACACTCATCATCATCGTCATGGGCCTGAACCTGATCGCTCGGTTGCTCGGGCGCTTCAACAAGATCAGCCAGTAGGGGGCATCCAGCAATGGCCAAGCGCATCGATGCGGACAACCTGAACATCTATTACGGCAAGTTCCTCGCCGTGAGCGACTGCTCCTTCACGATCCCGCCGCGGTCGGTCACAGCGTTCATCGGCCCGTCCGGATGCGGCAAGTCCACCGTGCTGCGCACCCTGAACCGCCTGCACGAGGTGATCGCCGGCGCGCGCGTCGACGGCAAGGTGCTGCTCGACGGCGACAACATCTACGACAACCGCGTCGACCCCGTCGACGTGCGGCGCACCATCGGCATGGTGTTCCAGCGACCCAATCCGTTCCCCACGATGTCGATCTACGACAACGTCGCGGCCGGCCTCAAACTCCAAAGCGGGCGTAAGCGGCGCGCCGACCTCGACAACGTCGTGGAGCGCTCGCTGCGCGGCGCCAACCTCTGGGAAGAGGTCAAGGACCGGCTGAACAGGCCCGGCGCCGGGCTCTCCGGCGGCCAACAGCAGCGGCTGTGCATCGCCCGGGCCATCGCCGTGGAGCCACAGGTGCTGCTGATGGACGAGCCCTGCTCGTCGCTGGACCCCATTTCGACGCTCGCGATCGAGGACCTCATCCAGACGCTCAAGGAGACCTACACGATCGTGATCGTCACGCACAACATGCAGCAGGCGGCACGCGTGTCGGAGCGGACCGCGTTCTTCAACCTCAGTGGACTGGGCAAGCCCGGCCAGCTCGTCGAGATGGATGACACCGAGAAGATCTTCTCCAACCCGAACGACCCCCGCACCGAGGACTACATCAGCGGCCGATTCGGGTAACAGCTCCCCCGGATTGCGCAAGAATCCCTCGTCTCACGCGAGCAGACCTTGCGCAACCGGGGGCCGTCAGGATTTCTTGACGGGGTTGCTGCTGAGGATGGCCGTGGTGAGCGCCTCGGCGGGCTCTGTGGCTGCCCGGGGGTTGGTGAGCAGCACGAGATCGATCTCGCCCAGTTCGGGGAGGTCGGCGCTGGCGGGCAGCTCGACGAGGTCGTCCGGCATCAGGCTGCGAGCGAAGATCGCCACACCCAGGCCGGCCCGGGCCGCGGCCAGGATGCCGTTCACGCCGCGCACGGTGCAGGTGATCCGGTACGGACGGCCGGCCCGCTCCAGTGCCTCGACGGCGCGTGAACGTGACAGGCTCGGCGCCTGGTAGACGACCAGCGGCATCGGCCGGTCCGCGGAAAGGCGCGGCCCCTGCACCGCCGCCCACACCAGCCGGTCGCGGCGCACCAGCCGCCCCCGGCCGTCGCCGAGGTCATGCTTGACGAACACGACGTCGAGATGCCCCGACTCCAGCCGCCGGTGCAGTGCGCCGCTCTGGGCCACGGTCAGCTCCAGGTCGATGCGCGGGTACAGCTGGCGAAAGTCCCGCAGGATCCGAGGCAGCGGGGTGAGCGCGAGGTCGTCCGAGACGCCGAAGCGCAGCCGTCCACGCAGTCCCGATCCCGAGAAGTAGCCGGCCGCCTGCTCGTGCGCGGCAAGGATCGTGCGCGCGAAGCCGGCCATCGCCTCGCCGTCCGCGGTGAGCGTGACCGACCGCGTGTCCCGGATGAACAGCGGGCGGCCCACCGCCTCTTCGAGCTTGCGGACGTGCTGACTCACCGTCGGCTGCCGCACTCCCAGCCGCTGCGCCGCCTGGGTGAAGCTCAGCGACTGGGCCACGGCGAGGAACGTACGCAACAGGTCCGGATCGAAGGTCATAGAGGAACCGTATAACAGTGATTCGATCAATTCGGTTGGAGAATGACCGAGGCGCGACCAGGATGGAACCCGGAGAACCCGCACGTAACTAGTTTGGATGATCGTTGAGCGCCCCGGCCGACCTGAAGAGATCCACGTTCCGCTCCCTACATATCCGCAACTTCCGGCTCTTCGCCAGTGGGCAGCTCATCTCGAACACCGGCGCCTGGGTGCAGCGCATCGCCCAGGACTGGCTGGTCCTGAGCATCACCGGCAGTGCCACGGCCGTCGGTATCACGACCGCCCTGCAGTTCCTGCCGACGCTGCTGTTCGGCCTCGCCGGCGGCGTCATCGCCGACCGGTATCCCAAGCGGCGTGTCCTGATCTGCACGCAGATCGGCATGGCCGCAATGGCGACCACGCTTGCGATCTTGACGCTGAGCCACCACGTGCACGTATGGCACGTGTACCTGGTCGCGTTCGGGCTCGGCACTGTGGTGGCGGTCGACAACCCGACGCGCCAGTCGTTCGTGAACGAGCTGGTGGGCCCGCAGCAGCTGCGCAACGCGGTCAGCATCAACGCCTCCGTGTTCCAGCTCGGAGCGCTGATCGGTCCGGCGATCAGCGGCATTCTGATCAACGCTGTCGGCTCCGGATACGCATTCGCGGTCAACGCTGCGTCGTACTCGGCGTCGATGACGGCGCTGCTGCTCATGCGCGACGGCGAGCTTTCACCTGCACCGGCGGCGAGCAACGGCACACGCATCCGTGACGGGCTACGCTACGTCGCCGGGCGTCCCGACGTGTTGTGGCCGACCGTGCTGGTGGGCGTGTTCGGCCTGTTCACCGTGAACCTGCCGGTGACGCTCGCCGCGTACGCGCGGTCGGTCTTCGACATCGGCGCAAGCGGGTACGGGATGCTCACCTCGGTGCTGGCGGTCGGCTCCGTCACCGGCGCGTTGATCTCCGCCGGCCGATCACGCACCCGGCTTCGCGCGCTGGTCGCGATCGCCGGCACGCTGGCGACGCTGTACATGATCGCCTCGCTCGCACCGTCCGAATGGACGTACAGCCCCGTGCTCGTCGGCATCGGCGGGGCCACGCTGCTGCTCTACACGTCAGCGAACTCGACCGTACAGCTCGCCGCCGACGACTCGATCCGTGGCCGCGTCATGAGCGTGTATCTGATGGTGTTCATCGGCAGCGGGGCGCTTGGCGGGCCGCTGGTCGGCTGGCTGGACGAGCACCTAGGACCGCGGGCCGGCATGCTGATCTCGGGACTTGTGCCGGCAATCGCGACGGCCCTTGTCGCCATGCGGCTCGCCCGGCTCGCGGACATACGCCTGCGTACGGTCGTGGGGATGGTGCGCGCCGCATAGCGGCGGCGCGACTACGCGTAGACCGTCGGCTTGACCGTTGCGGCGGCGCGCCGGGCGTACGAGTACGGGTGGTCGAAGGCCGCGCGGGCGTGGGCCGCGTCGACGTCGAACGCGAGTGACTCACCTGAGCGGTGGTCCTCGACCATCACCGAGACGTGATCGGTCACCGGGTTCCAGAGGAGTCGGACGTCGATGCCGTCGCTGTGGCGGTGGTCCAGTTCCCGACTTGGGGTCTCGACTGCGGTGTACATCGTGCTCACGCTCCTCACGCTCGATATACGTATAGACGTCCGCGGGCGCGGAAAGTCATCGGTGTACTAATCTCTGACTACTGGTCAGTAACCAACGGGGGCGCCGGCATGCCTGAGCGTTCGAACTACGACGTGATCGTCATCGGCTCCGGGTTCGGGGGCAGCGTCGCCGCGCTGCGGCTCACCGAGAAGGGCTACCGGGTCGGGGTGCTCGAGGCCGGCCGGCGCTTCGCCGACGACGACCTGCCGCGCACGTCCTGGCAGATCCGCGACTTCGTCTGGGCCCCACGGCTCGGCCTTACGGGTATCCAGCGCATCCACCTGCTCAACGACGTCGTGATCCTGGCCGGGGCCGGCGTGGGCGGCGGTTCGCTCAACTACGCCAACACGCTGTACGAGCCGCTACAGCCGTTCTACGACGACCCGCAGTGGGCGCACATCACCGACTGGCGTGCCGAACTCGCCTCGCACTACGCCCAGGCGAAGAAGATGCTCGGGGTAGTGCCCAACCCGACGATGACCGCGTCCGATACGGAGATGAAGCGGCTCGCGGCGCAGTTCGGCAAGGGCGAGACGTTCCACCCGACGCCGGTGGGCGTGTTCTTCGGGCCCGGCCCCGGAGCGGAGGTGCCCGACCCGTACTTCGGCGGCGCCGGGCCGTCCCGGCGTGGATGTGTCGAGTGCGGCTCGTGCATGACGGGATGCCGGCACAACGCCAAGAACACGCTGGTCAAGAACTACCTGGCCCTGGCGGAGAGGGGCGGGGCGCAGATCCTGCCGTTGACGACCGTGACGAATGTGCGGCCACTGCCCGGCGGAGGCTACGCCGTGGACGCAGTGCGCACCGGGCGGTGGCGGCGCCGCCCCGACCGCACGTTCACCGCCACACATGTGGTTTTCGCTGCCGGAACGTACGGCACGCAGACGCTGCTGCACCGCCTGAAGGCCACCACGCTGCCCCGCATCTCCGACCGGCTGGGCCAGCTGACCCGGACCAACTCCGAGTCGCTGCTCGGCGCCGTCTCCAGAGATTCCAAGGCTGATTACACCCGTGGCGTGGCGATCACGTCGTCGTGGCATCCCGACGAGAACACGCACATCGAGCCGGTGCGCTACGGCAAGGGCAGCAACGCCATGGGGCTGCTGTCGACGGCGCTGACCGACGGCGGCACCCGCCGGCACCGGTGGGGGCAGTGGCTTCGCGTCGCGACCCGCCACCCGCAGGTGATCCTGGCGACTCTCATCCCGCGGCGCTGGTCGGAGAAGACGATCATCGTGCTCGTGATGCAGTCGCTGTCCAACTCGATCACGGTGCGGCGCTCGCGCCGGGGACGGCTCACCTCGGTGCAGGGCGAGGGCGAGCCGAACCCGACGTGGATCCCCTTGGCCAACCGGGCGGCCCGGCAACTCGCCGCGAACATCGGGGGTGTCCCGGGCGGCACGTGGGGCGACCTGTTCAACATCCCGATGACCGCGCATTTCATTGGTGGTTGCCCCATCGGCGACTCCAGTGATACCGGCGTCATCGACCCGTACCACCGGCTCTACGGCTACGACGGGCTTTCGGTCGTCGACGGCTCGGCGTTGACCGCGAACCTCGGCGTCAACCCATCGCTGTCGATCACCGCACAGGCCGAGCGCGCCATGTCCTTGTGGCCGAACTGCGGCGAGCCCGACCGACGCCCACCGTCCGGAACCCCCTACCGGCGGGTCGACCCGACGTTCCCTAAGAACCCGATCGTCCCGGCCGACGCGCCGGCCGCCCTGACGTTCGACGCGCCTGCGCGGTCCTAGCCTGTGGCGAGTTCGGCTTCGTAGGCGCTCGCAGGTAGCCGAACACGGATTCCGCACCGGCCGGTCGGGCGATGCCCAGGTGCTGTTCGCGCAGCTCGTCCATGAACCGGTCCCACAGCTCGGGTCCGCCGGCCTCGAGCAGTTCCGCGCGGATGGCGAGTTCGCGGGTCACCGGCAGGTGTCGGCGTCCCCAGGCGCCGAGGTGAGCCATGATCGGCACGAGCTGGATGGCTGGCTCGGTGAGGTGCAGCCGGTCGGCGAGGATGTTCGAGGCGATTCCCTCCTCGGAGTTGCGCAGCAGCTCGCGGAAGTAGCGGCGATTGCCGAACATGATGTCGCGCAGGATCACCAGCGACCACTTGTCGCCCAGCATCTCAGTGGCGAGGTGTCGTCCTCACCACCGGCTGTAATCACTGGGACCGGGGTGTGGATGTCGTGGTCGAGGGCGACGCGGTCCCCACCACCGACCCTGCTGTGCTGGCGCGGTTGGCGGAGGCGTGGGCGAACAAGTGGCACGGGCGGTGCCGACTCGCGGCACGCGAGGGCGGCCTGCGCAATATCGACTCGAACGACCATCCCAGCGAGGTCTTCTCGGTGGTGCCGACCAAGGTCTACGCCCACGCCAAGGGCGATCCCTTCGGCCAAACCATGCACCGGTTCTGACTTCTCCTTACCAGGAGATCGAGATGGCACTACCCGACGTCGTCTCCCGCGAGCCCGGGTTGGCGGAACGGGCTGGTTGTTTCAGTCATGCGGATTGTCCGCTCCGGACGTCAGGTAGTCGATGGCGGGAAGTGCGGCAGCCAAGGCCCGACGATGCTCGGCCGGCAGCGCATGGATGTGATCGCGCAGGGCGGTCGTGCGTGCGGCGCGGCGGTCGGCCAGGGCGCGTTCGCCCGTCGCGGTCAGCCGGACGAGGGTGGCCCGACCGTCGGTCGGGTCGGCGACCCGCTGCACGTACCCAGAAGTGGCCAGCCGGTTCACCAGCGCGGTCATGCCGGGTTGTGTCATGCCCTCGCGCTCGGCCAGGGCGGACACCCGCACCGGCCCCGAGGACAGGGAGCTGAGCGCGCCCAGCGCGGTCATGCTCATCTGCTTCGGCGCAATGCGCACACCCCAACGCACCAGCCGTTGGATCCCCTCTGCGATCTCCTCGTCCACGACCTAGAATTGTATAACGTCGTTATATAACTACACTCGACAGTGTGCGCAGCCTCGCCGACGTGATCCGTGACCAGGTCGTATTGCTCGACGGCGGGCTTGCCACCGAGCTCGAACGGCGTGGCAACGACCTGTCGACGGCGCTCTGGTCGGCCCGCTTGATCGAGGACGCCCCGGGCGAGATCGTCGCGGCACACCGCGCCTTCGCCGAGGCGGGCGCCCAGGTCGCGATCACGGCGAGCTACCAGGCGCCGCCGGACGCATCCGTGCTGCTGCGCCGCAGCGTCGCGCTGGCCCGAGAAGCACAGGACGGCTGGGTGGCTGCCTCCGTCGGACCATACGGTGCCGTACGCGCGGATGGCTCCGAGTACCGCGGCGACTACGGGCTCACTGTCGCCGAATTGCGCGCCTTCCATCGTCCACGCCTTGCCGTGCTGGCCGATGCCGGTGCGGACGTGCTGGCCGTCGAGACAATCCCCTGCCTGGCCGAGGTTGAGGCGCTGCTCGCCGAGCTCGATCAGCTCGCCGTGCCCGCGTGGCTGTCGCTCACCTGCGCCGGCCGAACGACCCGGGCGGGCGAGCCCGCGGCCGATGCCTTCGCCATGGCGGGCGACTGCCCCGCGGTATTCGCAGTAGGCGTCAACTGTGTATCGCCGGCGGACGCGCGGCCACTCGTCGAGCTGGCCGTGAACGCCAGCCGCAAGCCGGCCGTCGTCTACCCGAACAGCGGCGAGGCGTGGCAGGGGCGCAGGTGGGCCGGCGACGGTGCGTTCGACCCGGACGCCGCCCCGAGCTGGGTCGCCGCCGGAGCGCGGCTGGTCGGCGGTTGCTGCCGCGTCAGCCCGCAAGACATCGCGCACACCCTTGAGTCGCTGCGTGCGGGCGCGCAATCTTGAGCATGACGCGTTCGAGAGGAGGCGACGCGCATGCGCGCAGAGGCAGGCGACTGGCTGGTTACCGAAGGCCACGACACCGAGCACCACGCCCGACGGGCCCGCATTCTGTCGGTGTCGCACCCGGACGGCACGCCCCCGTACCGGGTGCGCTGGGACGATGGGCACGAAGGGCTCATCTACCCCGGTCCCGACTCACACGTCGTGAAGGAAGACGAAACCTAGGGCGTCTTGCCAGATCCCGGCCATCGGTGGCGGCGCCGTCATCGACGGACTGAGCTGGCATCCGACCTCGTGGGTGGGCCTCCCATCGGCGACGCCGCGCTGATCCCGCCGGCCGGCGAGGTGAACAGCGGATCCGCGAGTTGGCTGGGTGTGCGGCATGGCCATGCTCGCTGCCAGCTTCACGTCGGCCTCTCTGTGGCGGGAATCGCGCCGGCGCCGTTTCCTGTGCGGGCCGCGTCGATTCCAGCGCATCCCGATCGTCGTAGCCAGTGCACGGCTCGAGCAGCGAGCCTGAAAGGAGAGCGGCATCATGGCCGAGTACCTGATCCTGATCTACGGCGACGAGAAGCCCATGGCGAGTCTCGACCAGGCGGCGTTCGAGTCTCTGCTGAAGGCCCACGGCGATTTCATGGGCAAGCACGGCGCCGCGATCAGGGGCAGCAACGCGCTCTGGGGCACGGACACGGCTACGTCCATTCGTGAGGACGGCACGGTGACCGACGGGCCGTTCGCCGAGACGAAGGAAGCCCTCGGCGGCTACTACCTCGTCGAGGCGGCGAACCTGGACGAGGCGATCGCCATCGCCAAGGACGTACCGGCGCCGTTCGGCGGCGTCGAGGTCCGGCCCGTCCGGGTGTTCGACTGACGATGTCTGAGGTCGCGGCCGCGGTCGCGGAGGCGCACCGTCGCGAGTGGGGCTTCGTCCTCGCCGCGACGGTGCGCGTCACCCGCGACATCGACCTCGCCGAGGAGTGCGTCCAGGACGCGTACGCACGAGCGCTCTCGACGTGGGGCTCGCGGGGCGTACCGGCCAAGCCCGCCGCGTGGCTCACCACCGTGGCGCGCCGGCGCGCGCTCGACCTGCTGCGCCGGGACGCGTCCCTGCGCGCGCGGCTGCCGCTGCTACTCGACGAGCCCGACCCGGATCCGCAGCCGGAGATCCCGGACGACCGGCTGCGGCTGATCTTCACGTGCTGCCATCCCGCCCTGGCGCAGCGCGCGCAGGTGGCCCTGACGCTGCGGCTGCTGTGCGGACTCACCACGGCGGAGGTGGCACGTGCGTTCCTCGTCAGCGAGGCCACCATGGCGGCCCGCATCACCCGCGCCAAGAAGAAGATCGCGGCGGCCCGCATCCCGTACGAGGTGCCGCCGGCGGCAGCGCTGCCGGAGCGCATCGACGCGGTGCTCACCGTCGTCCACCTGTTGTTCACCACCGGGCACACCGCTCCGGCCGGCGCGTCGCTGGTACGCCGCGACCTGGTCGAGCGGGCATTGGACCTGGCCCGGATGCTGCGCCTGCTCCTGCCCTCGGACGCCGACGTGGCGGGGCTGCTCGCGCTGATCCTGCTCACCGACGCACGGCGGGACACCCGGGTCAGCGACGACGGCCAGCTGCTGCTGCTCGCCGACCAGGACCGTTCCCGCTGGGACCGGGGCGCCATCGCCGAAGGCGTTGCCCTGGTGCGTGAGGCGCTGCGCCGCCGCCCGCCGGGCCGGTTCGCGCTGATGGCCGCGATCGCCGCCGTCCACGCCGAGGCGGCACGCTGGGACGACACCGACTGGCGCGAACTAAGCGGGTTGTACGACCTGCTCATCGACATCTGGCCGTCGCCGGTCGTCGCGCTCAATCGCGCCGTAGCGGTGGGTTTCGCGTCCGGGCCGGCCGAGGGGCTGGCCGCGCTCGACGCGCTGGCCACTGAACCGCAGCTTGCCGGATATGCCTACCTCGCCTCGGCGCGCGCGGACTTCCTGCGCCGGCTCGGCCGCACGGAGGAGGCACGCATCGCCTACGAGGAGGCGTTGCTGCTCACCGAGAACGCGGTGGAGCGCCGCTTCCTGGCCGACCGCCTGGAGTCGCTTTCCCAGCCACCCCCACCACCCATTTCGCGATGATCTTGGACTTGTGGTCGGTACCTGACCAAAAGACAAAGATCACGACGGTGTTCGAACGGGATACGGGGCTTCGATCGGTTCTCCACAGAAGCCGACCGGTCCTGGCGGCCGGCGGACGCGCTGGCCAGGCTGGGCGGCGTGCGGCCTGCCGATCTTCCCCGGGTGCTCACCCCGGCCATCGCGGACGTCTGCGGCATTACCCGGGCGAGGGTGCGTACCGAGATTCGCCGTGGGCGGTGGTGTCAGCTCGCTCGTGGTGTGGTGCTGACGCGGCCAGACGAGCCCAGCCGGGCGGACTGGGCGCTCGCCGGGCTCGCGATCACCGGATCGCACGGCGCGCTGAGCGGATGGACGCCCTCCGACTTGCCGGTATCGGCAGTCGCACTCCGCCGTGGGAGGACGTGCTCGTCGTCACGACCCGAGGTGGCAGTCGGCGCGCCGGCCGCGTTTGGATCCGCAAGGTCGCGGCACCGGTGCCGTGCCGGGTGACTGCCGCCGACGATCCGCTCGTCCGCGTGGTGTCGGTGGCTCGTGCGGTGGTCGATACCGCGCTGCTACATCGGCGCGCGCGTCCGGTGCGGGCGCTGGTCACCACGGCCGTCCAGCGCGAACTCTGCTCGATCGAGGAGCTCACCGCGCAGCTGCGGCGCGCGCCCCGCCGGAACAGTGCGGCGCTGCGGCTCGCCGTGGCCGACGCCGCTGCAGGTGCCCGTTCCGTCGCCGAGGCCGAGGCCGCAGAGCTCTTGCGTATCGGCGGCGTCCCAACGTTCGAGCTGAACGTTCCGATCGTCCATGCGGCGAGTACCACCTCTCTTCGCGTGATCTTGGACTTGTGGTCGGATAGCGACCGCAAGTCCAAGATCATCGCAAGTCACGAGCGTGTAGGTGCCGCGACAGGAACGCGATCGCGCGCGGGTAGGCGTCGAGGCGGTTCGCGCGCTTGGCGAGGCCATGGCCCTCGTCCGGGTAGACGCGCAGTTCGCACTCGATGCCGCGTGAGCGCAGCGCCGTCGCAATCTGCTCCGCTTCGCTGCGCGGCACGCGCGGGTCGTTCGCGCCGTGCACGACGAACAGCGGTGCCCGCACGTCATCGAGCCGGGACAGCGGCGACGCCTTCTCCAGGAACTCGCGGTCGTCGGCGAGGTTGCCGTACTCGCGCTCTCGGTAGGCGCGCCGGTACGCCGAGGTGTTCTCGAGGAACGTCACGAGCGACGAAATGCCCACCACGTCGATGCCGGCGGCCCACAGCTCGGGTTGGAACGCCAGCCCGGCGAGGACCATGTACCCGCCATACGATCCGCCGTACAACGCGACGCGCCGCACATCGACGCCGAGCGACGGCAGCCAGGAATGGATGGCCGCGAGGTCGGCCACCGAGTCGAGGCGCAGCTCCACGTCGTCGAGCGACAGCCACCGCCGCCCGTAGCCGGCGGAGCCCCGCACGTTCGGCGCTACCACGGTGTGCCCGGCGAGCGCGAGCGCGGCATGCATCGGCGACCAGTCCCGCACACACGCCGCCTCGGGCCCGCCGTGAATCGCCAGCACGGCTGTAGGGCCGCCGGGGTACACGAACACCGGCACCTGCTCGCCGTCCGGCGTCGGCACGCGATGCGACGACGGCTGGACCAGAGCGGCGGTAGCCAGCTGCGGGTTCGAGACGGTGCGTCGTTCGATTGCCCCGTCCGTCCAGAGGTACACCTCCGGCGGCTGAACCGGCGAGGAGAACGTCAGCCCGAGCTCGCCTGAGTCCGGCGACCAGCGAAGCTCGCGGCGGAAGCTGACGACCCCGGCGTGCGGCAACGCGACCTCGACGTGGCCGCCGAGCGTCGACAACGCCACGTCGTACACCGTCAGCCGGTCGGTGCCGTCGTCCCGCGTGACGACAGCCAGCCGCGTCCCGTCGGGCGAGGGCCATGCATCGCGGTCGCTGCCATCGGCGTCGAGCAGGACTGACCAGGTCCCGGTCGCGACGTCGTAGCGGCGCAACGAGTGGAACTCGGCGCCGGCATCCGACGCCGATAGCACGGCGCCGCCGAGCCATCGTGGCGCCAGCCACTCTCCGGACTGCTCGGGATCGGTGATCGGCGCCACGCTGCCCGTCGCGATGTCGGCCAGGAAGAGCTGCGTAGATGCGGGGAGCAGGGACTCGCGCTGCAGCGCGATGTGGTGCCCGTCCGGCGAGAGTGCCGCCGCGGTGAACCAGCCACCGCCGTCCCAGATCACCCGTTCCGCGCCGGATGACACGGTACGTAGTACTACGTCGAAGTCGACACGGTTGCGCCGGTTCGTGGCGTAGAGGACGCGGTCGGCCGTGACGTCGAGCAGCGTGTGGATGTACGCCGGGTCGAGGGGTTTACGGACCGTAGACGAATCAGCACCGGCCTGCGACCATCTAGGGGCCGCTACCTTCCCCCCGGGGAGGCCTCCATGAACGCCCCCAACGAAGCCACCGTAGTCGCTTCAGGCCTGGATGCGCTGCGGCGCCGCAGAGCCGAGTTGTACGAGTCGATGGGAGCGCTACGACAGGCG
>JBKOXO010000145.1:0-14003 GCA_046744105.1 Actinomycetota bacterium
GTGACGTACCTGAGCGAGTACTTCTCGAGACGTCTGGCGCCGGCGTTGGGTCCGCGGGCGACGCTGGGCCGGCTCACACCTGGAGTTGACGTCGAGACGTTCCATCCTGGCGTGGACGGCTCGGCGGTGCGCGCCCGGCACGGGCTGATGGGCCGGCCGGTGGTGGTGTGCGTGTCCCGGATGGTGCCGCGCAAGGGCCAGGATGCGCTGATCCGCGCGCTGCCGGCGATCCGCCGTGCGGTGCCCGGCGCGGCGCTGCTGCTCGTCGGGCGGGGCCGCCACCGCGATGAGCTGGCCCGGCTGGCCCGCCGCGTCCGCGTGGCTGATCACGTCGTGTTCGCCGGCGGAGTTCCGGGTAGCGAACTCGCGGCGCACTATGCCGCGGGTGATGTGTTCGCCATGCCGTGCCGCACCCGCCGTGGCGGCATGGACGTCGAGGGGCTCGGCATCGTCTACCTGGAGGCATCGGCGCTGGGGTTGCCCGTCGTGGTGGGCGATTCCGGCGGAGCCCCCGAGGCGGTACGCGATGGTGAGACGGGCTATCTCGTGGACGGCCGGGACGTCACCGCGATCGCCGACCGTACGGCTGAACTGCTGGACGACGCGCCGTTGCGGGCCAAGTTCGGCGAAGCCGGCCGCCAGTGGGTGCAGCAGGTTTGGCGCTGGGATGTCGTGGCAGCGCAGCTGCGCGACATGCTGGACGGCTGAGCCGCCAGCGATGAGCGCTCGCGCGATTCGCCCAGGGCGGCTATGTGTACAGCGCCGCTATCTCGGCGGAGCACTCCCTGAACACGACGCCGCGCTTCAGCTTCATCGACGGCGTGAGCTGCCCGGTCGCCTCGGTCCAGTCGAACGGCAAGATCGTGAACTTGCGGATCGCCTCGGCCTGGCTGACCGCCTTGTTCGCGTCGTCGATCGCGGACTGCACCTCGGAGCGCAGCTCGGGGTCGTCGACCACATCGGCAAGGCGCGTTGTGGTGGGCCGTCCAGCCTTCCCCAGCCAGCTCGGGAACGACTCGGGGTCGATGGTTACCAGTGCCGCGATGAAGGGCTGGCGGTCGCCTACGACGAGGCATTGGCTCACCAGCCAGTGTGCCCGTACCCGATCTTCGAGCAGGGCCGGCGCGACGTTCTTGCCGCCGGCGGTGATGATCAACTCCTTCTTGCGGCCGGTGATCGTGACGAAGCCGTCTTGATCGATTTCGCCGATGTCACCGGTGTGGAACCAGCCCTCCGCATCGATCGCCTCGGCCGTCGCCGCGTCGTTGTGCCAGTAGCCGGCGAAGACGAGATTCGACTTGAACAGCAGCTCGCCGTCGTCCGCTACGCGTGCCGCGGTCCCGCCGACGGGCTGCCCGACGGTGCCGATGCGCAACGCGTCCGGACGGTTGACACAGATGCCGGCGGTCGTTTCGGTGAGCCCGTAGCCCTCATAGATGGTGAGACCGACACCGCGGAAGAAGTGGCCCAGCCTAGGTCCGAGCGGTGCCCCTCCGGAGATGGCCGCGATGCACCGGCCGCCGAGTGCCGCGCGCAGCCTGCCGTACACCAGCTTGTCGAATAGGGCGTGTTGGAGCCTGAGCGGAAGCGCCACCGACCCGCGTTCCTGCGCCTGCGAGTGTCGAATCGCAGTCCGCTCGGCCACGTCGAAGATCTTGCCTTTTCCTTCGGCGTGTGCGCGCTGCTTGGCGGTGTTGTACACCTTCTCGAACACGCGTGGGACGCTGAGCACAAACGTCGGCTGGAACGCGGCGAGGTCGGCGATCAGGTTCTTGACGTCGGCGGTGTGGCCCAGGGTGCAACCGCTGGCCAGCGCGCCGATCTCGATGACGCGGCCGAAGACGTGCGCGATCGGCAGGAACAGCAGCGTCGACGTGTCCGCGTTGAACAGGTTGCGCAGCTCGGTGGTGACCTCGTTGACCTCGGTGATGAAGTTCAGGTGCAGCAGCTGGCAGCCCTTGGGACGCCCGGTGGTGCCCGAGGTGTAGAGGATCGACGCCAGGTCGGCCGGCGTGACGGCTTCGCGGCGCTTGTGCACGTGATCGTCGGTGAGGTCGGCGCCGCGCGCGACGAGACCGGCGATCGCCTCGCCGTCGATGCGCCAGACAGAAAGGCCGGCGACGGCTGATTCCCGCAGCGACTCGACCGCGGCTTCGTGCGCCTCGGTCTCAACGAAGATCGCTTTCGCCCCCGAGTCGCGGAGTATCCACTCGACCTGTTCGGTGCTGGACGTCTCGTAGATAGGCACGATGACCGCGCCGATGCTGAGCACCGCGAAGTCGATCAGCGTCCACTCATAGCGGGTCTTGCTCATCAGGGCAATCCGGTCACCCGGCTCGACACCGGCAGCGATCAGGCCCTTCGCCAGAGCGAGCACCTCCGCGGCGAACGCCGTGGACGTGACGTCCCGCCACTCTCCGTCGACGCGGCGGCGCAAGGCTACCCGGTCGGGGAAGCTCGCGGCGTTCTCGAAGATGTAGTCAGCTGTATTGTGCTGCCCGGGATTCGGGGCCTTGCTTGGAACCGACAGCTCGCGCACCGCCTGCATCCTCTCCACGGCGTCACAGACCTAACGTGAAAGGGTAATGGGTCGTGCCACAGATCGACGTTGTGGACGAGACGTGGATCGCCGCGCCCCCGCACCGGGTCGCAGCGCGGGTCGCCGACCCGGACAGCTGGCGTCGCTGGTGGCCCACGCTCGAGCTAGTCGTCGACGAGCTGCGTGCAGCGGAAGGAGTGCGGTGGTTTGTGCGTGGTCCCGCGACAGGGTCGATGGAAGTGTGGCTGGAGCCAGACCTGGACGGGGTGCGCGTGCACTACTTCGTGCGGCTCGACCCTCCTGATGGCCGGCGCCTGTCGCCCCGGCGGGCGCAGCGCGCGGTGCTGACACACCGGCGGCGTGCCAAGCGGGTGTTCTGGGCAATCAAGGATGAACTCGAAGGCGACTCTGCAGCCCGACGTAACGCTGCGGCGGTAACCTCACGCCCATGATGAGCGCTCGCGCGAAGAATCCGCCGGTCGCGACACATCGGGCGGTCTAGTCATGGCCGATCAATCGACGCAGTCCATCACGATCGACGCGCCACGGGCGGCGATCATGTCCGTGATCGCGGATTTCCCGGCCTACCCCGAGTGGACAGGCTCGCTGCGGTCGGCCGAGGTCCTCGAAGAGGGGCCGGACGGACGGGCCAAACGCGTGCACTTCAGCTTGGACGCCGGTGTGGTCAAGGACCAGTACGAGCTCGAGTACATCTGGACCGGCGATGAGCGCGTCGAGTGGAACCTCGTCAAGGGCCAGATGCAGAAGATGCAGCACGGTACCTATGCGCTGCGCGACGTGGGTGGCGGCACGACCGAGGTGACCTACTCGCTGACGATCGACCTGGCAATCCCCATGCTCGGCATGCTGAGACGTAAGGCTGAGCGGGTCATCATGGACACCGCGCTGAAGGAGCTCAAGAAGCGCGTCGAGGCCGGGCAGGTTTGAGCACGCATGCGCATAGTGCTGTTCACCGGCAAGGGCGGCGTCGGCAAGACGACCACCGCGTCAGCGACTGCGTTGCGGCTGGCCGACCGAGGGGTCAAGACGCTGCTGCTCTCGACGGACTCGGCGCACTCGCTGGGTGACACGCTCGACGCGTCGCTGGGCAACGAGCCGGCCGAGGTCGTGACCGGCCTCTGGGCCGCACAGATCGACACGCAGCGGCGCTTCGAGGCGGCCTGGCACGAGGTGCAGCGGTTCCTGCTCGACATGCTCGCCCGCGGCGGCGTCGACCCGATCACCGCCGAGGAACTGACCGTGCTGCCGGGTATCGAGGAAGTCTTGGCGCTGCTGGCGGTGCGCGAGTTCGCGGTGGCCGGCAACTGGGACGTGCTGATCGTCGACTGCGCGCCCACGGCCGAGACGCTGCGATTGCTCGCCCTGCCGGAGGCGCTGGGCTGGTATCTGCAGAAGGTGTTCCCGGCGCATCGGCGCCTGGCTCGCGGCATGCGCCCGATCGCGGCGGTGATGGGCCGTGGCGACGTCATCCCGCCGGACACCCTGTTCGAGGCCTTGCTGCGGCTTTCCGACGAGCTGGCATCGGTGCGCGAACTGCTCGCGGATCCGGCCGTGACCAGCGTGCGGCTCGTCCTCACACCAGAATCGGTGGTGGCGGCCGAAGCACGAAGGACATTCACCGCACTGGCGCTGTACGGATACAGTCTCGACCTGGTGATCGCCAATCGCGTCTTCCCGCCGGGGCGCGACGCATTTCGGCAGGCGTGGGCGCGTGCGCAGCGGGCGCAGCTAGCGGAGCTGCGCGAGTCGTTCGCCGGGCTGCCGGTGCGGGAGCTGCCGTACCGGCCGGCGGAGCCGGTGGGTGTCGGTGAGCTGCGCGCGATCGCCGACGCGCTCTACGGTGCGGCGCCCGGCACCGACCCGGCGGCGTTGGGCACCGCGCCGGAGTTGATGAGCGTCGATACGGAAGGCGAGGAGTTCGTGCTGCAGATGTGGTTGCCCCTGGTCGAGCGCGCCGCCGTCGATGCGGCGCGGGCCGGCGACGACCTCGTGCTGACCGTCGCCGGGCACCGTCGCGTGCTCACCCTGCCGAGCGTGCTGCGCCGCTGCGAGGTCGTGGGCGGCGAGTTCGCGGACCGGCAACTGCGGGTGCGGTTCCGCCCCGACCCGGCGCAGTGGCCGCGATGAGCGCCAGCGCTGGGAGCGGGGAGACTCTGTGACCGAGCCGGGACGTCACGGCAGCCTCGCAGAGGAGGCGGTCAAGCTGCTCGACGCCGTGCAGGACTGGCTGCGCCGCGAGCCGCTCTCCGAGCACCTCGCGACCGGTGCTCCGGAGTGCACCTGGTGCCCGATATGCCAGTTCGTCGCGATACTGCGCGGTGAGCGCCCCGACATCAACGACAAGATCGCATCAGTTGTCGCCACGCTGCGGGCGACGTTCGACGGAGCCGACGCCGGGTCGCCGCACCAGCAGCGGGTTCAGCACATCGACCTCGGCGGCGAGCCCTGATGCCGCTCGCGATCGGCGTCGACATCGGCGGGACGAAGGTCGCTGCCGGCGTGGTGGACGACGAGGGGCACGTGATCGACACCGAGCGCCGTCCCACGCCCAGCAACGACGTGGAGGAGACGGAGCAGGTCATCGCCGAGGTGGTCGACGAGCTGGTCAAGCGGCACGACGTGATCGCCGTCGGGATCGGGGCCGCGGGGTGGATCGGCAACGACCGGGCCACGGTGTTGTTCTCGCCGCACCTGGCGTGGCGGGACGAACCGCTGCGCGACGCGCTAGCCGATCGCATCGGGCAGCCCGTGACGGTCGAGAACGACGCCAACGCCGCGGCCTGGGCGGAGTACCGCTTCGGCGCCGCACAGGGGGCGCGCGTCGTCGTGTGCGTGACCCTCGGCACGGGCATCGGCGGCGGGTTGGTTGTGAGCGGCGTACTGTACCGCGGCGCCTACGGCGTGGGCACCGAGTACGGGCACCTGACGGTTGTCCCGGAGGGTCGTCGCTGCGCTTGCGGCAACCGTGGCTGCTGGGAGATGTACGCGTCCGGTACGGCACTCGCCCGCGACGCCCGTGAGCTCGCCGGCATCTCGCCGGTCGCGGCGCACCGGCTACTGGAGTTGGCCGGGGGTGATCCGGACGCGTTGACCGGCCCGCTGGTGACGCACGCGGCCCAGGAGGGCGATCCAGCCGCGGTGGAGATCTATACGGCGATGGGTCAGTGGCTGGGCCGCGGTCTGGCCAACCTCGCGGCGATCATCGATCCGGTGGTGTTCGTGATCGGCGGCGGCCTGTCCGAGGCAGGTGACCTGTTGATCGTGCCGGCCCGCGAGACGTTCCAGCGCTCACTCACCGGCCGCGGCTACCGCGCCTTCGCAGAGGTCAAGCTGGCACACCTCGGCCCGGACGCCGGCCTGGTCGGCGCCGCCGATCTCGCGCGCCGCCGCGTCTAGGCCTCGTGCGCCTGCTCACCTACAACATCCGCTCGCTGCGTGACGACGCGGCTGCGGTCGCTCGGGTCATCCGCGCCTGCCGGCCTGACGTGGTTGCGATCCAAGAGGCGCCGCGATTCTGGCTGTGGCGCGCGAAGTGTGCGCAGCTGGCCCACCGCAGCGGGCTGACCATCGTGGCCGGCGGCCGCGCGGCCGCGTCCAACCTGCTGCTCGGGTCTCCCGCGGTCACGGTCGAGTCGGCCCGCAATGTGCTGTTCAGCACCGACCCGGGGCTGCACCGGCGCGGCGCGGCGATCGCCGTCCTGAACGTGGCGGGCGGGCGGTTTGCGGTCGCCGGCATGCACCTGGATCTGGTCGAGCAGCCACGGGTGCGGCACGTCGGCGAGCTGCATGCCGTACTGGATGCGGTCGCGCCGGACGGGGTGCCGACGGTGGTGGCCGGCGACGTCAACGACGTCCCCGAGTCGCAGACGTGGCGCCTGCTCGCGCAGCAGCGGGTGGATGCCGTCCCCGACGGCGACGGATTCACCTACAGCGCGCGCCATCCGCAGCGACGCATCGACGGCGTGTTCGCCGACCCGCTGCTGCGCATCGTTTCCGCCGAGGTGATCGGCACGCCGGACGTCGTGATCGCGAGCGATCACCGCCCGGTGCTCGTCGAGCTCGAGCTCACTCCTCCCTCGGAGTGAGCGGCAGGCGCACCTGGAACCGGGTGTCGCCGGGCACCGACTCCACGCGCAGGTCGCCGTGGTGCTTGTTCACGACGATGCGCCAGGAGATGTCCAGGCCTAGGCCGGTGCCCTCGCCGACCGGCTTGGTCGTGAAGAACGGCTCGAAGATCCGCTCGCGGATCTCGGCCGGCACGCCCGGGCCCGTGTCGCAGATCTCGACGAGCAGGAAGTCGTTGTCGCGCGCGGTCCGAATCGTCAATGTGCCCTCGCCCTGCATGGCGGCCACCGCGTTGTCGATGAGGTTCGTCCACACCTGGTTGAGTTCGGCCGCGTAAGCGGGGACGGCCGGCAACGAGCGGTCGTAGCCCTTGACCACCGTGATCCGGTCGCCGATCTTGCGGCTCAACATCAGCAGTGTGCTGTCGAGCAGCTCGTGCACGTCGATCACCCGGTAGGGCGCGCGATCCATCTGCGAGTACTGCTTGGCCGCGCCGACGAGTGTCGAGATCCGCTCGGTGGCGTCCTCGATCTCGTTCATCAGCATCTCGGTCTCGACCGTGTAGTTCAGCCAGCGGATCGCGCCCTCGAGGGTCGATGTGTCCACGGTGCTGGCCACCTGGTCCAGCCAGGCGACGTCGAGACCGGCTTGGACGAACGTGGGCGCGAGGTCCCAGCCACCGGCGATGCCGTGTGCGTCGAGCCAGTCGCCCAGCTCGTCCTCCCGGTCGGACGCCTCGAGCGGGGTGAGCGTCGGCGCCTTCGCAACGTGCTCGACGGAATCCTCCTGCAGCCGGATCAGCGTCTCGAGCGTGGCGCGGTCGTAGGGGCCTTTCGCGATCAGGGCGAGCTTGTGCCGCATGCCGGCCACCCGCTCGCGCAGCGACGCGGTGGCACGCACCGCCGCGGCCGCTGGGTTGTTGAGCTCGTGCGTCAGCCCCGCCGACAGCGATCCAAGCGCGAGCAGCCGCTCTCGCTGCCCGACGACGGCCTGGGTGTTTCGGATGCCGAAGAACAGCCCCTCGAGCAGATGCAGCGCCATCGGGAACCAGTCGTGCATCATCTGCCCGAACGTGTGGGCGTCGAGCTCGAAGAATCGCGACGGGGCGATGGCGCGCAGCGTGTTGTTGTACGTCTTCGGTGCGCGCTCGCCCATGTAGGCCTGCCATGCGCCGGCGTAGACGCCGGGCTGATCGGTGCGGTTCACCTCGATGTCGTCGGCACCCACTCGCTGGGAGAGCACCACGGCGCCCTCGATCATCACGTAGAAGCACGTGGCCGGCTCACCCTGTTGATAGACCAGTCCGGGCTCGACGGTGATTACGTGGCCCTCGCGGCACAGCCACTGCAGTTGCTCGTCGGAGAGCTTCTCGAACAGGAACAACGACCGCAGCTCGTCCGGATCGCAAGTCAGGTACTCGCTCATAGTCTCTCCAAGTAACGGTGGACGAGCATGACGGCCATGGCACCTTCGCCGACCGCGGACGCGACTCGCTTGGCTGACTCGGCTCGGGCGTCGCCCGCCACGAACACACCCGGCACGTTCGTCTCCAGGTGGTAGGGCGGACGGTCGAGCGTCCAGCCAGGCGGCCGTCCGTTGACGGTGAGGTCGGGGCCGGCGAGCACGAAGCCGTTCGGGTCGCGGGCCACCACGCCGTCCAGCCACTCGGTGTGCGGAGCCGCCCCGATGAAGACGAACAGCCACTTCGTCGGGACTATTTCCGTGGCCCCGCTCACGTTGTCGCGCAGCGTCAGCGCCTCCAGGTGCTCCGTGCCGTGTGCATCGACCACCTCCGTACACGTGCGTACCGTGATGTTGTCGATGGTGGCGATCTGCTGCGTCAGGTAGTACGACATCGACTCTTCGAGCGACTTACCCCGCACGACCAGCGTCACCGAACGGGCCTGCCGGGCGAGGTAGACCGCCGCCTGGCCCGCCGAGTTGGCGCCGCCGACGATGTAGACGTCACGCCCTGCGCAGCTGGCTGCCTCGGTGAGCGCCGAGCCGTAGAACACGCCGCGACCGCTGAACTCATCGCATCCCGGCGCGGACAGCTGCCGGTAGCTCACGCCGGTGGCGAGGATGATCGTGTGCGCGTCGAGCGTGGTGCCGTCGGTGAAGGTCACCGTGCGCGCCGAGCCGCAGGCGGCGAGCCCGACCACCTCGCGCGTCGTGATCAGCTCGGCGCCGAAGCGCAGCGCCTGCCGGCGTGCCCGGTCGGTGAGCTGCGCGCCGGATACCCCGTCCGGAAAGCCGAGGTAGTTGTCGATGCGGGAGCTCTGCCCGGCCTGGCCGCCGGTGGCGGTGCGCTCGACGAGCACGGTGCGCAGTCCCTCGGACGCCCCGTACACGGCGGCGCCGAGGCCGGCCGGACCGCCGCCGATGACCACCAGGTCGTAGAAGTCTGCGGACGGACGGGTGACGAGCCCGACGTGGCTCGCAAGGTCGCTGTCGCCGGGCGCGATCAGCGTCTCGCCATCGGGTGTGATAACGAGGGGCAGGCGCCGGTCGTCGGCGCCGGCGGCGGCGAGCAACCGCTCGCCCTCGGGCTCGTCGCTCAGGTACCACCGGTAGGGCACCTGGTTGCGGGCCAGGAACTCGCGGATCTCCGACGACCGGGCCGACCAGCGATGGCCGACGATCTTGGTCTCGGGCACCGGCCGGTGGTCGGCCGCCTGCCATGCGTCGAGCAGCGAATCGACGACGGGGTAGAGCTTCTCCTCGGGCGGATCCCACGGCTTGAGCAGGTAGTGGTCGAGGTCGACGATGTTGATGGCGTCGATGGCTGCGCCGGTGTCGGCGTACGCGGTGAGCAGTACCCGCCGCGTGGTGGGGTAGAGGTCCATCGCCTCTTCGAGGAACTCGATGCCGCTCATCTGCGGCATCCGGTAGTCGGCGAGGATGATCGCGACCAGCTCGCCGCGCAGCTTCATCTCGCGCAGGGCGTCGAGCGCGTCGGCGCCGGAGTCGGCGCGGACGATGCGGTAGCGCTCGCCGTAGCGGCGGCGCAGATCCCGCGCGACGGCCCGGGAAACCCCGGGATCGTCGTCGACGGTGACGATGGCAGGACGGGCGATCTGCTGCTGGGCGGGTGCCGTCATACCAGGACGTATGGGACGGGAGTTAGCGGCGGCGGCATGGACCCATGCTATGCGCGTTATGCGCCGACGGTCGGGCGCACCGTGCGCACAGCGCCCAGCCAGCGTTCGAGCGGCAGCGAGCCGCGTCGCGCCGCGGTGATCCCGGCGTCCAGTAGAACGGGGTAAGGGGTCGCTGCGAGCTCAGGCAACTGCGGCCGGGCCAGGAACGCCTCACGCTCGTCGTCACCGAACTCCGTCGGGTCGCTCCCGGTCAATCGGCACCAGAGGATGAACACCGTCTCCTCCGCGGTCACCATCTCGTGCCACCTCCTCGCCGCCGAGGGTGCGCGCAGCATGTGTCGGTTCCCCAGCCGCGAGGTGTCGTGTCGGCAAACGTTCGTTGATCATCGCGCGCAAATGGCCACCTCGCTGCGCTCGGGTGATCCCCCGGGCCAGCGCAAGCCTGCGGCGCGCGGGCGCCGCTCTTTGCGCGAGCGCTCTTCGCGCGAGCGCTCATCGCACGTCAGACGATGGCGCCGTCGTCGCCGTCGTCCTCCTCCTCGGGCGGGCGGGCGCGCAGTCGCATGATCAGCATTCCGGCGCCCGTGAGGATGCCGCCCACCCCGAGCAGGAGCGCGACGTCGCTGTCGAGACCCAGTTGGTCGCCGACGGCCAGCACGACGATCGACGCGGCAAGGATGATCAGCGCGAAGATCGTGGCGGCCGACAGCCGAGGCAGTGGAGGCGGCGGCGGCGGGACGTAATGTTCCTCGTCGTCGGCGGCCGACGTGCCGGGGAAACCCGGCTCCAGCCGAGCCCGCCAGTCTGCGTCCTCGCGAGTCAGGTCGCGCTCGGCTGCGCGTACCGCCCTGATCGTGTCGACGTCCCAGTCGCCGACCAGGGCGTCGAACTCGGCGTCGGTGTCGACGCCTTCGAGCGGATTGAGCGGTAGCAACGGCATCCGGCTGGCCGCCTCGACGACGGTACGCGCGTCGGCGCGGTCGGCGGATGCGACGAACAGCCGCCGCAGAGGCGCCTCGCCGGCCGGTTCGACGTAAGCCGGAATGCGTGCCCGGCGCAGCGCCACGAGCAGTTCCTCGCCGACGTCGGGGTCGACATCGGCAAGGGGCACGTAGGTGTCGGCGGACAGGCCGTTTCCGTGCCGGGCGGAGTGCGGGTCGTAGGTCACGATGCCCGGCTGACCAGGTCGGCGTGTTCGCGGATGAACGCCACGCTGCCCTCGAAGATCAGCGGCGCATCGTGGTCCATGGTGGCGACGTGGTAGCTGTTCTCGAGCAGCACCTCGCGCACCGTCGTCGACGTGGCGCCGCGCAACAGCAGGGCGCCGGACAGCGGTTCGACGACGTGGTCCTCGACGCTGCGGAACATCAGCACGGGCGCGGTGATCCGGTGCAGGTCGGCGCGCACGACACGCCACAGCCGCTGTAGGGACGCGAAGGCACGCACCGGCGTGCGGTCGTAGCCGAGGGTGTCCTCGTGCGGCGCCTTGATGTCGCTGCCGAATCCGGGACGGGAGCGGACCAGCCAGCAGATGTAGCGGGCGAACCTGGCGTCGAAGCGCTCCGTGGTCAACGACGGGTTGACCAGGATCAGCCCGGCAAGCCCATCGGTCTCCTCCTCAGCCAGTCGCGTGACGAGGGTGGCGCCCATCGACAACCCGGCGGCGAAGATCGTTTCGCAGCGGGCTCGTAGCTGCTCGTAGGCCCGGCGGATCTCGCCGTACCAGTCTTGCCAGCACGTGGTGTTGGCGTCCTGCCACGTGGTTCCGTGCCCCGGCAGCCGCGGCAGCCGCACCGTGCAGCCGGCTGCGGCGAGGTACTCGGCCCAAGGCCGCACGCTGCGTGGAGTAGCGGTGAAGCCGTGACTGAGCACCACGCCAACGGGCCCTCCATCAGCGACGTACGGCTCAGCACCGGGCACGACGATCACGCTTCACCTCGATTCCGGACGCGACGCTTCATCATGCCCGGCGGCGCCCGGCTTCGGCGAGCGCCCGCGCTGGTGGACCGAGCGACACGGGGGCACTACTGTCTGCTCAGGACCGGACGGGGGGGTTCGAAGGGAGGCGCGGGTGGGCTACTGGCTGATGAAGTTCGCCTTCATCGGTCCGTTCCTGCGACTGATCTGGCGGCCGTGGACCCAGGGACGCGACAACATCCCAGCGCACGGCGGTGCGATTCTTGCCAGCAACCACCTGTCGTTCTGCGACTCCTTCTTCATGCCGGTGATGGTGCCGCGCAAGGTCACGTTCCTGGCCAAGGCGGAGTACTTCACCGCCCCAGGGTTACGGGGCTGGATCTCGCGCGCCTTCTTCTCCGGCGTGGGCCAGGTGCCGATTGAACGCGACGACCCGGACGCCGCGCGCGCGGCGCTCAAGACGGGGGTGCGCGTGCTGCGGGAGGGCAAGCTGCTCGGCATCTACCCCGAGGGCACCCGCTCTCCGGACGGCAGGCTCTACCGTGGCAAGACCGGCGTGGCGCGCATGGCGCTGGAAGCCGGGGTGCCGGTGATTCCGTGCGCTATGGTCAACACTGACAAGATCCAGCCGCCCGGGCGGCGCTTTCCGCGGCCGCGTCCGCGCCCGGGTATCCGGTTCGGCAAGCCCCTGGACTTCTCCAGGTACGAGGGCATGGCCGGCGACCGGTTCGTCGAGCGGTCCATGACCGACGAGATCATGTACGAGCTGATGCTGCTCTCCGGGCGGGAATACGTCGACGTGTACGCGGCGAAGGTGAAGGCAACGCAGGGCAGCCGTCCCGCCTTCGGGGCACGCCCCGAGGTCCGCGAAGCCGTCGAGCGGCTCCCCACCGAGCGAGCCAGCTGAGCCGCGATGAGCGCACGCGTCGGCACAGCAGAATCCAGCCAACAAACCGCACAATTATCCAGCGATGAGCGCTCGCGACGGCAGCGCGGACCCAGCTACCAAGAACGCAACCACCGGGCGATGAGCGCTCGCGCGAAGAGCCCGCCGGCGCGACGCGCCCCGCGCCGCCACGCGCGGAGCGGAGCCGGGGATGCACCCGAGCGAAGCGAGCGGTGCAGACCCGGCTACGCGCAGGCGGGATAAATCAGTGCGGTTCTTTTACGACTGCGAGTTCATCGAGGACGGCAGCACGATCGACCTCGTCTCGATCGGAATTGTGGACGAGAAGGAGCGCGAGTTCTACGCGGTCTCGACGGAGTTCGATGCGAGCCGGGCGATCGCCTGGGTGCGCCGCAACGTGCTGGCGCAGCTGCCGCCGCCGGCCGATCCGGTGTGGCGCAGCCGGGAACAGATCCGCGCCGACCTGCTCGCGTTCCTGACCGCGCCCGGCGAACAGATCGAGCTATGGGCATGGATGGCCGCGTACGACCACGTGGCCCTGGTGCAGCTGTGGGGAGACATGCGCGCGCTGCCCAGGCAGGTCCCGCGGTTCACCCATGAGTTGCGTCAGCGGTGGGAGGACGCAGGTTGCCCGGTGCTGCCCGAGCCACCGGACGACCAGCATGACGCACTCGTCGACGCGCGACACAACCTGCAGCGGTGGCAAGCGATAGCGGCGATGACGTCGCCAGGCTAGAGGTGGTGCGATCCTCGGTACGTGCCCGCGGGTTGCGAAGTCGGCATGGCCTAGGCTCGCTGCGGCTGCGCAACGAGAGGAGCTGGCATGCGCGTCGGAGTGCTCACCGGAGGCGGTGACTGCCCCGGGCTGAACGCCGTGATCCGTGCCGTGGTGCGCAAAGGGATCGGCGTGTACGGGTACGAGTTCGTCGGATTCCGCGATGGGTGGAAGGGACCGCTGGAGAACCACAGCGGGCCGCTCGGCGTAGCCGAGGTACGCGGCATCCTGCCGCGCGGCGGCACCATCCTGGGCACGTCACGCACCAACCCGTTGAAGGTCGACGACGGCGTCGACCGGATTCGCACCACCCTGCACGAGCTAGGCATCGAGGCCCTGATCGGGATCGGCGGCGAGGACACCCTTGGCGTCGCGACGAGGCTCGCCGAGCTCGGCGTCAACGTGATCGGCGTCCCGAAGACGATCGACAACGACCTCAACGCCACCGACTACACGTTCGGCTTCGACACCGCGGTCAACATCGCCATGGAGGCGATCGACCGGCTGCACACCACCGCCGAATCGCATCACCGCGCACTGATCGTCGAGGTCATGGGCCGGCACGCCGGCTGGATCGCGCTGCACGCCGGTATGGCCGGCGGCGCCAACGTGATCCTCATCCCGGAGCAGCCGTTCTCCATCGAGCGGGTCTGCGCCTACGTCGATAGCCGCTTCCAG
>JBKOXO010000195.1:0-16520 GCA_046744105.1 Actinomycetota bacterium
TCACGCCCTTGTTCTTCTCCATCTGGACGAAGCCGGGGATGACGTACTTGGTGATCCAGGTCGCTTCCGCTGCGTTCTTGCCGCCGACGACGTCGTTGGCCCCGATCGTCAGGCTGACATTCTTCGCGCTGGTGTTCTTGCTGGGATTGGTATTCGTTTTCTTGCCGCTGACGCAGCCGGCAAGTACCAGCATGGCGACGGTCGCGCACGCGACGATGGCGCCGACACGAGGCCGCATGAGGTCACCTCCATGTGACGAAAAGCGGCGAAGCACCGCGAGCCTCACCTTGGCATGCTGCTCCGATAGTGTCTATAACAAACAAAGTACGCACATGTACTGGTCAGGCGCTGCGTTTGCCGGCGGCCACCTCGAACTCGGTGCGCGGCGCCTGGAGCTGGCCGAGCGAGACCACGTCGCGCCGGAAGAACAGCGCGGTCGTCCAGTCGGTCAGCACCCGGGCCTTGCGGTTCAGCGTCGGCATCCGCGACACGTGGTAGGTGCGGTGCATGAACCAGGCGACGATGCCGCGCAGCTTGATGCCGTAGACCTCGGCAACCCCGCGGTAGAGGCCGAGCGACGCGACCGAGCCGGCGTAGCGGTGAACGTAGTCGCGCAGCGCGCGGCCCTTGACGGTGGCGACGACGTTGTCGGCGACCACCTTCGCCTGGCGTACCGCGTGCTGCGCACTCGGGCCGGTGAGCGCGTCCGGATCGTCCTTGCGCGACAGGTCCGGCACGGCCGCGCAGTCGCCGGCGGAGAACACGCCGTCGACTCCGCGCACCGTGAGGTCGGCGTGGCAGGGCAGCCGGCCCTTGTCGTCGCGCGGCAGGTCGGTGTCGGCGAGCATGGGGTGCGAGCGGACGCCGGCGGTCCAGACGAGCGTCTCGGCGTCGAAATCATCGCCGTCGCTCAACCTGACGTGCCCGTCCACCACCGACTCCAGCCGGGTGTCGAGGCGAACGTCGATCTTTCGCTCGGTGAGCCGCTCGACGGTGTAGAGCGCGAGCCCGACCGACACCTCGGGCATGATCCGGGTGGCTGCCTCCACGAGCACCCAGCGCATGTCGTCCGGCTCGATGCCGTCGTAGTAGCGGGTGGCGTAGCGAGCCATGTCCTGTAGTTCGGCGATCGCCTCCACGCCGGCGTAGCCGCCGCCGACGAAGACGAACGTGAGCGCGCTGCGGCGGCGCTGCGGATCGCTCGTCGACACGGCCACGTCCAGCCGGGACAGCACGTGATTGCGCAGGAAGATCGCCTCGCCGATGGTCTTGAAGCCGATGCCGTGCTCGGCGAGGCCAGGGATCGGCAGGAGGCGGGACACGCCGCCCGGGCACATCACGAGCAGGTCGTAGGGCAGCTGGTACGGCGTCCCCTCGTTCGGCGTGATCGTGGCGACCTTGCGAGCGTGCTCGACCCGGCTGACCGTCCCGGTGATGACCCGGCACTTGCGCAGCACCCGGCGCAGCGGCACCACCACATGGCGCGGTTCGACGGAGCCGGCCGACGCCTCGGGGAGGAACGGCTGGTAGGTCATGTTGGGCTGCGGGTCGACGACGGTGACCTCGGCACGTGCCGGCGACAGTTTCCGCTGCAGCCGCAGTGCCGTGTACATGCCGACGTAGCCGCCGCCCACGATCAGGATGCGCACCGGACTGCCCACCGCACTCATGCCTGCGACGCTACCCGTGCCCTGTCGATGATCTTGGACGTGGCTGCTATTCGACCAGAACTCCAAGATCACGCGGTCGGCGGGCCGTCCCGGCCCTAGTCGTCCTCGGGCGCTGCGTGATCGGGGACGCCCGGAGTGGGATCGCGACTGACGTCGAAGCCGGGCGCCTCGTCGTCGTCGCGCAGGTGGCCCGGTACGCCCGGCGTCGGGTCGCCGGACACGTCGATACGGCTCCGGTCCGGAGTGAACTCGCGCTCTGCCATGGAGGGAGAGCCTAGCGGGCCAGTTCGGCGGCCCGCGCGAACACCGCGTCGAGCATCGCCTCGGTCAGCTTGCCGGTGAACGTGTTCTGCTGGCTGACGTGGTAGCAGCCGAGCACTCGGCGCCCGTCCGGCAAAGTGACCTCGGCACCGTGCGCGAACTTCGGGGCGGGCCGGGGCACGTCCACACCGATGCCGCGCAGCGCCGGCCACAAGCCGGTCCATCCGAACGCGCCGAGCACCACGACGGACCGCACACTGGGCCACAGCAGCTCCAGCTCGCGGGTGAGCCAGGGACGGCACGCGTCGCGTTCTGCGGGCAGCGGCTTGTTGTCCGGCGGCGCACAGCGGACGGTTGCGACCACCCGGGTGCCGCGCAGTTGCAGCCCGTCGTCCGCGGCGAGCGCCGTCGGCTGGTTCGCCAGCCCGCAGCGGTAGAGCGCGGCATACAGCCAAGCGCCGGAACGGTCGCCGGTGAAGTTGCGGCCGGTGCGGTTCGCACCATGCGCCCCGGGCGCCAGCCCCACCACGAGGATGCGGGGACGCGTCGCCCCGAACCCCGGCACCGGCCGGCCCCAGTACGGCTGGTCGGCATAGGCACGCCGCTTCGACGAGGCGACACCTTCGCGCCACTCGACGAGGCGGGGGCAGGCCCGGCATACCGATACCCGGGCGTCCACTGTGGACAGATCGGCGGCGGACTTGGCGAGCCGCGCAACCTCATCGCGGTCCTGCGCCACCGGCGTGGACACGTCGGCAGGATCGCCTGGCCAACCTGAACCGGGACGGGCTATCAACTGTCGGACCAGCAAGCGTCGCTCATGCCGCCTACAGTAGGTCTATGGCGAACGTAGTGGGCCGGATCGGCTGGAGGATCACGACGATCGCGGTCGGCATCCCTGTGGGCATCGCCGCGAAGAAGGGCGTCGAGAAGGCATGGGCTGCATTCCGCCCTGCAAATCCGCCGCGTGCGGCGAAGGATCCCGACGTGACCTGGGGCGACGCGCTGGGGTGGGCGGCGCTGTCCGCAGTGGGCGTCGCGGTGGCCCAACTGGTGACCACAAAGGGCGCCGCGTCGCTGTGGCGGCGACTGGTCGGTGCCGAACCGCCCGTCAAGAAGGAACCCGAGTCGCGGGCGGAGACAGAGCCGTCCGCTACTTGATCGAGCCGGCGGTCAGGCCGCCGACCACCTTCCCCTCGATCACCGCGAACAGGATGATCACCGGAATGGTGGCGATCACCGACCCCGCGAACAGGTGCCCCCAGTCGACCGAGTACTGGCCGATGTAGTTGTTGATGGCCACAGTCAGCGGGCCCTTTGTAGGGTCGCCCGACAAGGTCAGCGCCACGATGAACTCGTTCCATGCGGCGATGAACGTGAAGATCAGCGCCGTCACGATGCCGGGCAGCGCCAGCGGCAAAATGATCCGCGACAGGGCGCCGAGCCGGCTCGTCCCGTCGACCATCGCCGCCTCTTCGAGCTCGGACGGGATCGACGAGAAGTACGCGTTCAGGATCCACACCGCGAACGCCAGGTTGAACCCGGCGTTGACGAGGATAAGCGAGGTGACCGGGCTCAGCCCGTAGCTCGTGAACTGCCGCTGGATGCCGACCAGCAACGCCGCCGGCTGGAACATCTGGGTGGCCAGCACGAGCAGCAGGAACAACATCCGTAACCGGAACTTGCGCCGCGCCGTGTAGTACGCGGCCGGGAGCGCGACGATCAACACCAGCAGCGTCGCGCCGCCGGCGATCTGCAGGCTCACCCGAAGGTTCGTGCCGAACCCGGTCTTCCAGATGCTCGTGAAGTTCGTCCAGTCCCAGTGCTGCGGGACGTAGCTGCGGCTCTGCAGCTCGGCGGGCGGCCGCAGTGCCGTGATGACCATCTCGACGTACGGCAGCAAGAAGATGATCGCGATCAGGTACGCAGCCACGCTGATGACCACCAGGCGCGGTGTCAACCGCCGGCGGCCCCGCCGGCGGCGCGCGGTGACGGCGCCCTCGGTCTGGGTCGCGGTCGCGACTGCCGTGCTCATGTCACCTGGTCCTTCCAGCGCGTCACCTTCAGGAACACCAGGACGACTACGATCACCAGGCCGAAGTTGATCACTGACATGGCCGCTGATTCGCCGATGAACGCCTGCTTCAACTGGAACATGAACACCGTGGTGGTGGCGGTCTCGTAGCCCGGCCCGCCCCGGGTCATGCCCCAGATGATCGGGAACGAGTTGAACACGTTGATGACGTTGATCAGCAGCGCGACGAGGAACGCGGGGCGCAGCAGGGGCAGCGTGATCGAGCGGTATGTCCGCCACTTGGACGCGCCGTCGACCCGGGCCGCCTCATACAGCTCCGGCGAGATCGTCTGGAGTCCGGCCAGCAATGCATACGTCGAGAACGGCAGCGACACAAAGATCGCGACCACCATCATCCAGACGAAGGCCGCGTCGGGCCGGCCCAGCCAGTCCGCCTGATTGCTGCCGTACGAGTCGAGCACGCCTATGTCGTGCAGGAAGATGTTCACCACGCCGTAGTTCGGATCGAGCGCCCACCGGAAGATGAACGCCGTCATCAGTACCGATGCCGCCCACGGCGCGATCAGCGCCCACCGCGCAACACGCCGGCCCGGAAACCGCACGTTGAACAGCTCAGCCAGGCCGAGCGAGAGCGCCATGGTGACGCCGACGACCACCACCACCCAGACCACCGTGCGGATCAGGATGCTGTTGAGGTCCGGCTCGTTGAACAGGTTCTTGAAGTTCTTCCAGCCGGCCGGACCCAGGTAGAAGCCGTTCGCGGTGAAGTGCTGGAACGCCGTCTTGAACATGACGTAGACCGGCCAGAGCACGACGACGCCGATCAGCGCGATCGCCGGGCCGACCCACAACAGCGGCGACATCGCCCGCAGCGCCCGGCGCCCCCGGGGTCGCCGCCGCGTCAGGCGTGGGCGTTCGGTGTCGGCCTTGGTGGCTCCGGATCTCCCGGTAACGGTGTCAGCCAAGTGTCGCCTCGCTGGTCATGATCCGTCCCGGCGCGGGTCGAAGGGGGGATACCCGCGCCGGGACGATCATTTCAGGGCCGCTAACCGGCTAGCTGCCCTTCTCCGCGGTTTGCTGGATCTGGTCCAGGATCTTCTTCGGGTCCTGGGTCATTGCCAGGCCGATCTGCTGCTGGATCTGGGTCTTGACGGTCGACCACACCGGCGCGTTCGGGTACTGCACCGAGTTGGGCAGCGCCTTGAGGAACGGGCCGAACGTGGGGTCGGACGACAGGGACTTGATGGCCGAGTTCGTCGCCGGCAGCAGGTAGTACTCCTTGTCGAACTGGAGCTGGTACTTGTCCTGGTAGAAGAAGTCCAGGAACTTCTTGGCCGCGTCCTGCTTGTTTGCATCGGTCTTGAACACCGAGACGTTGTCGCAGACGCCGAGCGTCTTGTCGAGCGGGCCGGACTTGCCGGCAATCGGCACCGACGTCCAGTCGGAGGTCTGCAGCACCTTGCCCTCCTGGATGATCGGGATAAGCGCCGGCGAGCCGTTGATCATGCCGATCTGGCCCTGGGCGAACTGCTTCCACAAGTCGGTGCGGTTCTTCGTGCCCGGGTTCGGTTGGGTGACGCCGGCCTTGACCATGCCGGACATGAACGTCAGCGCCTCGGCATTCTGGGCGCTGTTGATCGTCCAGGTGTTGCCGCTCGCGTCCTGGTAGCCGCCGCCATTGCCGAGGAACCACAGCAACGACTCGGCCTGCGCCTCCTCCGAGCCGAGCGGCAGGCCGAACCCGACCTTGCCGGTCGCCGACTTGATCTTTCCAGCGTCGGTCTGGATGTCAGCCCAGGTCTGCGGCGGTGACGTGATGCCAGCCTGCTGGAAGATCTTCTTGTTGTAGAACAAGGTGCGGGCACTCGTGGTGAACGGCATGCCGTACTGCGTGCCGTTGTAGGTGTTGAGCTTGGCGAACACCGACAGCAGGTTGCTGAAGGTGCTGGGTGACGTCACGTCCTTGGCCGCGTACAGCAGCCCCGACTGGGCGTAGTCCGGGAAGTAGTCGCCCTCCATCACGTCCGGGTACTGCTTGTTCTGGACCATCGTCTTGACCCGGTTGTCGAAGTCGTTCCAGTTGATGGTCTGGACCTTGACCGTGATCGTCGGGTTGGCGGCGTGGAAGTCGGCCGCGATGCCTTCCCAATACTTCTGCGACGAATTCGCCGGACCTGTCCCGTAGTCAGCCCCGACGAAGTTCAGCGTGACCGGGGCGCCGCCACCACCGCCGGAGCTGCTGCCCCCGCCGCTGTTCTTCTTCGACGAACTGCACGCGCTGACCGCCAGCAGGGCGGCGGCCCCCAGGGCTATCCCTGCCGCAATCTGTCGCTTCATCTGCCGCCTCTCAGTCCCTGTGAAACGTGACCGTTGCTGAGCGATCCCACATGCTGCCGAAACTAAGGCGCAGAGCATAGGGCCCTGTCTCCTAGGCGTTCAAGAGACCGCCACTGCACGATTCGCGCTCAGCATGCCGACGAACGCTACACGCCCCGGCGAGATTGGTCTAGACCACCTCGGCTCCATCTCGCATGGCTTGGCCAAACCGTTAGCTGGCCGACGACCGCGCGCTGGTACAGGCGAGGCGACCCAGGCAAACCCAACCACACGGCGACCAGCGCAAGCGGTGCGAGCCCGCCGGCCGCCGTGCGGCCCGCGCCCGGGGGCGCGGGTGCGGCTCGAGGATGCGCCGCTCAACGGCGCGGCGGAGAGACATGTCCGGCGGATAGGTTCGCTGCTATGCCGTCCAGGATGTCATGCTCGCTGGCCACCACCGAGGCGACGCCGGCCGCGGCCACTAGCTCACGCAGGATCAGTGCGCCGCCGCCGATCACGTCGACGCGTCCCGGATGCATCACCGGCAGTGCCGCCCGCTGCTCGTGCGTCATCGCGAGCAGGCGTGCGGTGACGTCAGTCACCTCTGCGGCGGTCATCGTCGAGCCATGGATCGCCGCCGGGTCGTAGCTCGGCAGGCCATGCACGATGGCGGCCAGCGTGGTCACCGTTCCGGCGACCCCGACGAACGTTGCCGCCGCCGCGATCGGCACGTCGCGCGCCGCGACCTCGATCGCGGCACGCACATCGGCGACCGTGGCCGCGATCTGCCCCGTAGTCGGCGGATCGGCGCGCAGGTGACGCTCGGTCATGCGGACGCAGCCGATGTCCATGCTGTGTGAGGCCAGCTCCCCGTTGCCCAGCACCAGCTCGGTGGAGCCACCACCGATGTCGGCGACGAGCACGGGCGAGGCCGCATCAGGCAGCCCGGCGACCGCCCCGGCGAAGGACAGCGCGGCCTCCTCGGCGCCGGTGATCACCTCGGGATCGGCGCCCAGCACGGCGCGCACCATCGTGGTGAACTCGTCGCGGTTCGCCGCGTCGCGGGTGGCGCTGGTGGCGACCATGCGGACGGCGGACGCCGAATGCTTGTCGATCAGCTCGGCGTACTCGACCAGCGTGTCGCGGGTACGCGCGATCGCCTCTGGCGCCAGCCGCCCGGTGCGGTCGACGCCCTGGCCCAGCCGGACGATGCGCATCTCGCGGGCCACGTCGAGCAGCGTCCCCCCGGGGCCTGGCTCCGCGATCAGCAGCCGGATCGAGTTCGTGCCGCAGTCGACCGCGGCGACACGTCTAGTCATCGCTCTCCGATTGCGCAACATGTGGCAGCGTGGGACTGCCAAATGTTGCGCAATCCAGGGGGACGCACGGGCCGGGGGTCCACCACGGATCCATCATGCCGAGCGTCTCGTCGCCGAGGGGGTTCACCCCAGGGCCCGCAGCCAGCGCGTGCGCGACCAGCGCGTGCAGGCATTTGACCCGGTTCGGCATGCCACCGGCGCTGATGCCATCGATCTCGGCCACCCGGGCGATCTGCTCTCGGCGGTGCAGATAGGCACCGTGGGCCGCCCGGTACGCCCCAGCCAACGCGCCGTCCGTAGCGAGGCGCCCGGCCATGTCGCGCATCAGCCCGGACGCCTCCAGGCTCCCCACCGCCGCCACGGCGCGCGGGCACGTGAGGTAGTACAGCGTGGGGAACGGGGTGCCGTCAGAGAGGCGCGGCGAAGTCTCGATCACGTCCGGACACCCGCACGGGCAGCGGTGCGCCACCGCGCGCATTGCCCGGGGCTGCCGACCCAACTGCGCAGCGACCACATCCCGGTCACTCACCGTTGTCCCTCACTCTTCGGGCCAGCGCACTTCGCTGCGCGATTTCGCAGGGACCCCACTCCCGGCCCGGCGCGGCGATCCGGTACTGCTCGCTCACGGCGCGTCGGCGGTGAGCGCGCTGCCCCAGAGCCGCTCGTTCCAGGTACCGCCAGGGACCTGCACCGCCTCGGTGTCGCGTTGCTGCTGGCCCCCGACGCCGGTCTTGGCACCGGGACGGATCACGACGTACATCGTGTCTCCGGGCATCGCGTACTGCAGACGGTCGCGCGCCTGCTGCTCGATAAAGGCGGGATCGTCCCACTGCGCCAACTGCTGCCTGAGCTCGGCGAGCTGCCGCTGGTCCTCCACGCGCTGCCGGTCGGCCTGCTGGAGAGCCCCGCGTGCGGCCAGGTAACGATGCAGCGGCGGGGCAAGCACGACCGCGAGCAGAATGAGCACTGCCCCTAGCACGAGCGCCCGGCCGGTCATCCTCCGGCGCCGCGCGATCACCGCGGCGCCCGGGAAATCATGGAGCGCCCGCGCAGCGAATTCGTGGCGTGGTTCACGCGGGCTCGAACCTCGGGAACGCCCGTGCGCCGGCAAAGCGCGCGGCGTCGTCGAGTTCCTCCTCGATGCGAAGCAGCTGGTTGTACTTGGCCACCCGCTCGCTCCGTGCCGGCGCGCCGCTCTTGATCTGCCCGCAGTTGGTGGCCACGACCAAGTCGGCGATCGTGGTGTCCTCGGTCTCGCCGGAGCGGTGCGACAACATGCACCGGAATCCGTGCCGGTGCGCGAGTTCGACGGCGTCGAGCGTCTCGGTCAGCGTGCCGATCTGGTTCACCTTTACCAGTAGGGCGTTCGCCGCGCCCTGTTCGATGCCGCGGGCGATACGGTCGGGGTTGGTGACGAATATGTCGTCGCCGACGATCTGCACGACGTCGTCGAGGCGGTCGGTCAGCGACGTCCAGGCGTCCCAGTCGTCCTCGGCCAGCGGGTCTTCGAGCGAGACGATCGGGTAGGCGCCGAGCAGCGAGTCGTAGTACGCGATCATGTCGTCGGCGGACGTCGGCTTGCCCTCGAACTGGTAGCTGCCGTCCTTGTAGAACTCGCTCGCGGCAGCATCGAGGGCGAGCGCGATATCCCTGCCAGGCGTCAGGCCGGCCTTCCCGATTGCCTCGATGATCAGGTCGAGCGCGTCGCGGTTGGAGCCGAGGTTGGGAGCAAAGCCGCCCTCGTCGCCCAGGCCCGTCCCGAGTCCCTTCGACTTCAGGACCGACTTCAGCGCGTGGTACACCTCAGCGCCATATCGCACGGCGTCTGAGAACGTCGTGGCTCCGATGGGCGCGACCATGAACTCCTGAATGTCGACGTTGGAGTCGGCGTGCGCCCCGCCGTTGAGGATGTTCATCATCGGCACGGGTAGCAGGTAGGCGTTCGGCCCGCCGAGGTAGCGGAACAGCGGCAGGTCTGCGGAGTCCGCGGCCGCCTTGGCCACAGCCAGCGAAACGCCGAGGATCGCGTTCGCGCCGAGCTTGCTCTTGTCCGGCGTGGCGTCGAGATCGATCAGTGCGGTGTCGACGAGCCGCTGCTCACTCGCCTCGAAGCCGACGAGCTCGGGGCCGATCGTCTCGAGGACGGCGCCGACCGCCTTGCGCACGCCCTTGCCGCCGTAGCGCTCGTCGCCGTCGCGCAGCTCCATGGCCTCGTACGCGCCGGTGGACGCGCCACTCGGGACGGCGGCGCGGCTCAGCGTTCCGTCGTCGAGCGCCACCTCCACCTCGACGGTGGGATTGCCGCGCGAGTCGAGGATTTCGCGTGCCCCAACTGCTTCAATCGTCGCCATAGAGGCAGCCTAATGGCGGCACCTCGACGACCCGCGGCGCCCTGCCGCGTGTCAGGCTGCGATGGCGCTCAGCTCCGGCGCCGGCACGCGCTCGGGGTAGAAATACAGGCTGACCAGCGCCGCGGCAAGACCGCCCACGAGCGGTGCGACGATGAACAGCCACAGCTGGCTGAGCGCGGTCCCGCCGACGAACAGGGCCGGGCCGATACTGCGGGCCGGGTTCACCGACGTGCCGGTGAGCGGGATGCCGATCAGGTGCACGGTGGTCAGCGCCAGCCCGATCGCGACGCCGCCGAGTTGCGGCCACGCCGCCTTGCGGGTGACCGTGAGCACCACCTCGGCGAGGAATGCGCCCGCACCGTTCAAGTGGACCATCGACGCGCTGCCGAACCCGTCGGCGCCGAGGCCCTGCTTGTCCACCGAGTAACCCTGGGCGCCGTTGAACATCCCCCAGAGCACCAGCGCGCCGAGGATCGCGCCGACGATCTGCGCGACCCAGTACTGGATCGCCTCACCAAGCGGAATACGCCGGGCGGCGAGGAAGCCCAACGTCACCGCGGGGTTGACGTGACAGCCGGAGATCGCCCCGAGCGCGTACACCAGCGCCAGCAGCACCAGCCCGAACGCCAACGCCGTGACCACGACCCCGGCGGCGGGCGTCGGCCCGATGGTCCCGAAGCCGAAGGAGAGCGTCGCGGTGCCCACCGCGAAGAACACCAGGCACGCGGTGCCCATCGCCTCCCCGACGAGTTTGCGAACATCCAGTTCGCGATATCCGGTCTGCGAATATCCATTGTCACCTCGTGGACACGCACGTCCCTGTAGCGTGACCAATTGGCGACTCACTGTCCAGTTAGGCGTCATTCTCCGGTGGCACCGTCGATCGCCTCGCGGAGGAGGTCGGCGTGCCCGTTGTGGCGGGCGTATTCCTCGATCATGTGCATCAGCACCCAGCGCAGCGAGATGGGCTCGCTGACCCGCGAGTGGATGAACGTGGCCTCGAGCGGGGTGCGCTCGGCGACTTCGCGCGAGTGCTCGATCTCGGCGTCCCAGGTCGCGTACGCCTCGCGTACGACCTCGGGATCGGCGATCGCGCCGTCGAAGTCAAGGTCGGGCTCGGCCTCGGTCGCGTAGATCCAGGGCCGCCGCACACCCTCGACCCGGCCGAACCAGGCACGCTCTACTTCGGCGATGTGCCGGACGATGCCGAGTAGCGACAGCGTGGACGACGGCACGGCGCGGGTGGCCAGCTGCTCGAGCGTCAGGTTCTCGCACTTCCATCGCAGCGTGGCCCGGTGGTAGTCGAGGAAGGCGAGCAGCATCGTCTTCTCGCCGGCCGCGTAAGGCGGGTCGACGCGATAGCTGGGGGCGTCGGTCATCCCTGTTGTCCCGCCAGGGCGTCGCGGTACGCGCGGGACGTCTCGCGCAGTGCGAGCTCCGGGTCGACGCCGGCGGCGACCGCCTCGCGGACGAGCGCCAGCAGCCGCGGTCCGAACCCGTCGCCGCCGATCGGCACGTCGGTGCCGGCGCGCTGCGCCCGGGACACCAGCTTGGCCGCCAGCGCCAGCGCCGGCTGGCCCATCGGCACTCCCTCGACGATCGAGGTGCGCGCCTTCTCGGCGGCCTTGAGCCGCTCCCAGTTCTCGTTCACCTCGTGAGCGCCGGCGACCTCGACGTCGCCGAAGACGTGCGGGTGCCGGTGCACCAGTTTCGCTACGAGGTCGCTCGCCACGTCGTCGATGGAGAAGCGTTGCTCCTCCGGCAGCTCCTCGGCGAGCCGCGCATGGAACAGCACCTGGAGCAGCAGATCGCCCAGCTCCTCGCGCAGCAGGCCCATATCGTCGGTCTCGATCGCCTCGAGGGTCTCGTACGTCTCCTCGAGCAGGTATTTCGCGAGCGAGCGGTGTGTTTGCGCGGCGTCCCAGGGACAGCCGCCCGGCGAACGGAGCCGGTCCATGACGGCCACCGCGCGCAGTAACGGCTCGCTCATGAGCCAGGCGACGCCGTGCCGGTGGTCAGCACCGAGCTCAGGCCGGACGCCATGCCGTCGGCCTGGAGCGCGAACTGCGCCGCGTCCCACGTGCCGTAACGGGGGCTGACCTCGACGCCGATGTCGTGCTTGTTCACCGAAGCGATGACGGCATCGGCGCTCGTCGCATGGATGCGGTTGCCGTACACCCCGAACAGCTCCTGCGTCCGTATATATACCGGCTCGAACGAGGCGGTGTAGTTCGACTTCGTGATCTGGGCGGTCAGCTGCTCTTCGGTAGCACCCTGCAGGACGCTGTCGCGCATCTGGTTGAGCTCCGACTGGCTCGCCGGCCCGCCGCCCGCGGCCAGCGCCTGCTCGAGCAGCTGCTGCACGATGAGCGTCTGCAGCACCACGACCCTCGGCCGTATCTCCGAGCCGTTGCCGTTCGAGTACGGCGTGGACTGCACGGTCAGGTAGCTGGTGACGTCGCTGTCGGGGATGCGGGTCTCGCCGACGAACGCCGCAGCACCGGGCTTGGTGTTACAGGCCGCGAGCCCGGTGAGCGCCACCGCAGCGGCGGCGCAAGCAGCGATCCGACGAAGTCTCACCGCGCTAGGTTCTCATGCGGCGATGACCGCGCCGCAGCGGCCTCAGCCCGGGGCGCCGCTCCCTATTCGGTGATCAACTCGCGATCTGCAGCGGCCGGCCGCTGCACCGTGCGAATCGATCACCGTGCCGTGCCGGCCCGCGTGTGCAGGCCCCTGGCCGCCGTGGGGTGAGCCGTCCGCGGCTATGCCGGCCGGTAGTGCCGCGGGACGAGCCGGCTGACCGAGAAGTCGATCGGCCACGGCTCGCCGGTTGTCACCTTGTTGGCGAACTCGCCCGTCGGCTCGTACTGCTGGGTGGCCTGATCGAGCCGGTGGGTCTTGACGACCAGTACCGGGCTGGTCTCCACGAGCCAGTAGAACGGGATGCCATCCTGGGCGTACAGGGCACGCTTGGTGATCCGGTCCATGGTCACCGAGGTGGGCGACACGACCTCGACCGCCAGCAGGACTTCATGCGGAGCAAACTTTCCGCTGCGACGCGACGCCGCTGCCTCGGCCTCGATGGCCACGACGTCCGGGATCAGCAACCGCGTCCGGCTGATCTGCATCTCCACTCCCTGCGTGACGGCGTACTCGGGCGGACAGCTGTCCTCGAGCACGGTGCCAAGACGCAAGATCACGGTCTGATGCACGTAAGTGGGCGCAGGAGGCACGATCAACATGCCGTCGATCAGCTCGTGGTGGCGCTGGCTCTCCGGGAGCTCGTCGAGGTCGTCGGTAGTCCACGGACCGTGACTCTCCAACTCGCTCAGCTCGGCGGCGGTCATGCCCGCAGAGTACCGCCGACGGCCTGTTCAAGGACCTGGCCGCACCACTGCAGCAACGCGATATCACGCAGATCCTTGGGACGCGGCACCGACACAGTTCCTACAGCCTGCTTGTACACCGCGCGGTCGTAGAGGCGCTTCAGCCGCAACTGCGCCGACTCGGGCAGGTCGAGGGGTGAGAAGCGAACGGACGCGCCCTGCAGCGTGACCTCCGTGACTCCGTAGCGGCGGCACAGCACCTTGAACCGTGCCACGGCGAGCAGGTTCTCGACCGGCGGCGGCACCGGGCCGAAGCGATCGACGAGCTCCTCACGAACCGCCTCCACGGCGTCGTCCGTCGCGGCGCTCGCCAGCGAGCGGTACGCCTCCAGGCGCAGCCGCTCGCCGGGCAGGTACTCCACCGGCAGGTTGGCGTCGACCGGCAGGTCGACCTTCACGTCGGCGGCCTCTTCCGTGCCGTCGCCGCGGTACTCCGCGACCGCCTCGCCGACGAGGCGCACGTACAGGTCGAAGCCCACCCCTGCGATGTGCCCGGACTGCTCGCCGCCCAGCAGGTTGCCGGCACCGCGAATCTCCAGGTCCTTCATCGCCACGGCCATGCCGGCGCCGAGTTCGGTGTGCTGGGCGATCGTGGCCAGGCGGTCGTACGCGGTGTCGGTCAGCGGACGCTCCGGCGGGTACAGGAAGTACGCGTACCCGCGCTCGCGCGCCCGCCCCACACGTCCGCGCAGCTGGTGCAGCTGCGAGAGACCGAACATGTCCGAACGCTCGACGATCAGCGTGTTCGCGTTCGGGATGTCGAGGCCGGACTCGACGATCGTCGTGCACACGAGCACGTCGTAGCGCTTCTCCCAGAAGCCGAGCATGACCTGCTCGAGTGCGTCTTCGCTCATCTGCCCGTGCGCCACGGCGACGCGCGCCTCGGGCACCAGCTTGGCCACCCGCTCGGCAGCGCGGTTGATCGAGTCGACGCGGTTGTGGATGTAGAAGACCTGCCCGTCGCGCAACAGCTCCCGGCGGATGGCGGCGGCGATCTGCCGCTCGTCGTGCGCGCCGACGAACGTCAGGATCGGATGCCGCTCCTCGGGCGGCGTCAGGATCGTCGTCATCTCCCGGATGCCGGTCAGCGACATCTCCAGAGTGCGTGGGATCGGCGTCGCCGACATCGTCAGCACGTCGACGGCGGTGCGCAGCGCCTTGAGGTACTCCTTGTGCTCGACGCCGAAACGCTGCTCCTCGTCGACGACGACCAGGCCGACGTCCTTGAACCGCACGTTCTGCTGGAGGATGCGGTGGGTGCCGATGACGATGTCGACGCTGCCGCCGGCGATGCCGGCCATCGTCCCCTCGACCTCGGATGCCGGCGTGAACCGGGACAGCTCGCGGATCTCCACCGGGAACTGCGCCATCCGCTCGCGGAACGTCGACAGGTGCTGGTGGGATAGCAGCGTCGTCGGCACGAGCACCGCCACCTGCTTGCCGTCCTGCACCGCCTTGAACGCCGCGCGCACGGCCACCTCGGTCTTGCCGTAGCCGACGTCGCCGCAGATGATGCGGTCCATCGGCACCGGCTGTTCCATGTCGACCTTGACCTCGTCGATCGCGGCGAGCTGGTCCGGCGTCTCGACGTACGGGAACGCGTCTTCGAGCTCTCGCTGCCACGGGGTGTCCGCGCTGAACGCGTATCCCTTGGTGGCCATCCGGGCGCTGTAGAGGCGGATGAGCTGGGCCGCGATCTCGCGCACCGCCTTGCGTGCGCGGCCTTTCGTCTTGGCCCAGTCGGCACCGCCGAGGCGGTTCAGCGACGGGTTCTCGCCGCCGACGTACTTGGTGACCTGATCGAGCGAATCCGTCGGCACATAAAGACGATCACCCGGCTGTCCGCGCTTGGACGGGGCGTACTCGATGATCAGGTACTCACGCTCACCGCCGTTGACGGTGCGCCGCACCATCTCGACGTACCTGCCCACGCCGTGCTGCTCGTGGACCACGAAGTCACCGGGCTGAAGCAGGATCGGGTCGATCGCGTTGCGCCGCCGGCTCGGCATCCGCGAGGTGTCGCGGGTGAGCGAGCCACGCTGGCCCGTTAGGTCGGCCTCGGTCAGGAAGGCGAGTCGCAGCTCGGGCGCGATCATGCCGGCGCTTAGGCATCCCGTCGTGACGTGCACGACGCCGGGCTGCAGGCCTGCGTTGAGTCGCGCGGGCACCTCGGCCGCGGCCAGCCGCTCGGCGGCGCGCTGCGCGGTACCGTGCCCGTCGAAGACGAGCGCGACCTGCCAGTCGTCGCGGGTCCACTCCTTGAGGTCGGCCATCGCGGCCTCGGCGTCGCCGCGGTAGGCCGGCGCCGCGCTGAACGCGCTCGTGACCTCTGCCCCGAGCTGCGTCACGCCCCACCACGGGATGTTTGCCGCAGCCGCGTCCGCCTGCACGTCGTCGATCTCCCGCAGGGACGCGGCTGCGAGGTCGATCGGGGCCTGACCACCGCCGGCCGCCACCGCCCACGACGCAGCGAGGAACTCCTCGGACGTCCGCACCAGGTCGACAGCACGGCTGTGCACACGTTCCGGTTCGCAGACGATCACATGCGAACCTGCCGGCAGTTCGTGCAGCACGAGCCGCAGCTCGTCCACGAGCACGGGGGCGAGCGCCTCCATGCCCTCGACGGCTTCGCCGCGTGTGATCGGGTCGAGCAGCTCGCCGAGCTCCGGGTGCTGGCCGGCGAGCTTCGCGGCGCGCGCCTGCACCTCCGGTGTCAGCAGCAGCTCACGACACGGCGGCGCCCACAGTCCGTGCTCGGCAATCTCCAGCGAGCGCTGGTCCGCGACCTTGAAGTAACGGATCTCCTCGATCTCGTCGCCCCAGAACTCGACGCGCAGCGGATGCTCCTCCGTCGGCGGAAAGACGTCGAGGATGCCGCCGCGCACCGCGAAATCACCGCGCTTCTCGACCAGGTCGGTTCGCGCGTATCCGGCGGCCACGAGGTCGGCCACCACGTCGGTGAGTTCCCGTCCCGCGTCGCCGGCGTGCAACTCGACCGGAGTCAGCTCGCCCAGCCCCGGTACCTGCGGCTGGAGGACGGCCCGCACCGGTGCGACCACCGCCCGCAGCGGCCCGTGCTCCTCGCTCGGATGCGCGAGCCTTCGCAGCACCGCCAGCCGCTGCCCAACCGTGTCCGCGCGGGGCGACAGACGTTCGTGCGGCAGCGTCTCCCATCCCGGATA
>JBKOXO010000032.1:0-14640 GCA_046744105.1 Actinomycetota bacterium
CCGCCGGCTCGTCCCGACCCGTTGTGGCCCACAGCAGGACACCCCGATGGAGCGTTAGCGGGTCGGAAGGTCCCGATCGCGGATGCAGGAGGGACGACACGATGCACGAATCCGAAACCGCCGTTCACCCACCCTCGCCCGAGCCACCCACCCCGCGGCCCGACCCGGGTGCCCCAGAACCGCAGCCCGAGCCGCCGGCGCCGCCCCGGCCACCCGACCCGGAGCCGGTGCCACCGACGCCGCGGCCGATGCCCGAACCCGAGCCGCCGGTGCCGGTGATGTGCTGAGATGCAGGGGTAGGACGAGGCGGAGGCGGAGCGGTGAGTCTCACGAACCGGCCCTGAGCATCGCGGTCGTCGCGATCGCGCCCGAGTCGCAGCCCAGCCCCGAGAACGGTCCCTTCGGCTTGGGCGGCGGCGCGCTACCTAGTTTGGGCAGTCCACTGGGCAGCCCGCCGGGACCGCGGAGTGGAGGCTTCACCGACACGTGTCCGACTCCGCCGGGGTCGCCTGCGAGCGTGTTCTGCTGAATGCTGACAGCGGCCAGGGTGCCGTCGGACTGCGGGGTGCCCACCGCCACGGTGAACTTGCCCTTCTGCAGTTGACCAAGGGTCGCGTTCACCTGCTCGATCACCCTGGTCGCCGACGAGGTCGTGACGCGCACGCGGTGACCGCTCGGCTCCACCACGGTGAAACCTCCCGAGCCGGCACCAGTCACGGTCCCGTTGGCATGACCGCTCTGCGCGAGCGCCTTGTCGGGGTCCGGCAGGCCGGCCACCCGGGGCGGTGTCTTGGGCTCGTTCGCCGGCTTCGGCAGCACCGCGATCCGCTGTGCCGCGACCGTGGCGCCCGAGGCGCTGCCGGTCCCATCGACGAACACCTGCATGCCATTCCTGACGTCGCGCAGGCTTCCCGCCACCTGCCGGGTTATCCGCGTCGAGTCCGACGCGGTGACGGTGATCAACTTTCCGGCGCTGGTTCGCAGCACCATGCGCGACCCGCTGACACTCACGAGCGTGCCCGCCGCGACCTCGAGTCGCTTGCATTCGGTCGGAGTCAGCGCCGCAGCCAACTCAGCCGCGGATGTCGGGGCTACGCCGCCGGCCGCGGGCCGTCCCGAGGATCCGAGCATTGAGTCCAGCCCGTAACCGGCGACGCCGAGCACGACCGCCGCGGCCACGGAGACGAGCGTCACCCGGCGACGCCGCCAAGGCGACCGGGACGGTAGCTGGTCCACGGCGGCCAGCACCCCGTCGATGACCAGCGGCGGCGGCGCGTACCCGGCCTCGAGAAGGCGGACGCCGCGTGCCACGGCGTTCCACCCGCGGGCCTCGGCCCGGCACTCGGCGCACACCGCGAGATGTGCCTCGGCCGCGGTCCCGGGCGGGGTTCCGTCGGCGTACGCGGCAAATGCCTCCAGCGTCAGATGATTCATCGTCCATACCCTTTCTCGCTCAAGGCACGGGCCAGCGCGGCGCGCGCCGCAGCCAACCGGCTCTTCACGGTGCCAAGTGGGATCTCCAACACATGCGCGGTCTCGGCGAGGGAGAGCCCGGCACCGAACACCAGGCCCAGCACGTCACGGTGTGCCAGGCCGAGACCGCGGGTCGCGTTCGCGACCGCGGTGGCGGTCGCCCGTTCGAGCGCCACGTCCTCCGGGCCGGGATCGGAAGCGGGCCGGTCAGCGAGCAGGCGGTCGTCGACCACCCGCAGTTGGCGTCGCCGCAGCCGATCGCGCGCCTTCCGGCGAGCGATGGCGATGATCCACGAGCGGACGCTGGACTCGCCGCGGAACGATGCGGCGCCCCGCCACACCGCGAGCATCGTGTCCTGGAGGACCTCTTCGCTCAATCCGCGGTCGCCGACGAGGAAACCGATCTGGGCCAACACCACCCCGGCATGCCGGTGGTAGAGCGTCACCAGTGCAGCCCGGTCTCCTCTGCCGACTCCACGGAGCAGGTCGGCGTCGTCAGCCTGGGGCAACGCCACCGGGTACGGCGACGCAGCTTCGACGAGTGGCATGCCAACTACCTCCTGGGACCAGTTGCGACCGCACCACACAACTAGGTAGCGATGAGACGCGGATAGGTTCGCGGTCGAGCGCATATCGTGGAATCCGCTATGCCGCTGCGGAGGTGACGCCGTGCAGGACGTGCTCGACGAATTGCTCGGCTGGTGGCAGACGGGTGACGCCGTCGGCGTCGGCACCGTGGTCGCCACCTGGAAGTCGGCGCCGCGACCGCCGGGGGCGGCGATGCTCGTCGGCCCGGACGGCACCGCGGCGGGCAGCGTGTCGGGAGGATGTGTCGAGGGTGCCGTCTACGAGGCGGCGACCGAGGTCCGCGAGGGTGCCACGCCGGCGCTGCACCGCTACGGCGTCAGCGACGACGACGCGTTCACCGTAGGCCTCACCTGCGGCGGAATCATCGACGTGTTCGTCGAACGGATCAGCCGGGTGACCTTCCCGGACCTCGACGACGTGGCCGCCGACATCCGCGAGGGGCGGCCGGTGGCCGTGGCGACGCTGGTCGATGCCGGCGACGGGATCCGCGGCCGGCACCTGGTGGTGCGCCCGGACGCCACGAGCGGCTCGCTGGGTTCGGCGCGCCTTTCCGACGCAGTGCGCGACGACGCGCGGGGGTTGCTCGAGCAGGGCCGCAGCACGATGCTCCGGTACGGCAGCGACGGTGAGCGCCGCCTCGACGAAATCGGGGTGTTCGTCGCCTCGTACGCACCGCGGCCCCGCATGATCGTCTTCGGCGCCATCGATTTCGCGGCCGCCGTGGCGCGCATCGGGTCATTCCTCGGATACCGGGTCACCGTGTGCGACGCCCGGCCGGTGTTCGCCACGGCACGCCGCTTCCCGGACGCTGACGAGGTCGTCGTCGAGTGGCCGCACAAGTACCTCAGCCGGACCGAGACAGACAAGCGCACCGTGGTCTGTGTGCTCACCCACGACCCGAAGTTCGACGTCCCGCTGCTCGAGATCGCGCTACGCCGACCACTCGCCTACGTCGGCGCGATGGGCTCGCGACGCACCAACGAGGGCCGGCTGGCGCAGCTGCACGAGCGTGGCATGACCGAGGACGAACTGGCCCGGCTGCACGCCCCGATCGGATTGGACACCGGGGCCCGGACCCCCGAGGAGACGGCTGTGTCGATCGCCGCGGAGATCATCGCAGCGCGGTGGGGCGGCACCGGGGTGCCGCTGCGCGAGACACCGGGCGCTATCCATGGGGAGCGGCTGAGCGTGTCCTGAGCAATCCGGGCGCGGGCTCCGTGTCGGGAATGGAATCATTGGAGGGTGACAGCGACCGCGTCGAAGACTGAGGCGCAGCCCGCGCCGGTCCGGCGTTTCAAGGGACTGTGGCCGCAGCGGCTGCTGCGTCACCGGGTGCCGCGCGTGTGGGAGGAGCTCGTCCTCATCGGCATCGGCTACTACCTCTACCGCGAGGCGCGCAACCTGGTGCCCAACCAGCCTGGCATCGCGCACCGGCACGGCCGCAGCATCCAGTGGTTGCAGGACAAGATGCACCTGAACTTCGAGCTCTCGGTGAACCACTTCGTCGACCGGCACGAGTGGCTCGCCCAGATCATGGACTACTACTACGCCACGCTGCACTTCGTCATCACCATCGCCGTGCTGGTGTGGTTGTTCGTCGCCCACAAGCGTGTCTACCGGGGCATGCGCACTGCGCTGTTCGCCACCACGCTGATCGGACTGGCCGGCTTCTATCTTTATCCCCTGGCTCCCCCGCGGCTGCTGCCACAGTTCGGCTACATCGACACGCTGGCCAAGTACCACACCTGGGGCTCGCTCGCCGACCCGAACGTGGCCGAACATACCAACCAGTTCGCGGCGATGCCGAGCCTGCACATCGGCTGGGCGGCGTGGTGCACCATCGCGGTCTGGTACTGCGCCAAGCCGCTGTGGCTACGCATTCTGGCGCTCATCTACCCGGTAGGCACGCTGATGGTCATCGTGGGTACCGCGAACCACTTCATCCTCGACGCGGTGGGAGGGCTGATCGTGGTCGCCGCCGGGTTCGGCGTGCAGTGGCTGATGTCCGGGCACCCGGCCCACGTGCCGGCGCCTGAGAACGTGCCGGTCGCCGCCGCTCAGCCGTAGAAGATCCGCTCGACGACCCGGCGCGCGCGGCGAGCGGCACGGCGGTAGTCGTCGATCACCTGCCCGGGGTCGACGCCGGCCGGGTAGCCGAGAGCCCGGCCCACTGCGACCAGCGCCCGACCCTGGTGGGGCAGCTGGTCGTCGGCCTTGTCGCGTACCAGCATGATCGCGTTGCGGGCTCGGGTGGCCAGCCGCCACGCTGCCTCGAGCGCCTCGGCGTCGCGCCTCTCGATCAGGCCGGCGCCGGCTGCGGCATGAAGCGCCGGCAAGGTACGAGTGCTGCGCAGCCCTGCCGTGGCGTGCCCGTGGGCGAGCTGGAGCAGCTGGACCGTCCACTCGATGTCGGCCAGCCCACCCCGACCCAGCTTCAGGTGCGTCGTCGGATCGGCGCCGCGAGGCAACCGCTCGGCGTCCACCCGTGCCTTGAGCCGGCGGATCTCCGTGCGATCGCCAGGCCGGACGCCGGCGGCCGGGTAGCGCACCGGGTCGATGAGCGCGACGAATCGGTCCCCCAGCGCGGCGTCGCCGACCGCGAACCGGGCACGCAGCAGCGCCTGCGCCTCCCAGGCGGAGGACCAGCGGGAGTAGTACTCGGCGTAAGACGCGAGCGAGCGCACCAGCGGCCCGTTGCGCCCCTCGGGGCGCAGGTTCGCGTCGACGTCGAGCGGCGGGTCTGTCGACGGGGCGCTGAGCAGCCTGCGCAGCCGCTCGGCGACCTCGTGAGCGTCACGGGCGGCGTCGGGCGGACCGTCGAACACGAACATGACGTCGGCGTCAGAGCCGTAGCCGACCTCGCAGCCGCCCAGCCGTCCCATGGCGATCACCGCGAACTCGATGCCCAGATCACCCGCGGCCCGGCGCGCGACCCGCAGCGCCGCGTCGAGTGTGGCCTCGGTGATCGCGGTGATCGCCGCGCCGACCTCGGCGACGTCCAGCAGGCCTAGCAGGTCGGCGAACGCGGTGCGCAGCAGCTCTTGCCGACGCAGCCCCCGCACCACCGACACGGCGGCCGCAGCATCCGGCTGGCGGGTGGCCGCGTCGATCATCGCGGCGGAAAGCTCGTCCGCGGGACGGGGCGAAAGCGCCGCATCGTCGGCGAGCAGCTGCAACGCCTCCGGGGCACGCTCCAGCATGCCGGCGACGTAGCGGCTGGTACCGAGCAGGTGCGCCAACCGCTCGGCGACCTTTCCCTCGTCGCGCAGCAGGCGCAGGTACCACGGCGTCGAGCCGAGCGCCTCGGACACCCGCCGGTAGGCCAGCAGCCCGGCGTCCGGGTCCGGAGCATCGGCGAGATATGACAGCACGACGGGCAACAGCGCACGCTGAAGCGCGGCCCGGCGGCTGACGCCGGCGGTCAGCGTCTCGATGTGCCGCAGCGCGCCGGCCGGGTCGGCGAAGCCCAGCGCGGCAAGGCGCCGACCCGCCTCGCCCGTCGTCAGCCGCAGGTCCGCCGAGGGCACCCGGGCAACCGCCGAGAGCAGCGGCCGGTAGAACAGCTTCTCGTGCAGCCTGCGCACCTCGCGGCCGTGTAGCGCCCACTCCGCGGCGAACACGGCGCGTACGTCGCCGCGGGCGTCCGGACGAAAGCCCATGGCGCGGGCGAGCACGGCGAGATCGGCCGGATCGTCGGGTACGAGGTGCGTGCGGCGCAGCCGGCGTACCTGCACCCGGTGCTCAGCGGCCCGCAAGAACCCGTACGCGTCGCCGAGGCTCAGCGCATCGTCGCGTCCCACGTATCCGCCGTCGCGTAATGCGGCGAGCGCCGGCAAGGTCGCGGGCACGCGGAGTGACTCGTCCCCGCGCCCGTGTACCAGCTGCAACAGCTGCACCGCGAACTCGACATCACGAAGGCCGCCCGGGCCGAGCTTGATCTCGCGTTCTGCGATGCCTGGGGGTAGGTGCGCGACGACGCGGCGACGCATTGCCTGGACGTCGGCCACGAAGCCGGGGCGCTCGGCCGCCGTCCACACCATGGGCGCGATCACCTCTAGGTAGCGCCGGCCCAGCTCGGTGTCGCCCGCGGCGTGGCGGGCTTTCAGCAGTGCCTGGAACTCCCAGGTGCTCGCCCAGCGCCGGTAGTACGCCTCGTGGCTCGCGAGCGTCCGTACGAGGGGGCCGACCTTTCCCTCGGGACGCAGCGCCGCGTCGACCTCCCAGGCGACGGTCGCGCAGATGCGCATCGTCTCCGCGGCGAGCTTCGTGGCGGTTGCCAGCGCTGCCTGCTCGTCTGCGCCGTTCTCGGGCTCGGCCACGAAGATCACGTCCACGTCCGAGACGTAGTTCAGCTCGCGCGCGCCCGCCTTGCCCATCGCGATGATCGCCAGCCGGCAGGGCGCGACGCCGACGGGAAGGTCCGCCTGCGCGAGGGCCAGCGCGGCGCGGAGGATCTGATCGGCGAGGTCCGCGAGCGCCTGGGTGACGGCGTCGAGTTCCAGGTCGCCGGCGAGGTCGCGCCCGGCGATCGCCACCAGCTCACGGCGGTACGCGGCCCGCAGCTGCACGAGCGGCACGGCACGAAGGGCCGGACGGTCCAGATCGCCGGTCAGCACCCGCCAGTCGCCGCGATGTGCCGCGAGATGGTCGGCCAGCGCAGGCGACGCGCCGAGCAGGCTGGTTACGCGGGCACGCAGCGCGGCGTCGGCGCGCAACGCGTCGAGAAGCTCCGGCTCGGCGACCCGGGCGAGAGCGCGCACCGCCGCATCGGGGTCCGCCGACCGGCCCAGCGCCGCCACGACTGCTGCCGCGCCTTCGTCGACCGGCGCATTCGCCTCGGCGTCCCACAGCGACAGCGGCGCGCTGGACAGCAGCGCGCCGGCACCGTCGGCGTCGAGGAAGCCCAGCCGGGCCAGCCGCAGTGCGATGCGGCCGGTCACTGCTCTCGCGCCGCCCGCATCTCGTCGGCGAGCGCCGCCCGGATCGCCGCCGGGTCGGTGATCGGCTCGGCGGTGGCCATGCGCAGTGGGCGGGTGGCGGGCACCGATGACGGGTCGCGGACGATGCTCGCGAAGCGCTGCGCGAACGGACGCCACACCTCGGCGATGTCGGAGTGCGCGGCGTCTGCGCGGTCGAGGAGCGCCTCGACGTCATACGCCTCGAGCACCACCGCATCGGAGGCAGCCCAGCTGCGCACCACATCCGGCGTCGTCTCGATATGGAACTGGATCCCCCAGGCAACGCGTCCGGCCCGGAACGCTTGTACGTCGCACACCGGCGAGCTGGCCAGCAGGACCGCGCTCGGGGGTAGCTCGAGGATGGCATCGTGGTGCCACTGGATGACGTCCGGGGTGATCGGCACGTCGCGGAACAGCGGGTCGGCCGCCGCGCTGGCCCGCTTCGCGATCAGCTGTGCACCCAGCTCGGGGCCGTTCGGGTTCGGTCCGGTGCGCCCGCCCAGCACCGCGGCGAGCAGCTGTGCGCCGTAGCAGATCGCGAGGGTCGGCCGCTCGTCCGCCAGTGCCGCAGCCAGCAGCGCGCGAAGCTGCGGCGGCTCGTCGCCGACCGTGCCCCCGCCCAGCACGATCAGCCCGTCGTGCCTGCTCAGATCGTCCGGCAGGCCGGGCCAGTCACGCACGTCCAAGTCCAGTCCGGCGGCCACCAACCACTCTCCGAGCCGGCCGACCGGCGCGCTCGGCGCGTTCTGTACGACGAGAGTCGTCACGCCCTCGAGACTAGTGCCGGCTCGCGCTCGGCTTCGAGGTCGGCAGCCGCCAGCCGCTGCCGGGGCATCAGCAGGTACGCGGCCATGTACAGGAGCGCGGCGATGATCAGCAGCGCGCGGTACCCGTACGCGAGCGCCAGGTACTCTAGGCAGCCGCCGAGCATCGCGCCGAGCAGGTTCGTGGCGAAGGCGACGGTGGGGTGCGCCGTGGTGGCGAACCGTTTCGCGAAGATCACGTTCGCGGCGAAGATCGGAAGGAACGCGATCACGATGGCGGCCAGCGCGCGCGGGGCGACCGGTAGGGACAACAACGCGGAGGCGGGCACGACCCAGGCGAGTGCGAGCCCACCGAGCAGCAGCCCGTACATGATCGGCAGCGGTGGGGTGGGCCAGCGCCGAGTGACCTCCACGGCAGCAAGCACGGCCAGCAGCACGCCGGCGAAGACCAGCGCGTTCACCAGCCACGTCGTGCCGAACAGCAGCGCGAATCCGGTGACGTTCTTCGTCTCCAGAAGTAGGAACGCCGCGCCGAGCAGGAACAGGTCCCGGTACGACCACATCTGCCGCACGCCCGAAAGCCGCGGCCCGCGGCGGGTCAGCAGCACGGCGAGCACGGCTACCACGCTGGCCAGCAGGATCAAGCCCAGCGTCTTCACGTAGAGCCCGGGCACCGTCGAGTTCTCGAGGTACAGGAACGGCTTGTCGTCGGTCGCCGGCGGCGGCGTCCCCGCGGTAGGCCGCCAGGTGCTCGCGCCGCACTGCTGATCGCTCGGCGCGAGCGCGGCGAGGATCACGGCCCGGTTGGGTGCGTCCTGGGCGACGCACGGCGTGTGGCCGAACGCGGTCTGCATCGTGCCGGCAAGGCGGTCGACCAGCCAGCCCTCGCGGTAGTAGTTGTACATCGCGAACGCCCCGCCCGACGCGAGGTGGGCACGGGCCGCGCGCGCCGCCTCGACCGTGAACAAGTAGCTCTCCAGACGCAGCGAGCTGGCGCCGGAGACGAGCGTCAGCGAGTCGGGCAGCGCGAAGAGGATCAGGTCGAACTTCTTGTGCGTCGACTCCAGGTAGGCCCGCCCGTCGTTGACGTGTGTCGTGACCCGCGGGTCTTGGTACACGCGGTCCGGGTTGTGCTGCTTGCCGAAACGCAGCAGCGTCGGGTCGATCTCGACCGCGTCGACGTGGCGGGCGTGCCGGGTCAGCGCGATCGCCACGTCGCTGCCCGTGCCGGCGCCTACGACGAGCACGCTGCCGGGCGGGCGCGGCGCGAGCAGGTACGGCTCCAGATACCAGGACTCGTCGCGTACTTTCGTCGCGGCGCTGGCCAGTCGCTGGTGCGGAATGCCGTTCACCTGGACGTCCCATGTCGGGCCGCCCTTGTCGTCCACCCCGGCGACTGTCGTGACCTTGTAGTACGGCGACCAGAACGCGTTCTTGTCGTGCCGCATCGGGTAGCCGAACAGCAGCAGCAACGCCACGAGCAGGCTCACCGAGACCGAGACGCCCGGCCGGCCAAGGAGCACCACGAACAGCGCGCCGATGATCGCGAACCAGACGAACGGCGGAGCGTCGAGAAACGCCAGCCCGGTGAACCCGGCGATGCCGGCGAGGCTGCCGAGCAGGTCGTAGCGGTATGCGTCGAGGCGCGGCAGGTGCGCGAAGCAGGAGCCGACGAGCTCCCCCGGGCCGGCCATGATCGCGGCGACGGCGAGAAACACCGCCGGCAGGGTGAGCCAGACCGGCGGGCCGGTGGTGGCCAGGCTGGTGAAGAAGATCAGCGTGTCGCCCTTGCGGTCGACGCTCACCGGGTAGGCGGCCACGAAGCCCACCAGGCCCAGCAAGATCATCGGCGAGTAGTACGGCGCCGGCACCCGGTCGGCCGGAGCACGCAGGAAGCCCAACCCGATGCCGAGGAACGAGCCCAGCAGCACGATGTTGGAGAAGTAGCTCAGGTGCAGCACGTTGGCGCCGGTCCATCGGATGAGCGTCAGCTCGAGGAACAACATGAGTGTGCTGGCGAGGACGAGTCGGACGCGTAGCGGCATGACCAGCTCAGCCCGCCAGAGCGGATTCGGGTCGCTCATCGCTAGAGGGACGGAAGGTAGCGGCGCAGTTCGAACGGGGTGACCGCAGCCCGGTAATCGACCCACTCGGCACGCTTGTTGCGCAGGAAGTAGTCGAAGACATGCTCGCCGAGCGTCTCGGCGACGAGCTCGGACTCCTCCATTGCCCGCAGCGCGTCGGCCAGGTTGTGCGGCAACTCGGCGTAACCGAGGGCTCGGCGCTCCGCGTCGGTGAGCGACCACACGTCGTCCTCGGCGCCGGGCGGCAGCTCGTAACCTTGCTCGATGCCCTTCATGCCCGCGGCAAGCAGCACGGCGAAGGCGAGATATGGGTTGCATGCCGAGTCCAGCGAGCGCATCTCCACGCGCGTCGAGTTGGCCTTGCCCGGCTTGTACATCGGCACGCGGACCAGCGCGGAACGGTTCGCGTGTCCCCAGCACACATACGTGGGCGCCTCGACGAGTTCACCCGGTGCCTGGTACCCGAACAGGCGCTTGTAGGAGTTCACCCACTGGTTCGTCACCGCAGTGATCTCGCGGGCGTGGTGCAACAGCCCGGCGATGAACGCTCGCGCGGTCTTGGACAGGTTCAACGGGTCGCTCGGATCGTGGAAGGCGTTGCTGTCGCTCTCGAACAGGGACAGGTGGGTGTGCATGCCGCTGCCTGGCTGATCCCCGAAGGGCTTGGGCATGAAGCTCGCGTGCACGCCATGCGCGATCGCGACCTCCTTGATCACGTGCCGGAACGTCATGATGTTGTCTGCCGTCGACAGCGCGTCGGCATAGCGCAGGTCGATCTCCTGCTGCCCTGGAGCGACCTCGTGGTGGCTGAACTCGACCGAGATGCCGAGCCCTTCCAGCGCGCCGACGGCATCGCGGCGGAAGTCGTGCGCGCTGTCGTGGCTGGTCATGTCGAAGTAGCCGCCGGTGTCGATCGGCTCGGGCTCGCTGCCGTCGGTCGGCAGGTTCTTCAGCAGGAAGAACTCGATCTCGGGGTGGGTGTAGAACGTGAAGCCGCGCTCGGCCGCGCGCGACAAGGCCCGCCGCAGTACGTAGCGCGGGTCTGCCCAGGACGGCGAGCTGTCGGGCATGGTGATGTCGCAGAACATGCGTGCCGAGTCGGCGGCGCGACCGTCCGCCTCGGGCAGGATCTGGAACGTGCCCGGATCGGGGCGGGCCAGCATGTCGCTCTCGCTGGCCCGGGCGAATCCCTCGATCGCCGACCCGTCGAATCCGATGCCCTCCTCGAACGCCCCGTCCAGCTCGGCAGGCGCGATCGCCACGGACTTGAGGTAGCCCAAGACGTCGGTGAACCACAGCCGAACGAAGCGGATCTGACGCTCCTCGAGCGTCCGCAGCACGAACTCCTGTTGACGATCCACGGTGCTCCAGTCTTCAGCCGACCGATTACCCGGAGATACGCAGAGCCTACTGTTGCTGCCGGATGAGCTGTTCGACCGCGCTGGGCAGCCGGGTCTCGAAGTCGAGGATCTTGACCCACTCCGGGGTGATGACGACGCGCGCCACCTGCTTGTACAGGGCGCGAACGCCCGCCTCCCAGGACCGGTACTGCTCGTCGTCATCGATGAATCGGCGACCGCTGTCGAGGTATTCCGGCGGCACACCGTCGATGATCTGCACCGCTGCCGAGCCGCGGACTAGCAGCACGTTCGGCGGGAATGTCTCGGTGTCGATGGTCATAGCGACTCGGGGGTGCGCGGTCAGCGCGGACACCTTCGCCGAGTGCGGCACCGTGTGCAGAAGGAACGCGCTGCCCGTCCAGACATAGCCGATCGGGATCACTCGAGGGGTGCCGTCACCGGCGGTGTACGCCAGCCGCGTCAGCGTGCAGGTTCGCAGTAGGCGCTGGGCGACCGGGTCTGCCAGGATCTGCCGCACCGCAGTCTCGTCCATCACGTCCTCCTCAGGCCGATGCCGCAGCGTCCTGCGTACCACGTGGCGGGCGCAACCGCCGGGCGATGAGTGCTCGCGCGAAGAGCGTGCGCCCGCGTGTCGCGACGCGACGCTTGCGTGGCGGGTGCCGAGCCCGCCCTCGTGACGGGTGAGGCAGTCGCCGTGGCGCACATATGCCACAGCGCTCGCGCGAAGAGCCCGCCGGCGGATTAATGCAGGGCGCTACCTGCCAGCCACTGCGACCACGGCACGCTCCAGTCGCCGTTCTGCCACACCTCCAGCGGCGCGCCACCGGTGTGCTTGACCTGGACGACGTCACCGACCTGGGACCACTTGTAGAACCATGTGGCGTTGTCCGGCGAGACATTCAGGCACCCGTGCGAGGTGTCGGTCTTGCCCTGCGCCCAGACCGACCACGGCGCCGAGTGCACGTACACCCCGTCCGTGCTGATGCGGGTTGCCCAGTACACGAGGACGTTGTAGCCGCCGGCGTCGAGGGAGAGGCCGAATGTGCGGGAGTCCATCCGGACCGGGTTGGCCTGGTCGAGCACCGTATAGGTTCCAGGCTGCGTCCAGAATGTGATCGTCTGACCGTTGTCGACGGTGCTGCCGCCCTTACCCATCGACGTGGGCATGTGCTTGATGACCTTGCCGTTCTGGTAGACCGTGATCTTCTTGGTGTTGTCGTCGGCGATCGAGACGTGCGACGGGCCGATCCGGAACGACACGCTCTGATCAGCCTGTCCCCACAGCCCGGGGCTCACCTGCTTGCCGTACACGTCGGCAGACACGGTCACCTTTGTGCCGGCCTGGTAGTACACGCGCGGGCGCCAGTGTGCGTTCTGGTCGTCCATCCAGTACCAGCTGCCCTGCTGTGCTGGCGACGTGGTGACGTTCAGGGTCTTCTCCGCGGCCGCCTTGTCGGTGATCGGTTCGTCGAAGTGCACGCTCGCGACGAAGCCCACGCCGTACGTGGCACCGTTCGTGATCGAGCCGCCGCCGGTGGTGTCCAGGTACGGCATTGTCATGTTCGGCGGCGCCACCGTGGTGAAGTGCGTCGTGCGGCTGACCGACTGGCCGTCGGCGTTCACAGCCTTGGCCAGGACCGTGTAGGCCTTGCTGTAGCCGAGGTCCTCGGCGACGTGCCACGACGTCTTGTCGGTGCTCAAGGCGCCCTTGACGCCCTTGCCCTCCGAGTTGGTCATCGTGACCGATGACAGCGTGCCCCCGGCCGCAGTGACGCTGATCGGCGCGACCGGGCTCACACCCTGCGCGCCGTTGGCCGGGTTGCTGCTGATCCGCGCCGGCGGCGCCGCCGGCGCACTGCTCGTGGCGGTCGTGCTGTCGCCCGACGGTGTCGAGTTGCCCACTGGTGGCGTGCTCCGTGCGCTGTGTTGCCCCGACGTACATGCGCCGAGCGCCAACACGACTGTGGCGGCCGCCGCCGCCACTGACCAAAGCCGCCGATCCCCCACCAACACCCCAACCTCCGGCCTGCAGTTCCCCACCATCCACCGCGTCGAGCTCAATTGTGGACCAGAAGGGCGCATCGACGCGCCAGCTGATGGTCACGATCAGCTCTCACTCGTATGACGCACGGACAGCTGGTTTGGTTGCGTTAGATCCGGCATGTCGCGGGATCGGACACCGCGCCAGCTTCCGACAGTCTGCCGCATCGCTCCAGACGCGGCCGCGGCGGGGCGTCACACATGCTGCCACGTGCCTGGGCACGCCGAGAGACAATGGATGCATGCCGCAGCTGCGTCTTGCTCTCGCCCAGATCGATGTGACCGTCGGCGACCTGGCGGGCAACGCCGCCGCCGTCGTCGCTCGCACCCGCGAGGCGGCCGCCGCCGGAGCCCATCTGGTCGTGTTCCCCGAGATGGCGATCACCGGCTACCCACCGGAGGACCTGGTCTTCCGCGAGTCGTTCCGCGCCGCGTCGCGGGCCACCTTGAAGAACCTGGCCGTCGAGCTGGCCGCTGCGGGCCTCGCCGACACGGCCGTCATCGTCGGCTACCTGGACGAGGACGGCGGACCGCGCACCGCTGCGACCCTGTACCTGGACGAGCGCGCAGGCCCCCGCAACGCGGCGGCCTTCTGCCTCGGCGGCCGGGTCGTCGCCACCTACTACAAGCACCACCTGCCGAACTACGGCGTGTTCGACGAGGCGCGCTACTTCGTACGCGGCGACCGGTTCACCGTGGTGCGCTACGGCGGAGTCGACGTCGCGCTGACCATCTGCGAGGACCTCTGGCAGGACGACGGCCCGTTCGCGGTCGCCGGTCAGGTCGGGGTGGGCCTGGTGGTGAACATCAACGGTTCGCCGTACGAGCGCAACAAGGACGACGTACGGCTGCGGCTGTTGCAGCGGCGTGCCCGCGAGGCACGCGCCACGGTCGCCTACCTGAACATGGTCGGCGCGCAGGACGAGCTGGTGTTCGACGGCGACTCGATGGTGGTGACCGCAGACGGCGCGGTGCTCGCCCGCACTCCGCAGTACGTCGAGGGTGTGTTCTACATCGACCTGGACCTGCCGGCCACCGACCCGGTCACCGCGCCGCGCTCGCAGATGCTGGTCGAGCACCACGACACGCAGACACCGGCGGCACCGCGCTACGAGATGCAGCCGGCGGGCGTCGCCGAGCGCGTCAGCGACGAGGCCGAAATCTGGGGCGCGCTCGTCACGGGCACACGCGACTACGTCCGCAAGAACAGGTTCCACTCCGTCGTGCTGGGCCTGTCCGGCGGCATCGACTCCTCCGTGGTGGCCGCCATCGCAGCGGACGCGATCGGCGGCGGCAACGTGTATGGGGTCTCGATGCCGAGCACCTACTCATCCGAGCACTCGAAGTCGGATGCCGCAGATCTTGCCGAGCG
>JBKOXO010000051.1:0-5839 GCA_046744105.1 Actinomycetota bacterium
GTGCTGACACCGTGGACAGCGACGCCGGCGCGGACGAACACGGCGTGGCGGTCGCGGAAGAGGCGGTTCTCGAGCGTGCAGCCCGTGGTGCCCGGGATGCGGTCCCAGCCTTCGGGCAGTGGCCCGGGGATGCCGGTGGCAGGGTAGGTGAAGACGACGGTCGCCCGGGCGTTCGGGTCGATGACGTCGACCTCGCCGTCGGTGGCGCCGGCCGCGCGTCGTCGGGCCTCGGCGGCCGACGCGGCCGCGACCTCGTGCGGGGGTTGCGTGCCGACCGGCTCACCGTCGCCGTCCTGCTCACCGTGATCGCCGTCGACACGGCATATCGCCAGTACTACGTCGCCTTACCGCTTCAGTTGCGTGACCTGGGCCAGCGCCCACTGGTGTACGGCCTGCTCATTACGTCGAACTGTGTGGTGATCGTGGCGTTCGAGGTGCAGCTCGCACTGCGCCTCGCGCGCCACCGGGCCGCAGTGGTCATCGCCACCGGGTACGCCCTGGTCGGAGCCGGTTGGCTCGTCATCGCGGTCGACGCCACGCTCGGCACCATCGTCGCGGCGACGCTGATCGTCACGGCGGGCGAGATGCTCTACAAGCCGACAGCCACGGCCGCCGTCGCCGATGCGGCCCCGGCCGGGCGCGCAGGCACGTACCAGAGCCTCTACGCCGCGGCGTCGATCAGCGGGATGGTGCTGGCCCCGGCGCTCGGCGGGGCCCTCTACGGCGTGTCGTCGCGTGGGCTGTGGCTGGCCGCGGCCGGGGTGCCGCTGCTGACCGGCGCCCTGCTCGCGCGGACCAGTGAGCCGGCCGAAATGTCCACTTGAGCCTGGGGCATAATGGGTCCGGGAACATGAGCGGACCCGACTCAGTTCTTTTGATTGAAGCAAGAACTAGAGCATAGGGAGTACAAGCCAATGGCACGAGCTGTCGGTATCGATCTGGGTACCACCAACTCCGTCGTCTCCGTCCTGACAGGGGGCGAGCCGGAGGTCATCGCGAACGCCGAGGGCTCGCGCACCACGCCGAGCGTCGTCGCGTTCGCCAAGAACGGCGAGGTGCTGGTCGGCGAGGTCGCCAAGCGCCAGGCCGTCACGAACGTCGACCGAACCATCCGATCGGTGAAGCGCCACATGGGCGACCCGAGCTGGAAGGTCGAGATCGACGGCAAGACCTACACCGCGCAGGAGATCAGCGCCCGTGTGCTGCAGAAGCTCAAGCGCGACGCCGAGTCCTACCTTGGCGAGGACGTCTCCGACGCGGTCATCACGACCCCTGCGTACTTCAACGACGCGCAACGCCAGGCAACCAAGGAGGCGGGCCAGATCGCGGGCCTCAATGTCCTGCGGATCATCAACGAGCCCACCGCCGCCGCGCTGGCCTACGGGCTGGACAAGGGCCAGAAGGAGCAGACGATCCTGGTCTTCGACCTGGGCGGCGGCACCTTCGACGTCAGCCTGCTCGAGATCGGTGAGGGCGTCATCGAGGTCAAGGCGACGAGCGGCGACAACCACCTCGGCGGCGACGACTGGGACGAGCGTGTCATCACGTGGCTCGTCGACAAGTTCAAGGCCGCCCACGGCATCGACCTGACCAAGGACAAGATGGCCATGCAGCGCCTCCGCGAGGCCGCCGAGCGGGCCAAGATCGAGCTGTCCAGCAACCAGCAGACGTCGATCAACCTGCCCTACATCACGGTGGACGCCGAGAAGAACCCGCTGTTCATGGACGAGACGCTCAGCCGTGCCGAGTTCCAGCGCATCACGGCCGACCTGCTGGAGCGCACCCGGGAGCCGTTCCACAACGTGATCAAGGACGCGAGCATCAGCCTGAACCAGATCGACCACGTGGTGCTGGTGGGCGGTTCGACGCGCATGCCGGCCGTCGTCGACCTGGTGCGTGAGCTGACCGGCGGCAAGGAGCCGAACAAGGGCGTCAACCCGGACGAGGTCGTCGCCGTCGGCGCCGCGCTGCAGGCCGGCGTGCTGAAGGGCGACGTCAAGGACGTCCTGCTGCTCGACGTCACACCGCTGAGCCTCGGCATCGAGACCAAGGGCGGCGTGATGACCCGGCTGATCGAGCGGAACACGACGATCCCGACGAAGCGTTCGGAGATCTTCACGACCGCCGACGACAACCAGTCGAGCGTCGAGATCCAGGTGTATCAGGGTGAGCGCGAGATCGCGGCCTACAACAAGAAGCTCGGCATGTTCGAGCTGACCGGCCTGCCGCCGGCGCCGCGGGGCGTGCCGAAGATCGAGGTCACGTTCGACATCGACGCGAACGGCATCGTCCACGTGAACGCCAAGGACCTGGCTACCAACAAGGAACAGGGCATGACGATCACCGGCGGATCCGGCCTGTCCAAGGACGAGATCGACCGAATGATGCGCGACGCCGAGCAGCACGCCGAGGAGGACCGTAAGCGCCGCGAGGAGGCCGAGACGCGCAACTCCGCGGAGTCGCTGCAGTTCGCGACGGAGAAGTTCCTGACCGAGAACGGCGACAAGCTGCCCGATGACAAGAAGAGCGAGCTCGAGACAGCGCTGGCCGAGCTGAAGACGGCACTCGGCGGTACCAACCTCGACTCGATCAAGTCCGCGCAGGAGAAGGTCGCGCGCGTGTCGTCCGAGGCGGGTAGCGCCATGTACGAGGCGGCATCGGCTGCCGGCGCGTCGGCGCCCGGCGGTGCCGGCACCCCGCCGCCGCCGTCCTCGTCCTCCACCGAGGACGAGAGCGTGGTCGACGCCGAGGTCGTGGACGAGGGTCCCGAGGGCGAGAAGCAGTGAGCTCTGAGAACCAGCACCAGGAACCAGTTGTCATAAGGGATAAGCGGCGGCTCGACCCGATGACGGGCGAGCCCCGCCACGCGGTGCCGGAGCCGGAGCCCAGCGAGGACAACGTCCCAAAGGCCGACGCGCTGCTCCTGGAGGAGCGCACCCGTGACCTGCAGCGTGTGCAGGCCGAGTTCGCCAACTACCGCAAGCGCGTCGAGCGCGACCGGGTGGCGTTGGCCGAAGCCGCAGTGGGCAACGCGCTGGTCGGGCTGCTGCCGGTGCTCGACGACATCGACCGCGCTCGCGCCCACGGCGACCTGACCGGTGCGTTCAAGTCCGTGGCAGACCAGCTCGAGACCGTGCTGAGCAAGCTCGGGCTGGCCGCCTTTGGCGAGCCGGGCGACCCGTTCGACCCGACCGTCCACGAGGCGGTGATGCACGAGGAGAGCCCGGAGGTCAGCGAACCGACCGCGACCACGGTGCTGCGCCGCGGCTACAAGCAGGGTGATCGGCTACTCCGCCCGGCGATGGTCGGCGTGACCGACCCGGCACCGCAGTCGGCTGAGCAGCCCGCAGACGAATAGGGAGGGGGTGGCGTTCGGTGAGCACGAAGGACTACATCGAGAAGGACTATTACAAGGCGCTGGGCGTCACCAAGGACGCGTCGCCAGCCGACATCAAGAAGGCGTACCGCAAGCTCGCACGCCAGCTGCACCCGGACAAGAACCCCGGCAACGCTGAAGCGGAAGCCAAGTTCAAGGAAGTGTCGGAGGCGTACGACGTCCTCTCCGACGAGAAGCGCCGCAAGGAGTACGACGAGGCGCGGACGCTGTTCGCCGGCGGCGGCTTCCGACCGGGCGCGGGCGGATTCCCCGGTGGCGACGCCACGTTCGACGTGTCCGACCTGTTCGGAGGCACCGGCGGCATGGGCACCGGCGGCATGGGCGGTGGGCTGGGCGACGTCTTCGGCGGGCTGTTCACCGGCGGGACGACCCGGCGGCGCAACGTCGGGCCCACACGTGGGCGGGACGTCGATGCCGAGGTGACGCTGGGCTTCGACGAGGCGGTGCACGGGGCGATGCTGCCGTTGAAGCTGTCCGGACCGGGGACGTGCCGCACCTGCCACGGCTCCGGTGCGCGACCCGGTACCCGCCCGCACGTGTGCCCGACCTGTGGCGGCACCGGATTCGTCAGCCGCAACCAGGGCGCGTTCGGGTTCAGTGAGCCGTGCCGCGACTGCCGGGGCACCGGCCAGATCATCGACGATCCGTGCCCGGACTGCCAGGGCACCGGCGTCACCACGCAGACCCGCACGATCAACGTCCGGGTGCCGGCGGGGGTGCGTGACGGTGCGCGGCTGCGCATCCCAGGCAAGGGCACGCCAGGCGTGCGCGGTGGCCCGGCCGGCGACCTGTTCGTCACCGTGCACGTCGGCGCGCACGAGTTGTTCGGGCGTCGCGGCGACAACCTGACGCTGACCGTCCCGATCGGGTATGCCGAGGCGGCACTAGGCACGACGCTGCGCGTGCCCACCCTGGACGGCGCCGTTGCGCTCAAGGTGCCGGCCGGCACGAGCAGCGGGCGGACGTTCCGGGTGCGTGGGCGTGGCATCGCCAAGCGCGGCGGCGGCCACGGCGACCTGCTCGTCACCGTCGAGGTGGCGGTGCCGCAGAAGCTGAGCGCCGAGGCGCGTGAGGCGCTGGAGAAGTACGCGGCGGCAGCCGGCCAGGACGACCCGAGGCCGCGCATCACCGCCGCTGTCCGGAACGGGGAGAAGGGTCATGGCTGAGCCGCGCGTCCCTGACGATGCCCCCGTGTTCGTGATCTCGGTGGCCGCGGAGCTCGCCGGCATGCACGCCCAGACGCTGCGCCAATACGACCGGCTCGGGCTGGTCACGCCGGGCCGCACCGTCGGTGGCGGGCGCCGTTACTCCGCACGCGACGTGGCGTTGCTGCGCGAGGTGCAGCGGCTCTCGCAGCGGGATGGCGTCAACCTCGCCGGCATCAAGCGGATCATCGAGCTCGAGGCGCACGTCGACGCGTTGCGTTCCCGGGTGGCCGAGCTGGCCGCTGAACTGCGGCAGGCCTACGACGAGCTGAACGCCCGCCCCTCGACCGCGCTGGTGGTGTGGCGGCCGCAACGGCGGTAACGCCTCGTCCCCCATACAAGTTGTTCGACCCTCGGCGCGTCATACCACGCCGAGGGTCGAACAACGTCAGGAGGGGGATGCCGTCTGCTTGTGCCGTTCCGCGTAGCGGCGGGCCTTGGCGCGGTTGCCGCAGACGGCCATCTCGCACCAGCGGCGCCGGCCGGACGGGTCGAGGAACAACCAGCCACATGCATCGTCCGCACAGCTGCGGATCGCCCGGCGCGGATACCGCTCCAGCAATGTCGCCAGCGACAGCGTGAACCGGTGCAGCGGCATGCGCAGCCCCGCGCCGCCGTCCAGCCGCAGGGCGGATGCGTCGTCGCTCACGTAGCGCGAGGCGCGCACCGCGCGGGCCGCGAACGTGCGCAGCTGCGCAGCGGCGTCCGCCGAATCGTCGACCATCGCTGCGTGCAGCGCGGACCGTAGCCGCTTGACGTCACGCAGCGCCGCCCGGGCTTGCGCGGGGGCCTGTTGCGTAGCGGTAAGCAGCGCAAGGCAGTCGGCGGGGGTGACCAGGTCGACGTCTTGGGCGAGCACGATCAGCGTGCCGTAGTCGACCAGGTACTCCCGTGGCTGGGCGAAGCCCCAGCCGCCCACGGTGTTGTTCAATTCGAGCGCAGGGTGTCCTGACACGCGCTCTGGTAGCCAAACCCCATCGACCTGCCGCGCCATGTCTCGTATGCTAACCGGAACTCGCGAAAAAGGAGTTAGTCGGCGATGACCGCTCGCGCGAAGACCCACCAAGCGGCGGGCTAGTCCAGTGCGTGTGATTGCGTCGCTTGCGGCCGCGCAGCTGCGTCACCGGCCTGGACGCTGGGCGCTGCTCGTCGCCGGCGTGGCCTTGGCCGCCGCAATCCCGGTGGTGGCCGCCGGCGCCGGCGATTCGGTGGCGGCCCAGACCGTACGGACGACGGT
>JBKOXO010000015.1:0-16791 GCA_046744105.1 Actinomycetota bacterium
GAGCTCATCGCGGGTCGTCGGGTGGATCGTCGGCCTTCTCCTCCTCGGGAGCTAGCGATTCGCGGTACTGGTTGGGCAGCGACTCGACGTCCCGGAGGGCGGCGATCGCCCATTTCACCTCCACCCCCGGCGCGATCGACAGCTGCACCGTGTCGTCGCCGTTCAGGCTGGTCACCGTCCCGTACAGCCCCGACGTGGTCATGACCTGGGTGCCGAATGTGATCCGTTCGCGGAGTTTCGCCTGCTGCGAAGCGGCGCGTTCGCGGTTGCGCCGGGTGAACAGCAGCATCGCCAGTAGCAGGAGGGCGAGCACGATGAGGGGTAGTGCGCTTTTCACGGTTGGGTACCTCGCGTGTGTGGGTAACGCCCGCGAGTGTAGGCGCCTCGTTACTTAACGGCTGCAGAGCCGCCACGGTGCCCGCCGATCTTACGGGTCGAACAGCATGGCAGCACCGTCGTCGCGGGGCCGGCCGAGGCCGAGATGTGCCCACGCGGCGGGTGTCGCGACGCGCCCGCGCGGAGTACGGGCCAGCAACCCGGCGCGAACGAGGTACGGCTCGGCGACCTCCTCGACGGTGTCCACCTCCTCGCCGACCGCGACAGCGAGGTTCGCGACCCCAACCGGCCCGCCGCCGAAGCGGCGCACGAGCGCGTCGAGGACCGCCCGGTCGAGGCGGTCGAGCCCCAGCTCGTCCACGTCGTACACGGCAAGCGCCTCCTGGGCGATCTGCCGGGTTACCACGCCGTCGGCGCGCACTTCGGCGTAGTCGCGCACCCGGCGCAGCAGCCGGTTGGCAACGCGCGGCGTGCCCCGTGAGCGGCCGGCAATCTCGGTGGCGCCGTCGTCGCGCAGGTCGACGCCGAGCAGAGCCGCCGAGCGGGAAAGGATCGTCTCCAGGTCGGTGACGTCATAGAAGTCGAGATGGCCGGTGAATCCGAAGCGGTCGCGCAGCGGTCCGCTGAGCAGTCCGGCCCGGGTGGTGGCCCCCACCAGCGTGAACGGGGCCAGGTCGAGGGGGATCGCGGTCGCGCCGGGACCCTTGCCGACCATGACGTCGACGCGGAAGTCCTCCATCGCCATGTAGAGCAATTCCTCGGCCGGCCGGGCCACCCGATGGATCTCGTCGATGAACAGCACTTCGCCTGCACCCAGGCTGGTGAGCAACGCGGCCAGGTCGCCGGCGCGTTCGATGGCCGGCCCACTGGTCACCCGGATCGACGCGTTGAGCTCGGTGGCGATGATCATGGCCAGGCTGGTCTTGCCCAGTCCGGGTGGCCCCGAGAGCAGGAGATGGTCCGGAGGGCGACCGCGACGCAGCGCGCTTGCAATGACGAGCTCGAGCTGCTCGCGCACCTTCGGCTGACCAGGAAACTCGGCAAGCCGCTTGGGCCGCAGGCTCGCCTCGATCTCCCGTTCTGCGACGACTGCCAACGGAGTCACCAGATCCGGCTCGGTCATCGGGTACGTCCCAGCAGCTGGATGCTCTGCCGTAGCAGAGCGGACACGTCGGGCGTCTCATCGGCGTCGGCGGCCACCACGTCGATGGCGTCCGTAGCCTCCTTGCCGGTGAAGCCGAGTCCGGCGAGGGCGTGCCGCAGCTGCTCGCGCCACGGCGCGACCGGGGTGACGCGCAGGTCGGCGGCCGCGGTGTCGACGGCGCCGATCCGGTCGCGCAGCTCGAGGATGATGCGCTCCGCGCCCTTGCGGCCGATCCCCGGCACCCTGGTCAGCGCGGCGATGTCGTCGCCGGCGATGGCCCGGCGGACCTCGCGCGGCGGGTGCACCGCCAGGATGGTCTGCGCGAGCTTGGGGCCGACCCCGTTGGCAGTCTGCAGCAGTTCGAACAACGAACGCTCGTCGTCGTCGGCGAACCCGAACAGCGTGAGCGAGTCCTCGCGGACGACGAGACTGGTCGCCAGCCGCGCCTGTTCGCCGACCCGCAGCCGGGCCAGCGTGCCCGGCGAGCACGACACGGCGAGGCCCACACCGCCCACGTCGATCACCGCGCCGTCCGGGCCGACGGCCGCAACCAGGCCGCGCACGCTCGCAATCACCGTGCCGCCCGCGCTTCGCGCCCCGGCGCGACAGCCCTGCGGTGCTCGCTCATCGCGTTCATCCTTGCCGCGGCGGCGAGCCGGGCCTGCGCCGCCCCCCGCCACAGCTGGCAGATCGCGAGCGCCAGCGCGTCAGCGGCGTCAGCCGGACGTGGCGTCTCAGGCAATTGCAGCAGCCGGCTGACCATCGCGCCGACCTGCGCCTTGCCGGCCGCGCCGGATCCGGTCACCGCCGCTTTGACCTCACTCGGGGTGTGCAGTGCGACCGGCACGCCGGCACGGGCGGCCGCCACGATCGCGAGTCCCGAAACCTGGGCGGTGCCCATGACGGTGCGTACGTTGTGCTGGCTGAACACCCGCTCGACGGCGACGACGTCCGGCTCGAACCGGGCGATCGCGCTGGTGAGGGCATCCGCGACCGCGACCAGCCGCGCTCCGACATCAAGACCGGACGGAGTGCGCACGACCTGCACATCCACAAGGGCGAGCTGCCGGCCCGGCGCGCCGTCGACGACGCCGATGCCGCAACGCGTCATGCCCGGATCGACCCCCAGCACTCGCACGCGTTTCCCTTCATGGCGAACGGACGTTCGACAGCCTAGGCGGCGCCTGCCGAACGGCGGCGCAGACACACCGACCGATGAGCGCGCGCGAAGAGCCGCCGCCGCGGCGCGGCCCTAGCCAAGCGAGCGGTCCGGATCGAGCGGCGCCCAGGCGGGATAGCTCAGTACGCTTCGCGGGGTGTGGAATGACCCGACCGCGTTCCGCCGGCGGTTCCGGCCCGGCATGCGAGTCAGCCCTATCTTCCTGGCATTCGTCGCGCTTACCGCATTCGGCGGCTGGCTGAGCTTCGACGACTCGCGTCCCGGGGCGCGCTTCGGTGTGTTCTGCTTCGTGGTGGGCGGCTGGGTGGTGTCGCTGTGCCTGCACGAGTTCGGGCACGCCTACGTCGCCTTCCGCGCCGGCGACCGCAGCGTCGAGGCAGCCGGATACCTGACCCTGAATCCGCTGAAGTACGCACACCCGTTCCTGTCGATCGTGCTGCCGGTGATCTTCATTGCACAGGGTGGTATCGGGTTGCCCGGCGGCGCCGTGTACCTGCATCCGCACGCGTTCCGCAGCCGTGCGATGCAGAGCCTCGCCGCGGCGGCAGGCCCGGTCTCCAACGCCGTCTTCGCAGCAATCCTGCTGGTGCTCGCGCGCTCGTACGACGGGCAGCACATCCATTTCTGGTCCGGGGTCGCGTTCCTGGGATTCCTTCAGATCAGCGCCGCGATCCTGAACCTGCTGCCCATCCCGGGGCTGGACGGCTACGCGATCATCGAGCCGTACCTGGACAGGCAGACCGCACGCGGTTTCGAGCCGGTGAAGCCGTGGGGCATGCTCGGGGTGTTCGTGCTGCTGCAAATCCACCAGTTGAACGTGTGGTTCTTCGAGCTGGTGGAACGGATCTATGACGCAACTGGCGCGCCCAAGGCGTTATGGGCACTGGGCTACGACCTGTTCCGCTTCTGGCGGCAGTCGCCGATCGGGTTCTAGCCGATTCGCTTCTAGCCGACGGCGGCCATCACCTCGTCGCTCACGTCGAAGTTGGCATACACGTTCTGAACATCGTCGCAATCCTCGAGCGCGTCGATGAGCCGGAACACCTTGCGGGCGCCCTCCTCGTCGAGCGGCACTTGGACGCTCGGCACGAACGACGCCTCGGCCGACTCATAGTCGATGCCGGCATTCTGGAGCGCGGTGCGCACCGGGACCAGGTCGCTCGCCTCGCTGACGACCTCGAAGGCCTCGTCCAAGTCGTTGACCTCTTCGGCGCCGGCGTCGAGCACCGCAGCGAGGACATCGTCTTCCGGCACGCCGCCGGCCTTGGGCACGATCACCACGCCCTTTCGGCTGAACAGATACGACACCGAGCCGGGGTCAGCCATGGAGCCACTGTTGCGGGTCATCGCGGTGCGCACCTCGCTGGCCGCCCGGTTGCGGTTGTCGGTGAGGCACTCGATGAGGATCGCGACGCCGTTCGGCGCGTATCCCTCGTACGTGATGGTCTGCCACTCCGAGCCACCTGCCTCGGCGCCGGAGCCCCGCTTGACCGCACGGTCGATGTTGTCGAGGGGCACCGAGTTCTTGCGTGCCTTCTGGATGGCGTCGTACAGCGTCGGGTTGCCCTCCGGATCGCCGCCGCCGGTGCGCGCCGCAACCTCGATGTTCTTGATCAGCTTCGCGAAGAGCTTGCCTCGCTTGGCGTCGACCACGGCCTTCTTGTGCTTCGTCGTGGCCCATTTCGAGTGGCCGCTCATGACCTCGCCTGATTCCTCACCATGTCGCAGAAGTACGCGTGGACGCGTCCGTCGCCCATCAGTTCCGGATGGAACGACGTGGCCAGCAACTGTCGCTGGCGAACCGCGACAATCTTACCGGCGGCAGGTCCGGAGCTGACCGCCGCAAGTGGCGTGGCCCCCGGCCCCAGCGACTCCACCCAGGGCGCCCGGATGAAGACCGCATGCAGCGGCCCGCCGTCGATACCGGCAATGGTGATGTCCTCTTCGAACGAGTCGACCTGGCGGCCGAACGCGTTGCGGCGCACGGTCATGTCCATGCCGCCGAACGTCTCCTGGTCCGCCACACCGTCGACGATCCGGTCCGCGAGCAGGATCATGCCGGCACACGAGCCGTAGATCGGCAGCCCCTCGGCGATGAGCTTGCGCAGCGGCTCGACCAGGTCGAACGCGCGCGCCAGCTTCGCCACGGTCGTCGACTCGCCCCCGGGCAGCACCAGGCCGGAAAGCCCTTCGAGCTCCTCCGGTCGGCGCACCGGCACGGCCCGGACACCGCACGCGCGAAGCGCAGCGAGGTGTTCGCGGACGTCGCCCTGGAGGGCGAGCACGCCGACGGCGACAGGCACCTCAGTGTCGGTGCGCCGTCGCGTTCGCGTACGGCTTGGCGTGCTTGGACGTCGACGGGCGCAGCACCAGGCTGCCGAGCAACTCGGAGGTCGCGGCCGCGACCGCATCGACCGCCTGCTGGAAGGCCTCCGCGTTGGCCGCCGACGGCGCGCGCATGCCGGCGACCTTGCGCACGTACTGCAGCGCCGCCGCCTCGATGTCGTAGTCCGTGACGTTCTCGACGAACGGCGGGCGCAGCGTGTGGATGTTGCGGCACATCGCTACCAGCCCCGCTCGGCGAGCCGGTGCGGCGCCGGCACGTCCTCGACGTTGATGCCGACCATCGCCTCACCGAGGGCGCGGGAGGCCTTAGCGATCACGTCCGGGTCGTCGTAGAACGTCGTGGCCTTGACGATCGCCTCGGCGCGACGGGCCGGATCGCCGGACTTGAAGATCCCGGAACCCACGAAGATTCCCTCGGCGCCCAGTTGCATCATCATCGCCGCATCGGCCGGCGTGGCGATCCCACCCGCCGTGAACAGCACCACCGGTAGTTTGCCTGCCTTCGCGACCTCGGCAACCAGCTCGTACGGCGCCTGGAGCTCTTTCGCTGCCACGAACAGCTCGTCCTCGGGCAGGTTCGAAAGGCGGCGAATCTCGGCCCGGATGGCGCGCATGTGGGTGGTCGCGTTGGAGACGTCGCCGGTGCCGGCCTCACCCTTGGATCGGATCATCGCGGCGCCTTCGGTGATGCGCCGCAGCGCCTCGCCCAGGTTGGTCGCGCCGCACACGAACGGCACCGTGAACGCCCACTTGTCGATGTGGTTCGCGTAGTCGGCCGGAGTGAGCACCTCGGACTCGTCGATGTAGTCCACGCCCAGGCTCTGGAGCACCTGCGCCTCGACGAAGTGCCCGATGCGCGCCTTGGCCATGACCGGGATGGAGACGGCGTTGACGATGCCGTCGATCATGTCGGGGTCGCTCATGCGGGCCACGCCGCCCTGCGTGCGTATGTCGGCCGGCACGCGCTCCAGCGCCATTACGGCCACCGCGCCGGCGTCCTCGGCGATCTTGGCCTGCTCGGGTGTGACGACGTCCATGATCACGCCGCCCTTGAGCATCTCGGCCATGCCGCGCTTGACGCGGGCGGTGCCGACGACGTGTTCGGTGGTGGTGGGCTGTGCTTCGGGCATGGCGTCAATTCTAGGGACGCCGAGCCCGCCGCCCGCCGGGCCGATGCGATTCCAATGGCCCGGCAGCATTCGCGCCAAACAGCGGCAGGTGACAGTTGGCGCGGATTAGCTCGACAGCGGCGCGCCGGCAGCTACCAGGACGACCCAGGCGCCGCCGGGTGCCAGCGGGATCGGCTTGCCGGCTGGGGTGAGCAGTCTCGTCCCGGCGCTCTTGGACGGCCGCGACCAGATCCCGTCGATGCGCTTGCCGTCGCGGAAGACGACGACCATGCGGCGGCCGATCGAATGCGTGTACTGCGCCGGATTGCCGGCCACGTCGACGTCGCCCGGGTGCACGCTGACCTTGCAGTACTGCACGATCACGTTCCGGGTGGCGATCAGATGGCCGTCGGCGGCGCGCTGCGGCACGCCGCCGATGAGCCGCACGTACTTGTGGCGGGAGCGGTCCCACTGGAAGTCGACGGGCGTGCCGCCGACCACGGTGTGAACGACCTGGCCGCGTGAGCGCGCACGCACACCGCGCAGCTTCGCTGCCCAGGTGAAGCCGATGCTCTTCGCGGACGTGCTACGAGTGCTGGCGCTGACCGCCGCCAGGTTCGAGGTGAGGTTGTACGGCACGGCCCGGCCCCCATCGCGGGCGAAACCGACGCCGCCACGGTCATTGATCACCGAATGCAAGATGGAGCGGTCGAGGGTGGGTAGCGAGTCGCCTCCACCACCGGATGCGACCAGGGTGATCCGGCCGTACTGGCTGAGCAATTCCGGGTCGCTGGTGCGCACGCTGCGCACCGCCTCGACGACCGGCTTGTGCGTTCCGAACACCGCCACGAGCCGGGTGAGTCCGCCCTCGGCCTGTTCGACATAGACGATGTCGGCCAGGTCGACGCCGCGCTGGGGCCGCCCGTTCTCGGTGTCGTCGATCTTGACAGCGACGACGCGCTTCGGCACCGGGCCGAGCCCGGTGAGCGGGTTCACCGGCTTCGGTTTGGGCTTCGGCTTCGGCTTCGGCTTGGGTTTGGGTTTGGGCTTCGGCTTGGGTGAGCTCGTGGTCGGCGGTGGCGGTGGAACGGCTGACAGCGCTGCGGGATCCGACGAGCTGACGCCCGCGACTACCAGCCCGCCGGCCGTGCCGCCAGCGGCGAGGGCCAGCGTGAGCAGGCCAGCGGCAGCCTTCTGCCCGGGCGTAAGCCGCGCGACGAACGCGGTCAGGCGCTCCCCGAAACTCACCTGTTGATCTCCTTATGGGTAGCCGAGCCGCCCGGCGGCGGCTCGTAGACGGGCAGGGTGTCGTCGATGTCGAAGAACTGCGGCAGGTCTCGGTGCCCCGCAAGTCGCAGCAGCCGGGGCATCCGGCGGGCACGCAGCGCCCGGGTGTCGCGGACCGCGTCGTTGTAGAACCTGCGGGCGATGAGCACGCGGGTGCCCGCCTCACGCAGTTCCTCGATGGTGGACGCGGCCAAGTCGGCGTGCTGGCCGGCGATGTCGATCACGGCGCGGCCGACGGCGTTCTCAGCGGCTTCCCGGTCGTCAAGCGAGGCGGACAGCGCGGTCTCGGACACCAGCTCCAGCCGCGCCCTCTCGTCCTCACAGAGCACCCCGACCGATGACTCCGCAACGTGCAGCAGCGCGGCCGCACGGCGCACAAGCTGCGCGTCCAGCGCCGCCTGTGCAGCGTCGACGCGGGCGTGTAGCCGGTCGAGGCGGGTGATCGTGAACGTGATCCAGCTGGTGATCAGCACGGCGAAGACGACCGCGGCAATCAGCCAGCCTGCGGTCAGCATGGTGCGTCAGCCTAACGGGGCCCCCGCCGCGGTCGATCGAGTGGCGCTGACGCGCCGGCGATGGCGAGTTCGTACACGCGCAGCACCTCTCTGACGACCGTCGACCAGTCGTACGGAACCACCGCCTTGGCAGCCGACTCGACCAGCCGCCGCCGCAGTCCCGCGTCGCCGAGCACCCGGTCCAGCTCGCGGGCCAAGGCGGCCGAGTCACCGATCGGGAACAGTTGCCCGGCGACCCCACCGCCGAGCACTCGCTTGAACGCGTCCAGCTCGCTGGCCACGATCGGGGTGTGCGCGGCCATCGCCTCGAGCAGAATCACCCCGAAGCTCTCCTGCCCGGTGTTGGGCGCGCAGTACACGTCGACGCTCTTGAGCATGCGCGCCTTGTCGTGCTCGGTCACCTGGCCCATCAGGTCGATCCGGTCGCGAACTGCGCGGGGTACTCCGGCCAGGAATTCCTGCGCCTCGCCCCGGCCTGCGACCAGCAGCCGCAGCCCGGGCCGCTGTGGCACCAGCCTCGAAAGCGCCGGCACGAGCACGTCCATGCCCTTGCGCGGCTCGTCGTAGCGGCCTATGAATCCGACGGTGCCACCCGGGCGCGGGTAGCCGGGCAGTGGCCGCGCGTGCGTGTAATGCGAGACGGCCACGCCGTTCGGAATGACGACGGCATCGGCGCCCAGGTGCTCGACGATCACCTTGCGGGCGGCGTCGGACACCGCAATGCGCCCGGACAGCTTCTCCAGGAACGGCTGGAGCACGGTGTCGAGCATCGCCAGCCATCGCGACTTGGTGAGCGCGGCATGGAAGGTCGCCACCAGGGGCCCGTCGTGGATCATGCAGGCGAGCAGCGAGAGGCTGGGCGGTGCCGGCTCGTGCACGTGAACCACATCGAAGTCACCGTCTCGCAGCCAGCGGCGCACCCGGGTGGCCGACACCAGGCCGAACTGGAGCCGCGCCACGGAGCCGTTGTACGGGATGCGGACCGCCCGCCCCGCCGTCACGACGTAGCCCGGCAAACCCGGGGTGTCATCGTCGCCGGGCGTGAGCACCGACACGACGTGGCCGAGGTCGAGCAGCGCCTCGGCGAGGTCACGCACATGCGCCTGCACGCCTCCGGGGATGTCCCAGGAGTACGGGCAGACGATGCCGATGCGCACCGGGCTATCCGGGTCTGTGGCCGTTCGATGCGGCCGTGCGAACGGGCAGGTCCGCCACCCAGAGCTTTTGCAGCATGTGCCAGTCCTCCGGATGCGCGGCGACCTGTGCCGCGAACGCGTCGGCGAGCGTTTGCGTCCCGGTGCGCACCTTGTCGGCCAGGCGTGGGCCGGCAGGCTCGATCGGCTCGCCGATCCACTGCGCCCAGCCACCATCGGGCGTGAACCACAGGGCCACTGGCAACAGCGCGGCACCGGTGGTGGCGGCGAGCAGTGCCGGCCCGCCGGGCATGCGGGCGGTCTCGCCGAAGAAGTCGACGTCGACGCCGTTTCGGGACAGGTCCCGGTCAGCGACCAGGCACACGGCGCGACCCGAGCGCAGCCGCTGCGCAAGCCCCTCCGACGGAGAGGCTCCCCCGGTGAGCGGCAGCACCTCCATGCCCAGGCTCTCCCGGTATGCGACGAATCGGTCGAACAGCGAGTCCGGCTTGAGCCGTTCGGCAACGGTTGTGAAGGGGTAGCCGCGGTTGATCAGCCAGATCGCGGCGACGTCCCAGTTGCCCATGTGCGGCAGCGCCAGGACGAAGCCCTTACCCGCGCGGGCCGCCGCGTCGATGTGCTCGGCGCCGATGGTGTTCTCGTCGGTGCTGGCCGTGACCGCTCGCTTATCCATCCTGGGCAGCCGGAACGTCTCCAGCCAGTACCGCGCGTAGGAACGCAGGCCCGCGCCGACCAGCTCGTCCAGCTGCGCCTCGTCGGCGTGCGGGACGACGCGGCGCAGATTGCGCCGCAGCTGTTGCGCACCCTTGCCGTTACGGACGGTGGCGACATCGGCCACCGTCCGGAAGGCCCGGCGCGCGAACGGCGATGGCAAGGACCGGACTGCGCCCCATCCCGCGGCGAAACTCAGGTCGACCGCCCGTGCCCGCAGGCTCATTGACCTACCCCGCCCGGGCGATGAGCGCGCGCGCGAAGAGCAGCCTCGTCACGCCTGGGGCGTCGCGCACCGCCAGGTGCGCCTGCGAGGCAGGATGATTCAGCGCGAGCGCTCATCGCGTTCCCTTCTCGTCGCGAGACTGCCGCCACACCGTAGCGAGCCGCTGAAGCACCGTGATCGCGGAGGCACCCACCAGCAGCCAGACGGCGATCGCCTGCACATACGGCACCCGTAGGTGTTCGCCCGACAGCCCAGTCCCCACCAGGATGATGATGAGCCGCTCGGCGCGCTCGGCGATACCCACCGTGGCGTTGAGCCCCACGCCTTCGGCGCGTGCGCGGATGTAGGAGGTGAGCTGGCCGAGCACCAGGCACAGCAGGCAGCCGGCCAGCATCCATGGCTGGTCGTGCCTGGCGAAGTACCATCCGATCGAGCCGAACACGGCGGCGTCGACGATGCGGTCGCAGGTGGAGTCGAGCACCGCGCCGAACTTGGTCGACGTGCCACCGGCCCGGGCGACCGCGCCGTCGACGATGTCGAGCATCACGAATCCCCAGATCAGCATCGTCCCGGAGAACCACCAGCCCTGGGTGAAGAAGATCAACGCGCTGGCGGTGGCGCCCACCGTGCCGGCGATCGTGATCTGGTCAGGGGTCACGCCGGCGCGGGCCAGCCGGACGCCGAGAGGGTTGATCGTCTTCGACACCCATTCGCGGGCGTGAATGTTCAACACGTGTCGGTGGTCCTCTGCTCGGTCGGCGCGCTCACGATAGCGGCCGGACGCTCTGATCTTGCCGATCCGCTTGTCGCGCGCTACGGATAGGTGTCGAATGCGAGAACGGTTCGCGTGCGCCGGTGTCAGCGAGAGGATGCTCCATGTCGACGAAGAAGACCGCGACGAAGACCCAGGTGGCCGCCATCGAGACCGCCGACCGCCCGGAGAAGATCCGCAACGTCGCGCTCGTCGGCCACTCCGCGGCGGGGAAGACGACGCTCGTCGAGGCGCTGCTTGCCGCCACCGGCGTGATCGGGCGGGCCGGCACGGTTGCCGACGGCACCACGGTCAGCGACTCGGACCCCGTCGAAGTGGCCCAGCAACGTTCCGTTGTGCTCTCGGTATGCCCGCTGCGGCACGACGACGTCATCATCAACCTGCTCGACACACCGGGCTATCCCGACTTCACCGGCGAGCTGCGCGCCGGGCTGCGCGCCGCAGATGCGGCGCTGTTCGTCGTGTCGGCAACCGATGACATCGACCCGATCACCGTGTCGATCTGGGAGGAGTGCGCTCGCCTCGGCACGCCGCGCGCTGTCGTCGTGACCAAGCTGGACGCGCCGCGTGCGTCGCTGGGATCCGCGGTGGCCGGCTGCCAGCGCGTCTTCGGGGGCGCCGACGGGCAGGCGGTGCTGCCGTTGTACCTCACCGTGGGCGGTAGCACCGAGCAGGCACCCGACGGTCTGGTCGGGCTGCTCAGCCGCACCGTCTACGACTACTCCGCGGGCTTCCCGCCCAAGGAGGTGCCGCACTCCGACGACATCGCGGTCGACGGTGACGTCGAGGCGTCCCGCAACGCGCTGATCGAGGCGATCATCAACAACAGCGAGGACGAGACGCTGCTCGACCGCTACCTGGGCGGCGAGGACATCGAACTCGACGTGCTGACCGACGACTTGGAGACTGCCGTCGCCCGGGGCACGTTCTACCCCGTGCTGCCGGTGTGCGCGTTCAGTGGGCTCGGCATGGCCGAGCTGCTCGAGGTCCTGACGGGCGCGTTCCCCTCCCCGGTCGAACGCGACCTGCCTGCCGCCATGCCGCTCTACGGCGCGACCGTGGAGCTTTCGGGGTGCGACCCGGACGGTCCGCTGCTCGGCGAGATCGTGCGCACCACCGTCGACCCGTACCTGGGCCGATTGTCGGTGCTGCGGCTGTTCTCGGGAACCCTCGTACCGGAGACGGCCGTGCACATCTCCGGGCACGGCGGCGAGTCACGCGGGCACCCCGACCACGACACGGACGAGCGGGTCGGCCAGATCTTCTCGCCGCTCGGGACCACCTTGCGGCCGATCGAGCGGGCCGTTGCCGGGGACGTCTGTGCGATCGCCCGGCTCGGCAGCGCCGAGACCGGCGACACGATCTCGGCGAAGGCCGCACCGGTACTCATCGAGCCGTGGGAGATGCCCGAGCCGCTGCTGCCCGTGGCCGTCCAGGCTGCGACGCGCGCCGACGAGGACGCGCTGGCCAAGGCGCTCACCCGGCTCACGGCCGGCGATCCGACGGTACGGGTCGAGCGCCACCAGGAAACCGGGCAGCTCGTGCTGTGGTGCCTCGGCGAGGCGCACGCTGACGTGGTGCTGGAGCGGCTGCGCGCCACCGGGGCGCACGTGGAGACGGTGCCGTTGCGCGTGGCGGTGCGCGAGACGTTCACCTCGGAGGTCCGCGGGCACGGGCGGCTGGTGAAACAGTCCGGCGGGCACGGGCAATACGCCGTGTGCGACGTCGTGGTCACGCCGCTGCCGCGAGGAGAGGGGGTGCAGTTCGCCGAGAAGGTCGTCGGCGGTGCCGTACCCTCGCAGTTCATCGGCTCGGTGGAGAAGGGCGTGCGGGCGCAGCTGGGTCAGGGCCTGGACAACGACCACGTGCCGGTCGTCGACGTGCTGGTCACTCTCGTCGACGGCAAGGCGCACAGCGTCGACTCCTCGGACGCCGCCTTCCAGATGGCCGGCGGCCTGGCGGTGAAGGACGCGGCCGCGAACGGCTCTGTCGCGCTGCTCGAGCCGCTGGCCACCGTCGACGTCACCGTGCCGGACACCTACGTCGGCGCGGTTATGTCCGATTTCTCCGGCCGGCGCGGCCGGGTGACCGGCACCGAACCCGACCCGAGCGCGCCCACCGGCATGGAGCGCACCATCGTGCACGCCGAGGTGCCCGACGCCGAGCTCACCCGCTACGCCATCACACTGCGCTCGCTGACGGCCGGCACCGGCCGCTTCGCCCGCGAGTTCGCCCGGCACGAGATCGTGCCCGCGAACGTTGCGTCGGCACTGCGTTCCGCATCGACAGGCACCTGAGTCCCCTACATGAGTCCCCCTACGTGATCTTGTGCAGACACGCGGGGGCTTGACGGCGCGTCTGCACAAGATCGTCAGGACCGGCCGCCGGCGCGGTTATCCACAGGCACTGCGGTTGTCCACAGATGCTTTGACGGGCTGTTCAGCGGCGGCTCACGTGCCCACGATCAGCGCGTGTATGCCCTTTCTCGATGCGACGCGCGCCGCGTCACGACAGCCCACGCGCTATTGAGCAGCGGCGTCAGTCGGACCCAGGTCGCCGCAGAGCTGACGGCCGGGCGTTGGCAGCGCGCGGGGTTAGCCGTCGTCACGCACAATGGCCCACTGAGCGCACGCCAACGCTGGGCCGTCGCTCGCATCCATGCCGGGCCGCAGGCCTTGTTCACCGCATTCACCGCCGCCGAAGCCCACGGGCTGCGCGGTTGGGAGCGCGACACCGTACACCTGCTCGCCCCGGCGGGTACGCGGCTTCGCGGTCGGTGTCCGGTCCCCGTGCGGCTGCACCTGCACGGCGCTCGCCCAATCATCGAGAACCCTGCCGGCGGCCTGCACTTCCTACCGGATGCGTTGCTGGTCGCGGCGGCGACGTTCGACACGGCGCGCCCGGCGTGCGGCCTGCTCGCCGCCGGCGTGCAACAACGGCTCGTCGGCGTCGGCGCACTGCGAGCTGCGACCGATCGGGCGCCGCGGATGCGGCACCGGGCGGCGGTCCGGGCGGCTATCGAGGACATCGGTCTGGGGGCCCAGGCGCTCAGCGAGATCGACTTCGCCCGACTGTGCCGCCGAGCCGGGTTGCCGGAACCGCGCCGGCAGAGCGTGCGTCTCGAACCCTCGGGCCGACGGCGGTATCTCGATGCCGAGTGGCGACGTGCGGACGGGCGGACCGTCGTCGCCGAGGTCGACGGTGCCCTGCACCTGGTCGCATCGACCTGGTGGGCTGACCAGCTTCGACAGAACGAGATCGTCCTCTCCGACACGATCGTGCTGCGCTTCCCGAGCATCGTCGTGCGTACCGAACCGGGCGTCGTGATCGGCCAGCTACGTCGTGCGCTGCAGCTGCCATGACAGCGACACATCGACGATCTTGTGCAGACACGCGCACATTGGCCGGTGTGTCTGCACAAGATCGTGCGCGGTGCTAAACCCAGACCTCCGCGGCCGTCTCCACGATCAAGCGCAGTTTGGCAATCTCCTCGTCAGTGGTGAGGTCGTTGCCCTCGACGGTCGAGGAGAACCCGCACTGCCCGGACAGGCACAGCTGCTCGATCGGCACGTACTTGGCAGCCTCGTCGATGCGCCGCTTGAGCTCGTCCTTCGACTCCAGCTGGGGACGCTTCGTGGTGACCAGTCCGAGCACGACGGCCTTGCCGGGTGGCACGAACCGCAATGGCTCGAAGCCGCCGGAGCGGGCGTCGTCGTACTCGAGGAAGAACCCGTCCACGTCGAGCTCGCCGAAAAGCGCCTCGGCGACAAAGTCGTAGCCGCCCTCGGCGGTCCACGACGAGCGGTAGTTACCGCGGCATAGATGCGTGGTCACTCGCAGCCCAGGCGGCCGGTTGGCGAGCGCCGCGTTGATCTGGCGGATGTAGCGCTCGTGCTGGTGCTCGGCGTCAGCGCCTTTTGCCGCCAACTCGGCGCGCTGCGCCGGGTCGTTGAGATACGCGAGGCTGGTGTCGTCGAGTTGCAGGTATGTGCAGCCGAGCGCCGCGATGTCCTTCACCTGCTTGGCATACGCCGCGGAGAGGTCGGCCCAGAAGTCTTCCTCGTCGGGGTACACCGACCGGTCGATGGCCGCCGGACCGCCCCGGTAGTGCACCATGCTCGGCGACGGGATGGTCAGCTTCGGTGTGGCCGTGGTGACCACCGATTTCAGGAACTCGAAGTCCGGCCCGAATATTGCTCCGTCCAACCCGATCTTGCCGTCGATCTTCAGGGCGGCCGACACGAAGTCGAACTCGCCCTGTGTGTTGCGGAAGTGCACCTGGATCTGTTCGTCGGTACGGTGCACGCCCTGGAGTTGGTAGATGAAGTCCATGTGCCAGGACGTGCGGCGGAACTCCCCGTCGGTGGCACTGCGCAGCCCGACGTCCTCCTGGAGCTTCACCACCTCTCGGATCGCGTCGTCCTCGACGGCACGCAACTGCTCGGCGGACATCTGTCCGGCGGCCCGCTCGGCGCGGGCGGCGAGCAACCGAGGCGGCCGGAGCAGGCTGCCGACGTGATCGGCGCGGAACGGAGGCTCGCTGCGTGTCGTCATCGTCGAGCTCCTCAGCGGTCAGGCAGGTCGAGCTTGGAAAGATCCGGTAGCTCGGTGCCGGGAGGCAGCTGCGCGGGCAGATTACCGAAGCCGCCCGGGAAGCCGGCCGGCATGCGCGGCTGCGTCGGGCCGCGTCCGGACTGACGACGGCCCTGCGCCTTCTTTCCTTTCTTCCCCTTCGCCTTGGTCGACTTGCGCCGCGCACCGGGCAGGCCCATCGCCCCGCCCATCTGCTGCATCATCTTGCGCGCCTCGAAGAACCGGTCCACCAGTTGGTTCACGTCGCTGACCGACACACCGGATCCGTTGGCGATGCGCAGCCGCCTTGACCCGTTGATGATCTTGGGGGTTTCCCGCTCGGCCGGGGTCATGCCGCGGATGATCGCCGCGGTGCGGTCGAGGTCGCGGTCGTCGACCTGGCTCATCGCGTCCTTGAGCTGGCCCATCCCCGGCATCATGCCGAGCAGGCTCGAGAGCGAACCCATGCGCCGGACCGCCGAGAGCTGGTCGAGGAAGTCCTCCAGCGTGAACTGGTTGCCGCTGGCGAGCTTGCTCGCCATCTTCTCGGCTTCGGCCTCGTCGAACTGCTTCTGCGCCTGCTCGATGAGGGTCAGCACGTCGCCCATGCCGAGGATGCGCGAGGCCATCCGGTCGGGATGGAAGACGTCGAAGTCCTCGAGCTTTTCGCCGTTGGACGCGAACATGATCGGCTGCCCGGTCACATAACGCACCGACAGCGCCGCGCCGCCGCGGGCGTCACCATCGAGCTTGGTGAGCACCACGCCGCTGAAGCCGACGCCGTCGCGGAACGCCTCGGCGGTGTTCACCGCGTCCTGGCCGACCATGGCATCGACGACGAACAGCACTTCGTCCGGCTGTACGGCATCACGGATGTCTGCCGCCTGCTGCATCATCTCGGTGTCGATGCCCAGCCGGCCGGCGGTGTCGACGATGACCATGTCGTGCTGCGCGCGGCGGGCGAAGTCGATCGAGTCGCGGGCGACCGTGACCGGGTCTCCGACGCCATTGCCCGGCTGGGGCGCGTACACCTCGACACCGGCCCGTTCGCCGACCACCTGCAACTGGGTGACCGCGTTGGGGCGCTGTAGGTCGGCGGCGACCAGCACCGGCGTATGGCCCTGCTCGCGCAGCCAGCGGGCGAGCTTGCCGGCAAGCGTCGTCTTGCCGGAGCCCTGCAGGCCGGCCAGCATGATCACCGTCGGCGGCGTCTTGGCGAAACGGAGCCGACGGGTCTCGCCGCCGAGGATTGCGATCAGCTCCTCGTTGACGATCTTGATAACCTGCTGTGCCGGGTTGAGCGCTCTAGAGACATCCTCGCCGCGCGCCCGTTCCTTCAGGGCTGCGACGAACTGGCGCACCACGGGCAGCGCGACGTCCGCCTCGAGCAGCGCGATGCGGATCTCGCGCGCTGTGCCGTCGATGTCGGCGTCGGAGAG
>JBKOXO010000219.1:0-6858 GCA_046744105.1 Actinomycetota bacterium
CGGGTCGGCGTTTCACGACTACGACCCGATCGAGCATTCTGTGCCGGGGGCAGCCAGTCCGGACTTACAGCCATCTGAGCAGGACGAACCGGCGACGATGCCGGGGCGAGCCAGGGTCGCCGAGGCTTTCCAGAACGAGGCCGACGATCTCCTTGATTCGCTGCTCGGCGAGTTCGAGGAGGCGCTCACCGGCATAGACGTACAGCGCTCCGTGATCAACGACCGCCACCCAGGCAAGGCGCTGCTTGAGGCGTCACGAGGCGCCGATCTGCTCGTGGTTGGCTCACGGGGACACGGCGGCTTCCCCGAGCTGATGCTGGGGTCGGTGAGCCATTCCGTCGTTTTGCACGCGGTGTGTCCTGTGGTCGTGGTACCCCTCCGTAACACCTAACGAACGTCCGCACCCGTCGCAGGGGTGGCCTGCGTCTCCATGCGACTAAGCCAGTAGCGAACTACGTGGCCGGCTAGGCCGCGCTACTCGGGTACACAGTCCCCATGGCGAGGGGACTGCCGCGTCGAGTGCGGCGTTGGCTGGGGTCCGGCAACGTTGTCATCGGCGCCGCCCGCGACCTGGTCGGCGACACGGACCAGCGCCGCCACTGTCAGCAGGCGCCCACCGCCAGTTGATCCGTGCTGGCGATGGCCAGCCCCGGCCGCGAACACGGCAGGGCCACGGCCAGCAGCTCGCGGGCGGCGCCGCGGGGCAGTTCGGGAACGGCGAGCCACCGCCTTACCGCCTCCGCAGGGCAGCTTTGCCGCGGCCATCTTGAGTCTCAACGCCTGCGCCAGGCGAAGCCCGTCGCGTCGGCCGTCGGCGGCGGTTCGCTACACCGCGAGCCGGGTACCGCCGGTCGGCCCAGTCGTCGCCCTAGATCACCAAGAGATGGTGAACCGAAGCTATTGCTGATCTGCTGTACGCAGACTTTTGGTGGCGCTGGGGTTACGCGAACTTGAGGCCGTCCGCGTTGACCGTCTGCTGGCATCACCCCGCTTGCCAAGACCGGTCCCACGACTGACAGCGGCAGAATGTGCTGCCTGCCATCCGCCGTCCACGAGGTACCTGTCGAGCTACCTGTTCACTCTTCGGTAGGCCGCAGCCACCCTACGGTCCCTCGACCGTCCCCCGGGCTATCCGTCGCTGTCCGCGGAGGTGCCCGCCGCAAGATCACCGGCCGCATCGGCGCCAGGTGAGCGACCTCGACATCAACGGCGAGCTCGATGCCGCGACGATCAGCGCGATCCGCGCCGCCCTCAACGAGCACAAGGTCCTGGTGCTCGACGGCGTTCACCTCGATGACGAGGGCCAGGAGCGGTTCGCCGGTTACTTCGGGCCGCTGACCTCGGCGCACCCGACCGTGCCGTCCGTCGAGGGCGCGCCGAACGTCCTGCCCGTCGACAGCGAGCAGGGACGGGCCAACCACTGGCAAACCGACGTCACGTTCGTGGTCAATCCGCCGCAGGCGAGCACGCTGCGCAGCATCGTCTTACCGCCGTACGACGGCAAGACGCTGATCGCCAACTCGGGGGCCGCGTATCGCGGCCTGCCCGATCCGCTGCGGACTTTGGCCGACACGCTGTTCGCGGTCCACACGAACGACTACGACTATGCGATCCCTGAGGAGTCGATCGATCCGGACGAGCGCGAGCGGCGCGAGGTGTTTCGCGCGATCCGCTACGAGACCGTGCATGCCGACGCAGCCAGACACGTCTGATGCGAAGCGGCAAAGCCATTCGACCGCGATCTACGCAAGAGCCTATAGACAGTCAAACGCAGCAGCCCAGTCCGGCCAGCGCGTGCTCACGGCTCGGTGGTGGCGGTGATGCGGCCCTCGGTCACGGCGGTGGCGAGCGCTGCGTGGTCGAGTTCGGTCTGGTCGGCGTAGGTTGCGGCGAAGTCGGTCACGGCGCGGGCGAACGTGTCGTCGTCTCCGAGGTAGCTGGCGATGGCGATGCGGTCACCGGCTCGGGCGTGGGCGCGCGCGAGCGTCCAGGCGCACAGCTCGCCGTAGCGGCGCAGATCCTTCCCGGACATGACCTCGATGGCCGCCGATCCCTTCCAGTCGCGCAACTGGCGGACGTAGAAGTCGCGTCGCCCGCCACCGGCGATGTCCTGGGCGGTGACCCATCCCAGGAAGATGTCGCTGGTGGCCTGCATGAGGCGCTGGCCCTCGACGACCCGCTGGCCCTGCTTACGGAACGTGGGCAGGGTGGCGTCGGCCCGATAGTTGGCGAGGACCGATCGCTGCGCTTCCTTGACCTGCAGGATCAGCCAGTCGTCCTCGTCGCGGCCGCGCAGCAGCACGACGTAGCAGCGCGTTCCCACACTGCCGACGCCGACGACCTTGCGGGCGATATCGACGACGTCGAAGCGATCGAGCAGCACGGCGACGTTGCTCGGAAGGCTTCGCCGGTAACGCCCGAGCACCTCGTGCACGTCGCGTTGAACGGCCTCGCCGTCGCCGGTCGCCTGCAGACGGCCCGCCGGCTCGATAAGCAGCGGTTCGGTGATGAAGCGTCGTGTCCCGCCGTCGGTCGTGGTGAGCTTCGTGGTGGCCTGCGTGCTGGTATGCCGCCGCGACTTGGCCACCACTGCGGTGACAGCTTTGCGCTCGGGCTTGCTCAGTAGGCCAAGCAGACGCTGCGCGGATTCGTCGATGTCGAGGTGGGTGTACCAGGCGGACAGATGACCTTGACCGGCAAAGTCCTGCATCGTGACTCGATACCGCTCGACCGCACCACGAACGACGGCGCGCTGCTCTTTGCGGGCGTGCCCGTTGCCGCGGGATGCGACGAGGAGGCTGGCCGCCAGACGTTTGACATCCCACTCCCACGGTCCCGGCAAGGTCTCATCGAAGTCGTTGACGTCGAAGACGAGACGCCGCTCCGGCGATGCGAACAGTCCGAAGTTCAACAGGTGGGCATCCCCGCACAGCTGAGTCACCAGTCCCGATGTGGGCGTCGCTGCGAGATCAGCGGCCATGACCGCAGCCGCCCCGCGGAAATAGGTAAACGGCGAGACCAGCATCCGTCCGTATCGGACTGGCACGAGCTCACGCACCCGCGAGACCGCCTGCCGCTCCAAAATCGACAACGCGCCACGGCTGGCGGCCGGGGCGAAATCCGCGTGCAGGGCCAGCGGCGTCCTCTCTCGGGCCGCCGCACCCTGATCGATGCGTTCCTGCAGGGTCGGGTTGGTCGAGGAGTCCACCTCAGCGGTTGAGCTCATGGTCCGTCTCCGGTCGTGGGCATCGATCACGCCGCGGCTGCGACTGCTGACTTGACCAGCTTGAACTGTCGCACGTGGTGGGCGGAGACGGCGACCAGCAGGAGAAGTCCGAGTAAGACGCCGACCACGATGGATGCGGGCATCACGAGGCCGGCTTCGTGCAGACCCAACGCGACACGGGCGCCTCCGACGATGGAGTTCACTGTCAAGATCGCAGAGGACGTCGTAAACACCAAACCACGCCATGACGATCGAGCACCGATGTCGAGCAGCTCGTTAACCGCGGTCCGATCGGTGGGCCGCCGGAAGAAATGATCCGCACCGGGAAGAAACGTCGAGTAGTACCGACGGATTCCCTGGATGCCGACAGCGATGATGTTCACCAGCGTGACTGGCTGCCACACTGCGGGCCGGTGACCGGATCAGCGTGATCGACACCCGCGGGGCGCCGCGGCATCTGACCGTCGAGTTGGTCAACGGGTCGACCGCGTGGGCTGTACCGACCGCACGACCTACGTCGCGACCGGGACGGTTCTGCGCGCACCGCACAGGCAGACGGCGATGATCGGGGCCCTGCCGCCCACCGAGCAAGTACCTGACCCTGCACCGCGGCGGCACATTGACCCTGGTTCGCTGTCCGGCGAGATCGGAGCCGGATACTTGACAGTCACTCGCGCCGAGGCAGCAACCGAGTTACCCCTGGGTCCGCGATTGGGCTGCCGTCGTGTACGAGTCGGCGGTGGGCGCATCAGTTCGCGGGACGCCTGCGGCCGCGTACGCAGCGTTCTCGTCGAGGGTTTCGTGTTCGAGCAGCGCGGCCGCGAGAGAATCGAGCTTGCTGCGATTGTGCCCCAGCAGCGCGAGGACCTGCTGGTGCGATTCGTCGATGATGCGGCGCACTTCGTCGTCGACGAGCTTCTGCGTATCCGGCGAGACCTCGGCGGCACCCGGCAGCAAGGGACCGGAACCGTCGCGGGGGATCACGGCGACGGGCCCGACCGCTCCGCTCATGCCCCAGCGGCCGACCATCTGGCGGGCGATCTCGGTGAGCTGTTGGATGTCGGACTCGGCGCCGGTGCTCGTCTCGCCCAGTACGACTTCTTCGGCGGCGCGGCCGCCGAGCGCGACCTTGATCTTTGCGTGGATCTCGGGCTCACGGTAGGTGAAGCGATCGGTCTCGGGCGCTGCGAAGGTGACGCCGAGCGCCAGCCCCCGCGGAATGATCGAGACCTTGCGCACCGGATCGGCACCGTCGGTCAGCATGCCGACGATCGCGTGGCCGGCCTCGTGGTAGGCGGTGCGGCGCCGCTCCTGCGCGCTCATCATCACCTGCCGCTCGGCGCCGAGCACGATGCGCTCGAGCGCGTCGGTGAAGTCGGATTCGCCAACGGCACTGTGGTTGCGCCGCGCCGCCAGCAACGCGGCCTCGTTGACGAGATTCGCGAGATCCGCACCGACCATGCCCGGTGTCGTCGCCGCAATCCTGCCGAGGTCGACCTCGGGCCCGAGCGGCACGCCGCGCGCGTGCACGTTCAGTATCGCCTCGCGGCCGGCACGGTCCGGCGGCTGCACCGCAACCCTGCGGTCGAAGCGCCCGGGGCGAAGCAGGGCCTGGTCGAGAACGTCGGGCCGGTTGGTGGCGCCGATGACGATCACGCTGGTGGCGGAGTCGAACCCGTCCATCTCGGTCAGGATCTGGTTCAGCGTCTGCTCGCGTTCGTCGTTGCCGCCGCTGAAGCCGGCGACCCCGGACGTGCGTGAGCGGCCGATCGCGTCGAGCTCATCGATGAACACGATCGCCGGGGCGGCCTCCTTCGCCTGCGTAAACAGATCGCGCACGCGTGACGCGCCGACGCCGACGATCGCCTCGACGAACTCCGATGCCGCCATCGAGAAGAACGGCACGTCCGCTTCGCCGGCAACCGCCCGGGCAAGCAGCGTCTTGCCGGTGCCCGGCGCACCGGAGAGCAGCACCCCGTGCGGGATCCGCCCGCCGAGCTTTTGGTACTTGTCCGGATGACGCAGGAAGTCGACGACCTCCGTCAGCTCCGCCTTCGCCTCGTCGATCCCCGCGACGTCCGCGAACGTCACGCGGTCGCCGGAGGGTTGATACCTGCGTGCGCGCGAGCGGCCGAACGAGCCGAGCACGTTCTGAACGTTTCCGGCGCGCCGCATCAGCCAGAACAGCAGCAACACGAACAAGATCGTCGGCCCGAACCCGAGCAACAGGTTCTGCCACCACGACGCCCCGGTGTCCAGCGGCTGCGCGTTCACGGTTACCCGCTTTTGCTGGAGCAGCCGCGACAGCGCGTTGTTGTCAGCGAACGCGGGGATCTCGGTCCGGAAGAGCGTCGACGGTTTCGAGCCGGCATACGACTCCTTCTGCGTGAACGTGCCCTGAACCGCCGTCCCCTTCGAGGTGATCTCCTTTACGTGACCCACGGTTACCTGCTGGAGGAAGAACGGGCTGTATGGAACGCGGACGCGTGACGCTGGCTGCGTCGCCCGCGTGCCGGCGTACAAGTTGACGGCCAGGAGTGCGAGGGCGAACAGAATCCACCCACGGCTCACTCGGAAGCGGGGGCGCTGCGGTGGCGGCGGAGACGATCCGCGCGGCGCAGGCGGCGCGCTCACGTCGTCGCGCCGGTCTGCGCGCACGAGTGGATCAAACGGATCGGTCGTGTCCATGGCGGCTGGCTCCTTCATCGGACCGTGTGGGGTTTTGCTAGCCGGAGCCGCTGGACGACGGTCGGCGCGGATTGTGCGCCGCGTCTGTTGGCGGCTCGTCAGGTGGCGCCGGGACGAGCTGGGCGTGGATCTCGGTCGTCAGTTGGTGGACGAGCCTGGTCAGGTCGGTGTTCGTGTGCAGGTCCTGCTCGGCGGCGGCGAAGTCGTGGTCGGCCTTGGCCTGCTCTACAGCGGCCTGACGGTTCTGTCCGATCATGACGAAGGTCGACAGGAAGATCGCCTCGAGGGAAACGATGAGCGTCAACGTCGGCCACGGGCTGTCTTCGACGAACAGCATCCATGCGGCGAACACAACTGCGTGCAGGTAGACGAACTGCATCGAGCCGGCGAAGGCGGTGATCTTGTCCGCGATGCGCAGCTGCAGATCGGCCGACCTCTGTTCGGCGACGGCCAGCAGCGCCGGATGACGCTGCTGGTCGCCGTTGCGGTGACGAGTCATGATCGTGCCGGTTCGCTGTTCACGGCGTCGCTCCGATCGTTATTGCGTGTTGAGTTGGTCGCATCCGGGGCGTGGCCGCAGCGCGCTAGGTGTGGCGCCTGGTGAAGGTGAGCGCAGTGTCGGCGACGTTCCGCCATGCGTTATCGATAGTCAGGGCGTGGCCCCGGTAGGGGATCTCCACGAACTCGGTGTCCCAGACGTTGCGCTTCTGCCTCTTGAACGACGCGTGCGCAACAGCCCGCGGTACCACATGGTCCCTCTCACCTGAGATGATCAGCAACGGCCCGCGAGCGCCACTCTTGGTATCCACCTTCAGCTGCGTCCATGGGTTCAGATTTGCCGTCGCCGCCTGGAAGATCGGCACGCCCGACGCCGGCACCGCGAAGGTGTCGTACAGATGCCTTGGCTCGGCCACACTCACGGCATTCGCGAACCCGTACCGAAA
>JBKOXO010000116.1:0-9125 GCA_046744105.1 Actinomycetota bacterium
CAGCTGTACCGCGCCGAGCCCCCCGGCGACATCGAGGCCGCCGAGCAGGGCCCGAGGCCTACACGAAGCGGCAGGTACGCAAGGCCGCGTACCGCAAGGCCAACAGCACCCTGCGGAAGTTCCTGAAGGCGGCCGGCCTCAGCCGCTGAAAGCTGCCGCTGCCCGCGCACCACGGGATTTTCGGGTCAGGGCACACCCGAGCGACCTACTGATCGATCTGGGCGGCGGACGGGCACGTAATTGGCACCCACGGCCTGCACCAGATCGACGGATATCTGGGCGCTGCTGTTGGGTCATCGGTCACGCTGAGCAATCGTCGCGGAGTCAGTCGGGGGAGTCCGGCGCCCCCTCATACGCTCGGGGCGTACCGGTGGACGATGTCGCAGCTGGTGAATAGGCGCTGGTGATGTCGTTCGGCTCGAGGACCCGCAAGCGCGTGGACAGGGTTGTGCTCGTCGACGGTCGCGTCCGGGTTGCGCTGCGTCCGGTTGGTCTCGACGCTCCCCGACGCAGTCCGGGTCACGCTGGCGGTGGATAGGCTGGTACAGCGCCTCGGCAGGGCCGCGGATTGAGTCGCCCGGCAGACGAATCTCAGGTACTTGGGTCGCTGGCTGTGAAGGCCACGGCGTGCCGGCGGTTGTGCCGATAGCTGGCCTGTTCGGTCGCGACACGCACCGGAGTCGGCTGCACCAGACTGGACACCGCGTCGACGCCGGACGCGCTGGCGTCGCCATCCTCGTGCTTCGGCTGATTGGGCTGTTGCGAACTGTCCGGCATCGCGGCCGGAATGCACCTATCTAGGTCGATGACATCGACGGGACAACCACGGAAGCCACCGCGGCCTCGTCACAGTCGACATTGGTAGGGAGACGGTAGGCATGCAGGCTTCTAACCGCAGGACACTCGGTGTGACCGGCGTCCTCGCAACAGCAATGATCTTGCTGGTGGTAGCGCCGCGACAGCGGGTCGGCGGTCGGCACCGGCGCCCCCCGGCGCTCAAGTGCAACAACCTGGTCAACGACAGGGAAGGTCTCACCTGGCAGCGCGACACAGAAGGTCACACTCTGCGAAGCGGTGTCGCGCATCATCATCGCCAGAGGTGTTTTGCAGTTCCGCTGTCGAGTTCGTGGTCAGCGCACGGTGGGTCGTTCCTGCCAGGATGCAGTAGTGGAGACTGATCGCGGCCGGCTGGAGGGCTTCTACTGGCGCTACTTGCAGCGCTGTAATGAGCATCGATTCCACGACCTCGGCGAATTCGTGGCCGAGACTGTAGAGGTGAACGGCGCTGCCCATGGCCTGCAGAACTATGCCGACGGCCTGGCTGGCGTCATCGAGGCTTTCCCAGACTTCCACTGGGACTTGCAGCACCTGCTCATCGACGGCAGCTGGCTGAGCGCACACTTGATCGACACGGGCACCCGCGCCGACGGCCGGCCTTTCGCGCTGCAGGAGTTCGCGATCTACCGGCTAGAGGCCGGCCGGATCGCCGCTGTCTGGGGAGACCTCGACCGGGATCGCTTCGCGGCAGCCTGACACGCGACTAGCTGAGCAATCGGGAGACATCGCGCGCGTGCACGTTGCCTCGCCAGATCGAGTCCGTGCAACTCGAGCCCGGCGAGGTGGCATAGGCACCATGCTCGCCAACGCCCGGTCCGGTCCTGCCCCGAGGCATGGACTCGGGAGGTGACGCGACTTCACCTCACAACCGGCGGCGGGACTTAAAAGCTCGGTCAGGTCGAGGAACTGCATCTCAGGTGAGGGTGCGGCGTAACGTCCGGCCTAGAGGTGTCGCTGCCATGAGGAGGGTCCGATGGCGCTATTCCGGAGCGAGACCGAGGAGGAGAAGGCCGCGAAGGCCGCCCAGCGCGAGCGCGAGGAAGCCGAGAAGGCTCACCGCGAATATCTCGAGTCGCCGATCGGGCAGGCTGACCAAGCACACGACCGCGGCGACCTGTTCTTTCAGATCGAGATACCGCACGCCTCGATGAAGGGCTCGGTCACGTGGGCGGGCAACCTGAACAAGAAGAAGACGTACGGCGGTGCGCCTGACACGCTCGGCCAGATTGAGCAGCTTGGCTGGCGGCTTGAGCACGCCTCCTGGGTGTATGTGCAGACCGGGCAGGAGAGCCGTGACAAGTTCGCGTCATCTGGGCAGCAGGTCGTCGTGAAGGGCGAGGTCGTCGGCATCTACCTGTTCCGGCGCGCCGACACTCCCATCTGACCGCGCCCGCGCGGGGGGGCTTTACGTCATGCCCGCGGGTAGGCTGTTGTCGATCGAACGGGCGTTCTATTATGATGAGTTCCTCTGCGTCAGAATTCTTGGCAGGATCTTCAATTTGGGTCGTGTCGGAGGATGGCGGCGTGAGCAGGCGGGGTCGGCAGTCGCGGGTTCCGGTGGAGGAGCGGCTGCGGGTGGTCCTTGGGTTGTTGTCCGGTGAGTTGTCGGTGTCGGAGGCCGCGCGGCGGCACGGAGTGACGAACCAGACGGTGGCCAACTGGCGCAACCGGTTCCTGGAGGCCGGCAAGGCGGGGTTGGAGAACGCGCTGCCGGGGCCGTCGACGAACGGGACCTCGACCGAGCGGCGGTTGCGCTCGGAGAACGATCAGCTCAAGCTCGCCCTGGCTGAGGCGACGGTGCAGTTGCGGATCTGGCAGAAGGGCGCCGAGTACGCCGACAAGGTCCCTTCCAAGACCTCGAAGCCCTAAGAGCGGCAGCGGGCCTGCCGGTTTCGAGGTTCGCCGCGCTGGCCGGCGTCCCCGAACGGCCCTATCGCCGGTGGCGAGCTCGACTGCGGGCTGGCGACCCGATTCGAGGCCCGTGGCCGACGCCTCGAGTCGACGAGGTCGAGGTCATCGCGGCGAAGTACGCCGAAGCCTGGCCGGCTTGGGGACATCGCAAGATCGCCGCGTTGATGCGCGCCGACGGCCACGTCGTGTCGACCTCGACTGTCGAGCGGGCGTTGCGTCGCCGCGGGTTGCTGCTGCCACGCGGGTTCCGGGCCGATCGCAAGTCCTGGGCGGCCATCCGCCGCCGCGTCTTTCACGACCCACCCACACAGCGCAACCGGGTCTGGCAGACCGACTTCTCCGAGTTCGAAACCAGCGCGGCGGGATCTGGCGGATCTGCGCCGTCATCGACTACGCCACCAAGTACTGCCTGGCTGCCGCGCTCACCTCGACCGCGCGTGGTGTTGATGCGCTGGCCTGCCGGCATGCCGCAGTCGCCGAAGCCCAACGGGTCCTGCAGCTCGAGGATCTGTGTGTCGACCGGGGCGAGCTCGACCTGGTCGACGAGACCACTGGCGAGGTCCTGCGCACGGTCCCGGCGCCAATCGCGGTCGTCTCGGACAACGGGTCCTGCTTCCGCGGCGAGACCTACGCCGCCGCGTTCGCCGGCGAGGACCCACTACTGCGCCACGTCCGCACCCGGGTCCGGTCGCCGCAGACCAACGGGGTCATCGAGCGGTTCTTCGGCACCCTCAAATACGAGCACCTGTTCCGCGGACCCATCGACGACGGCGACGCCCTCGCCGTCGAAGTCGGGCGTTTCCGCCAGATCTACAACACCATCCGACCCCACCAAGCCATCGGCGATCGCACCCCACGCAGCGCCTACCTCAACGGCAGATGAGCACGTGACCGACCGGCGTTGCATTGTTGGGCATGTGCCGCAGCCGCCTCAGCGGGCCATAGAACCGTCAAGGTGCGCCGCCATCTCGCGGACCTGCAACGCCCAAGCTCCATCGTTCGCAGCGCACCTGGATGCCTGCTCGCTCCGCCAAGACGAGCACCGTCGCGACGAACCCATCCGACAGCGCCTGCGCTACGGCGTGATTGGTGCGGGCGCGGTACATGAGCAGAGCCTCAACAAACCGTTCCAGGACACCGGGAACGACCTGCGACTCGTCGCTTTCCATCGCGCCGATCCCGGACGTCAGGCCCAGTTCCTGCTCGAACAACGCAACCTGGCCTAAGAACAGTCTCGAGGTCCTACTGGACGGATTCCACAGCGTCACATCGCCCAGCTCGAAGTACTGGCTCACTCGACGCCCTCCTGCGGGCTCAGCCCGTCACAGTGGCGGCGATCCTAGAACGCCACGACGAGCTTGCAGTCTCCGCAGCAGCATCCTTAACCCAGCCCAGTTAGCCAGAGGACCCGGCACCGCTACGCAAAGACAACCCGACGGACCAAGCATCTTCAAGATCAAACTGCGCCAACTTCTTGACAGTGAAGACAGCCTCTTCCCGCGTCAACCCAGCCACGGAACCCGGCCATGCCTCGGCAAGTCATGGCCCGCTAGTGACGTGGTGGCGTGGCAGGGTGGTGGGTGCGCCGAGGAGCCAGGCGAGGGTGGTGGCTGTGATGGCTTCAGCGCATAGGAGCCCGACGAGGACGGTGATCAGGAACCGCCGTAGTGTCGGTCATTGCCCCGCTGCGGGTTCGGCTTGTGACGCCGCCCGGCCGCGGCTACCAGCCGCTGGTGAGCGTCGACCCGTCGAGGGTGAGTGAGGACGGCCCAGGGAACGCACGGCTCCCAGCAGGACCGTGCCGGCGTCCGCCATGTTCGCCGGCACGCGACGAGCGTGCGCCTGAGTTTCGGTGTTGGTTGCCCGCCGCCCGCGGATTGACCTGTCAGCTGCCCTTCAGCGGAGTTCGACGATCGTCACTGGTTGAGTCAACGATGGGCCGATAGGCCAGCATCGCCTCCACGCCGCGCAGGAACGCCTCGCAGACGGCGTCGCGGTTGGCCAGGCACCCGGCCGCCATCGCCCCGTCGCGGATCAGGACGAAAAACTGGGCCCCGGCCTCGGCCGGTTCGCCGCGCAGCCGCTCCAGCTCGGCCTGTATAACTTGCTGAAACCACGCGCGATGATCGAGCACGGCCTGCTGCACGCGGCTGCCGGCATCAGGATATTCGGCCGCGGCGTTGAGAAATGCGCATCCACGGAAGTCCGAGCTGTTGATCTGGCCGACGATCCAGGCCGCGATCTCGCGAATCGTGTCCTGGGCCGGCTGCTGATGCTCGACGATGGCATGCACTTGCGCGCGAACGTCGTCGTCGGTGGCCTTGAGGTAGGCGACGATCAGATCCTCCTTGCTCGGGAAGTGTCGGTAGAAGGTCGCTCGCGTCACCCGAGCCTCTGACACGATTTCCTCAACGCCGACAGAATTGATGCCCTTTGCGTAGAAGATCGCGCTCGCTGTGCCTAGCAGTCGGTCGCGAGCCTCGGAGGGGCGCTGCCCCTTAAGCGTGCTCGTCATCGCACCAGCATAGCGACAGAACGTTCGGTGTCGCACATTGAGTGAGGCACCACGCCCGATCACCTGGGCCCATCTGGGCCCATCTCGTTGCGGCGGGCGATCGAGGCCGGTCCGGCGGCGCAGTGCCTCAGCGCTCCAATGAAGACACACAGCGTCGATGTGATGCATACCACTCGTCGAGACAGAACGTTCGGTCTTGACTTCATGTGGGGACCTCATCAGACTCAACTAGCACAAGAACGATCGGTCTTTCTACCTTCAGGAGGTTGTCATGAATGTCCGTGGTCATAGGGGTCAGGCCCTCGTCGGTGTGGGTGCCGCGGCGGCTGCGCTGGTCGCCGTCGCGTCGCTCGTCGCGGCCGCGCCCACGTCGGCGCAATCGGCAAAGTACCCGGATTCGGTCAAGCCGCAGGCCGCGGTGACTGCCCCGGCCACATCGCCGGTCGCGACAGCCGGCATGGCGTTCGCCGGGAAGCCGACGGTGGTGCTGGTCCACGGTGCGTGGGCCGATTCGTCGAGTTGGGACGGCGTGATCGATCGGTTGCGTCGGGCCGGCTACCCCGTTGTCGCCGCGGCTGACCCCTTGCAGGGTCTGGATCAGGACAGTGCCGTGGTCGCCAGTCTGCTGCGCAGTATCACGGGTCCGATCGTTCTGGTCGGTCACTCCTACGGCGGTGCGGTGATCACGAACGCGGCCGCGGGGAATGCGAACGTGAAGGCTCTGGTCTATATCGCGGCGTTCGCGCCGGATGAGGGCGAGTCCGTGGGCGATCTGCTTTTCAGGCCGGTCGCGCATCCCATCCCAGGACTCCCGCTGATCTCTTACCCGGTGCAGAACGCGAACGGCACGACGGACACCGACTCCATCATCGACCCGGCCCAGTTCCGGCAGGTCTTCGCGGGTGATGTGAACCCGACGCTCGCGGCCGACATGGCGGCGACCCAGCGTCCCGCCGCGAGTGGTGCCGTCACCGAGTCCAGCCCGCAGGCCGCTTGGCACACCATCCCGTCGTGGTATCTGGTCGCTAAGCAGGACCATGCGCTCGCTCCTGATCTAGAGCGCTACATGGCCGCCCGCGCCCATGCGCACACCGTCGAAGCCGACGGCTCGCACTCGGTGATGGTCAGCCATCCCAACACGGTCGCTCACCTGATCGAGACCGCCGCCTGGACCACCCGATGACCCGCGCGCGCTCAACCACAACCGCAACCACACCGCCTCAGTCTGGAGACAAACCCATGTCCACGGCAGCCGCCACCCCCGCGAACACCGCCGCCAACACCGCCAATACCGTCGACCACCTCCGACGTCTGTACTTCGCCCGGTTCGTGTTCGCCGCCGCCTGGGCAGCCACCTTCGCCGCGCTCGGGTCCTCACTCGACGCCGGAAGCATCACCTTGCTCATCCTCTACCCGGCGTTCGACGTGGCATCGGCGATCATCGATGCCCGTTCGAGCCGCGACCCAGCCCTCTACGTGAACGTCGCGGTCAGCACCGCCGCCGCAATCGGTCTCACGGTCGCCGCCGCCGCCGACATTCCGGCCGTTCTTCGAACCTTGGGGGTGTGGGCAATCGTCGCCGGCCTGGTGCAGCTGGTCGTCGCACTCAAGCGACGGCAGGAACTTGGCGGCCAGGTGGCCATGATCCTCAGCGGCGGTATCTCGGTGATCGCCGGCGCCGGATTCCTCGGCCAGGCCAGCGACGCGACCTCGATGAAGGTGTTCGCCGGTTACGCCGCTCTCGGAGGTGTGTTCTTCCTCATCTCTGCCGTGCGTCTGCTGCGCCAAGGCAACCAGCACAAGCTCAGCGAGGCGCGTTGAGATGCCCACGATTGACGCGGCCACCTACGACGTGATCGTCATCGGCGCCGGACCCGCCGGCGAGAACGTCGCCGACCGGGCCGTGCAAGACGGTCTGACCGTCAGGGCGAACGCCGGGAGTGAAATCGCAATGAGACCGATCTATCTACGAAGGAGGACACATTGACCGCCAAGCTCACCATCATCTACGCCAACCCGGTCGACAAGGACGAGTTCGAGCGCCGCTACAAGCAACATAAGGATCTCGTGGCGCAGGTGCCTGACCTGCTGCGAGCGGAGTACGGCAAGGTCTTTCCGAAGGAGGACGGCACCCCGACGCCGCGCTGGCGCACCGCCGACCTCTACTTCGCTGACTACGACACGGCCGTGGCAGCCTTCGAGCACGAGAATGGCCTGGCCGTAGCGCGCGACGCCTTCGACATCGCCACTGGTGGTGTCGAGTTCCTACTCTCTGACGTCGAGAACTGAGCCCATCACTTCAAGCTCCGCCCGACCATCTAGCCCCCGCCGTCGCGGGGGCTTTGATGTTTACACCGCTGTACAGCCCGCCGCGTCTGTCCACCGCTGCAGGCAGGCATCATCCACGAGGAATTCGCGCGGTCGTTCGGCGCGGACATCGCCGGCCCACCAGACCGCTACGCCCCGATCGCCTCCGAGGCCTGGACCCTCTGGACCACTGCCGAACGCGGACGAACCTTGGCCGAGGCCTGCCCTGGAACCAAGCGGCACGCCCACGAAACCCTGCCAACTCCTTGACTCAAGACAGAGTGCGCGCCTCGATCCACCAGCCCGGGTCGGGGCGCTCTTCGCACGGTCCGTGCGATGCGCGAGCCAGGGCCACGGGACGGTCGCGTATTACCCGCGATAATGAACGGAATCGCGGGTAATAACGGCTAGCGCCGGCCCCCGTGAGCGCGTTCAGCGGTCGCAGCGGGCAGTCCTGGTCCTTCGACGAAGCGGATCGCATCGGCGAGCGGGGCGGCTTCAGCGAGGTCTTTCGCGGCCGCGACCAGGACGGCAACCCGGTGGCGATCAAGCGGGTTCGGCTCCGGGTCGGCGACGCCGCCGAACGACGCCGGCGTGCCCGGGAAGTCGAGGTCGCCGACCTGCTGCTCGTGCTTCCGCTCGCCGCAGACGGCTCGTTGCGCGCGGCGCTGGATTGCGGTGCTCTCGATCACGGTCAGAAATTGGACGCCATCACCGACGTCGTGCGCGGGCTCGTTGAGCTGGCCGAGTTCGGGATCCTGCACCGCGACCTGAAACCGCAGAACGTATTGCGGCTCGTTGGCCGCTGGCGCATCGCGGATTTCGGCATCGCCCGGGGTACGCGGCGATTCCGGCGCCGTGTCCGAGCCCACGGTCGCGTGATACAGTGGCCGATCTATAGTATTTCTACCGACAAGATGATACAAGGTCCATTATTGGCACTTGATCCCAGTGGATTCGACGATGTACTTCGGGTCCGCGGCGGGGCGATCGGCCGTTACGCTGCCCGCCGTGGCGCGCATCGACGAGCTCCTCCCTGACGAGCCGGCGGGACCGTTGCGGCGGATCACTATCGTCACACGCCGCGACATCTTCGGCTACCTGCGAACCGGCGCTGCGCAATGGCATGGTGGGCTGGACGAGATTACGTTCCTGTCGGGTCTGTACGACCTCGACGCGCTTCCCTCGACCGACCCGCGCCACGCAACAGCAAGCGAGGCCATCGCGCAGCACCGGTTCGCCTTCAACGACTGGCACGACACCTGGGTCTCTTACGACGAGCGATTCCGGCTCGCCGACGGCCCGCCCGGATGAAGTGTTCCTCGGCTTCCTGGCCCAACCGGTGCACCCGCTCGTGGAACGAATACGGAGCGTGTGGCGGAGATCGTTGGTGAACTAAATGGGCTGTTGCGGCCTGACGGATGGATGCTCAAGGCCCAGTCCGACATCTCTCCGGTCGACCCGTGTACCGCCGGCGCGCATCGACGGGGTCACGCCGGCCGTCGGCTCCGCGCACCAGGTGGCGGCTCGAGTGCACCGACCCGTCGTTGAAGAC
>JBKOXO010000237.1:0-9458 GCA_046744105.1 Actinomycetota bacterium
GTGTACAGCCAGGTTGCGGACGCCCTCGACGGCGTCGATGTGGTGGTGGATTTCACGTCGCACGACGTCGTCCGGGCCGACACGCTCACTGCGATAGAGCGCGGGGTACATGTCGTCATTGGCACGTCGGGACTCACCGCCGGCGACTTCGCCGACATCGACCGTGCCGCACATGCCGCCGGCGTCGGTGTCTTCGCGGCCGGCAACTTCTCGCTGACCGCGACGCTCGCCACGATGGCGGCGCTGCTCGCCGCGAAACACCTGCCGAGCTGGGAGATCGTCGACTACGCCGACGCCGGGAAGCCGGACGCGCCCAGTGGCACGTCACGGGAGCTGGCAGAGCGGCTGGCAGACGTTACGTCGCCCGTCGTGCAGCGTCCGATAGCCGAGACCGCGGGGCCCGTCGAGGCGCGCGGAGCGACCGTCGCCGGCACCCAGATCCACTCGGTGCGGCTACCCGGCTTCACGCTTTCGACCGAGGTCGTCTTCGGCCTGCCGGACGAGCGGCTGGTGATCCGGCACGACAGCGGCACGAGCCCAAGCCCCTATGTCGCGGGAACGCTGCTCGCCGTGCGCGCCGTGCAGGGGCTGACCGGACTGGTGCGTGGGCTTTCCGCACTGCTCGGGGACGGATGACCCGGCAGGTCAGCGTGGCCGCCGAGCGCCTCGCCCGGTGGCTTCACGGCTTCGCGGAGCGGCACGGCGAGACGGTGGCCGAAGCCGACGAGAACGAAGTGCGGCTCACCGGCGCGGACGGTGCCCGTGCCGGCCTGGCGGTGCCGTTCCCGCCGCTGCCACGGGGCGGCGCCGCCGATCCCCGCGAACGCCTCCTCGCGCACGTGTCACGGCCCCGGACGGTGGGCGTGCTGCTGGTGCGGCGCCGAGCACACGCCGCCGGGGTCTTCGACGGCGACGAGCTCGTCGCGTCCAAGGTCGACACCTCATACGTCCAGGCCACGACGAAGGCCGGCGGGTGGTCGCAGCAGCGCTACGCCCGGCGCCGGGCGAACCAGGCGGCCGCCGCGTTCGCGGACGCAGCGGACACGGCGGCTCATGTGCTGCTGCCGCACCTGGCCCGCCTCGAGGCACTGGTGTGCGGCGGTGACCGCGCCGCCGTCGACGCGGTGCTCGCCGACCCCCGGCTGCACGCGCTGGACGTGCTGCGTACCGGGCCATGGCTCGCCGTGCCCGATCCGCGGCTGCGCGTCCTTCAGGCAACGCCCGAGCAGTTCCGCGCGATCCGTATCCGCCTCGACCCCTGACGCGGCTGGCTCGGCTGGGCAAGAATTGGGCCTCTCGAGCAGCAAGGAGGCCGTTATGACGACGCGGCTCAATCCATACCTGAACTTCCAGAACACCACGCGCCAGGCCATGGAGTTCTACCAGTCGGTGTTCGGCGGAGAGCTGACGATGAGCACCTTCGGTGAGTTCGGCGCCAGCGACGATCCGGCGGAGAAGAACAAGATCATGCATGCGCAGCTCGAGGTGGGCAGTGGGCTCACATTGATGGCGGCGGACACCCCCAACTCGATGGACTACCAGCGGGGCACCAACTTCTCCGTGTCGCTGAGCGGTCAGGACGAGCCGGAGCTGCGCGGGTATTGGGACAAACTGTCGGCGGGCGGCACGGTCACCGTGCCGCTCGAGCAGGCGCCTTGGGGCGACACGTTCGGCATGTGCGTCGACAAGTTCGGCACCAGTTGGATGGTGAATGTCGCGGGTAACCGAGAGTAGTGAACTAGCGTTTCGCGGGTGAGTGACCTGCTGGCATCGCGGCCTGACTACGACGACGAGGATTCGCGGACGCGTGCGATCTGGGGACTGGTCGCGCTCGCGATCATCGCCGTGCTCATCGTGGTCGTTCTGCTGCTCATCGGGGGCTCCGGCGGGCATCACCACGGCGCCCAGCCGCCCACTGGTCTCAGTCAGCTGCCGAGCACGGCGCTGACGAGCAGCGCGCAGCCGTCCAGCCCGGCCGCCTCGAGCCCGGTGACGTCCAGCGCAGCTGCATCCAAGAGCACATCCCCGGCCCCGACGAGCACGGCGAATCCGTGCCCGGCGGCTGGAGCGTGCGCCGTACCCGGCGACGCCGGCCAGCTAGTCGCCGCGGTGAACGCGTTCCGTACCGGCCACGGGCGGCCGGCGGCGACCGGCGCGGTGTCGGCGCAGGCGCAGCAGTGCGCCCTGACCCAGGGCGACGGGCCGTCTTGCGCGCCGAGCTGGGCGTGGGAGCCGGTGCCTAGCCAGAACGGCGCGAAGGCCGTCGAGCTGATCGCCGGCCGCGGCGGCGACTGGCTCCTCGATCCGGCGATGACCTCATTCAGCATCGGCTGGGCCTACGCGCCGGGCACCGGCTACGAGTGCGCGATCCTCAAGGTCCGCTCATGACCTGCCGGACCGACGGGTGGATGCCATCAGCGGGTCAGGCCTCGCTGACCTGGGGCAACTCGCCGGCGACCTCGTCGACGTGACCGGCAAGCGCGAAGTCCATGTCGGTTACGCCCCCGGCGCTGTGCGTCGAAAGGAAGACGTCGACCCACCGCCAGCGCAGCGCCAGGTCGGGGTGGTGATCGAGTTCCTCGCAGATCGGCGCCAGGCGGTTCACGAACTCCACCGCCGTCGCGAAGTCGGCGAACTCGATGGAGCGTCGCAACTGCTCCGTACTACCGGTCCAGCTCGGGTGCAGGCCCGCCAGTCGCTGCTCGACGACGTCCTGTGTGAGCAGTTCGCGCGACATGAACGCCCCTCTCCTCACCGGGATTCATGCCTACCGTAGCGGCTCCAGATACGCTCGCCCGATGAGTGCGAGCGCGTGCGAGGCCGGCTCGTGAGCGACGACCGGCTGGTATGGATCGACTGCGAGATGACGGGGCTCGAAATCACCCGAGACGCGCTCATCGAGATCGCAGTTGTCGTCACCGACGCCGACCTCAAGCTGCTGGACGACGGGCTGGACATCGTCATCCACCAGCATGACGACATCCTGGACACGATGGTCCCGTTCGTTAAGGAGATGCACGACTCGTCCGGGCTGACCGAGGCCGTGCGCGCGTCCATGGTCACGCTCGGTGAGGCCGAGAAGCTCGTGCTCGACTACGTGCGTCGGCACGTGCCCGACCCCAAAACGGCGCCGCTGTGCGGCAACTCGATAGCTACGGACCGCGGCTTCATCGCCCGTGACATGCCCGCCCTGGACGAGTACCTGCACTACCGCATGATCGACGTATCGTCGATCAAGGAACTCGCCCGACGCTGGTACCCACGCGTCTACTACGCCCAGCCGGCAAAAGGACTGGCGCACCGGGCACTGGCCGACATCCGCGAGAGCGTGCGAGAGCTCGCCTACTACCGTCAGACGCTGTTCGTGCCGCTGCCCGGCCCGTCCAGCGAGGAAGCGCAGGCCGCCGCCAAAGCCGTGCTGGGCGATCCGGCCGACACGGTAAACTGACGCAGCTTCACGCATGGTGGGCGTAGCTCAGCTGGTAGAGCATCTGGTTGTGGTCCAGAGGGTCGAGGGTTCGAGTCCCTTCGCTCACCCCAAGTAGAAGCCCAAGCGGCTCAGCAGCTCAGCTGCGGACGCGCTCGGCGAGTGCGAGCGGTGACTGGGCAAGGATCAGCGCGGAGGCGCCGAGGACTTCCGCGCGATCGCCGAGCACGCCCGTCGTGACGCTCACGTCCGCAGCCGGCCCGGGGACGCTGTGCCGGTGGATGCTGGCGCGGATCGGGTCCAGTAGCACATCGCCGGCCGCGGCGAGTTCACCGCCGATCACGACGAGCTCGGGGTTGAGGACGTTCACGACCCAGGACACGACCATGCCGACGGCCTCGCCGGCATCGGCCACGGCCCGGCGCGCCCCGCGGTCGCCAGCAGCGAGGAGATCGAGCAACTGGTCGGAGGTCATCGGTCGTTCGACGACGTGCTCGAGCAGCCGGGCGACGGCGACCGGGCTGGCGACGGTTTCGAGGCAACCGCGATTGCCGCACCGGCAGATCTGCCCGCTCGGCTCGACGCACACGTGCCCGATCTCGCCCGCCATGCCGTAGCCGCCGCGGTACGGCTGGCCGCCGAGGATCAGGCCGGCGCCGACTCCTGCGGAGAGGCGGATGTAGATCATGTCATCGACGTCACGCCCGGCACCGAAGACCTTCTCGCCGAGGGCACCCATGTCGGCGTCGTTGGCGAGCTGCACGGAGACGCCGAGCCGCTCCTGCATCTCGGCCGCCGGCGCCACGCCGTGCCAGCCGGGCAGAATACCGTTCGCCTTGACCTCGCCGGTGCGCTGGTCGATGGGCGCGGCGAGGCCGATGCCGGCGCCCAGCAGCCGCTCCGGGGTGACGGCCGCATCGTGTAGGGCCTGCTGGACCAGGTGGTGCGCCAGGTCCAATGTCTCGGACGGGGCGTCGTCGACCTGCGCTCTGGACCACTTCTCCGCGACCGGTTCGCCGGCGAGGTCGCAGATGATGACGCGGATGTGCTGATGACCGATGTCGATACCGATGGCGAATGCGGCACCCGGCACGAGCGACAGCAGCGTCGGTGGTCTGCCGGTGCCGCGCGGGCGCAGTGCGTCATCGGGCGCATCGTGCTCGCGAATGAGCTGGGCCCGGCCCAGCGCTTCGGCCACCGTCGACACCGTGCCTCGCGAGAGCCCAGTCCGGCGGGCAATGTCAGCCCGGCTGCAGCCCGGATGGCGGTAGATCGACTCGATCACCCGCAGCCGGTTCAAGTCGCGCAGCCCTAGTGGATGCGGTACTGCCGGCGCGAGGCTTGCCATGGGCGACGATCTTAGTTCAAGAATGGCGCTATCTGGCGGCATGATGGCCAGCGAGGTCTGGCAATTTTGTGCCGTCACCACAATTAGTTGCCGGCTCCGGGCGATGTGGTCCGTTGACTTGGACCATGCCCACGCGTAACGTCCCGCGATGCTTGACTCCGGCATTGCGGTGCGAGGAGGCCATGATGCGCAGGCGGCACCTGATGGCACGTATCGGGATCGTTTCCACGATTGTCGGCCTGTGCGCCGCGGTTCCACCGGCCGCTGGGCCCGGCAGTACGGCGCGGGCGGCGACCGGCACGCCGATCTACCTCGATCCGTCCTACTCCTTCGCCGAACGCGCCGCCGACCTCGTCGCGCGGCTCACGCCCGTGCAACGGGCGAGCCAGCTGGTGTCGAGCCAGTCGCCGGCGATCAGCACCACGGCGAACCCGCTGCTTGCGCCCATGCTGGCCGGGCAGCTGACGCTCGTCGCGCCGGCGAGCGCCGGGGACACCCAGATGATCACGGACAGCACCGCCAGTCTCAGCCCCGGCGCGACGGTCGTCATCGACCCGAACGGAACCGCGCAGACGCTCACGGTCACGACGGTGGGCAGCGGCCCGTCCTTCTTCGCTGCGTCGCTCGCGGCCCCGGCCAACCCGGGTGACACGAATATCAAGGTCAGTTTCACATTCGGCATGACCGTCGGTCACCTGATTCGCATCGACTCGGGAGCCAGCCAGGAGATCCGAACGATCCAGGCGGTCGGAACGGCCGGGGCAACCGGCACCGGCGTCACACTGACGTCGCCGTTGTCGCTGGCACATGCCACAGGCGCGACCGCGCAAGACCTCGGTACGCCGACCACGTTCACGCCGGCCCTGGCGCAGGCTTACCCGGCGGGGACGACCATGAACGTCTACCAGGGCATTCCCGCGTACGGCTGGTGGAACGAGGCTCTGCACGGGATCAACGCAGAGTCGCTCAACCCGTCCGGCAACGCAGTCACGCTGACGAACACGACGTCATACCCGATCGACCTGTCGCGGGCGGCGAGTTGGGATCCCGCGTTGACCTACCAGGTCGCGCAGGCGGAGTCCGACGAGGCGCGCGAGATCATGCGCAACAACAAGTTCGACCTCGACTTCTACTCACCGACGATCAACCTGGCGCGTGATCCGCGTTGGGGTCGCAACGATGAGTCGTACGGGGAGGACCCGTTGCTCGAGGCACAGGTCGCCGGCCAGTTCGTCAACGGCATGGAAGGCAAGGACCAGAACGGCCAGCTCCTGCCACAAGGCAACGGCTTCTACAAGGCGACGACCACGCTCAAGCACTACGCCCTGAACAACACCGAGGGTTTCTCCAACGCCGACCCGAACGGTCGGCTGAACGGCTCGTCGAACGCTGACGACCGCTCGATCCGCGAGTACTACACGATGCCGTTCCGAAAGATCGTCCAGGCCGATCAGAACGCCGCGATCATGAGCTCGTACAACGAGATCAACGGCGTGCCGTCAGCGGCGAACACCTACCTCAACGACACCCTGATGCGACAGACGTTCGGCTTCCAGGGCTACTTCACCGGCGACTGCGACGCGGTCAACGAGATCAACCAGCGCCACCACTGGCAGCCGGACGGGCTCGGGCACATCGCGTCGGTGGTCGAGCAGTTCGCATACACACTCGGATCGGGCGAGGACGCCGAGTGCAACGCGGGCTACAACGGCACCGGCAGCTACCGCGGCCCGACATCGCCGTCGACAACCGCCGGCGGCGCGATGAACGCGATCGGCATGGACATCACGACGCCCACCGGCATAACGACGACCAACAACCTCGACGTGTCCGCGACGCGCCTGTTCACGAACCGGATGAAGCTCGGCGAGTTCAATCCGGACAGCAGCGTCCCGTGGCTCACGGAGGCGGTCGCCCGTGACAAGTCATACGGCGTCTACCCCTGGAACAACACGACGGCGCCGACCGAAACGCAGGCGCGGCTGGATCTGGCGCGCAGCTCCGCCGACGCGTCGCTGGTGCTGCTGAAGAACGCGACGACCAACCGCAAGGACGGTTCTACAGGCAAGCTGCTGCCGATGTCGGTACCCTCGAGCGGCCCCTTCAAGGTGCTTGTCCTCGGCTCCTACGGAAACAAGTCGAACTTCTACCTGGGCGGCTATTCGTCGATCCAGAGCGCCACCGGGCAGGCGAATGAGGTGACACCGTACGCGGGCGTCAAGTCGGCGATCCAGGCGATCGACCCCTCCGCGCAGGTCGACTACATGCGGGGATTCACCGACGCCGGCACGAACGCCGGCAACTGCTGCACGACGATCGATCCGGCCGCGGTCGCCGCGGCGGCAAACTACGACTACGTCATTGTGTACGGCGGCATGGACTCAACGGCGTCGAACGGGACGACCGGCACCGAGGACCGTGACCGCACTTCGCTGGCGCTGCCGGGCCAGCAGGGCCAGTTGATCAGCCAGGTCTCGGCGGTCAACCCGAACACGGTCGGGGTCATGGAGACGATCGGCCCGCAAGACGTCAGCTCCTTCGAGTCGACGACTCCGGCGATCCTGTGGAGCTCGTACAACGGCATGCGCAAGGGCGACGCGCTGGCCGACGTCCTGCTCGGCAAGTACAACCCGAGCGGCCGCACGCCCGAGACCTGGTATCAGAACGTCGACCAGATTCCGAGCATCTACAGCTACGCCCTGGCCGGGCGCACCTACATGTACTACGGCGGCCCGGTGTCCTACCCGTTCGGGTACGGCCTGTCCTACACGACGTTCGGCTTCTCCAACCTGCACATCTCCAACCGCAACCCGAATGCCGACGACACGGTCAACGTGAGCGTCGACGTCACCAATACCGGCTCACGTGACGGCAACGAGGTCGTGCAGCTGTACGTCAACACCCCGCTTGCCGACCCGTCGTTGAACCGGCCGATCAAGCGGCTCGAGGGCTTCCAGAAGGTCTCGCTGGCAGCCGGGCAGACCAAGACGGTGACCCTGCCAATCAAGATGGCCGACCTCGCGTTCTACAGCGAGGCTGACAAGCGCTTCGAGGTCGACCCGGGCGAGTACGGCATCCAGATCAGCACCTCCAGCGCGGACAGCGACGTCCGGGCACAGGACACAATCAACGTCAGCGGTGCGCTGACGCCGACGCCGAGCGTGCTCACTGCGAAGCCGCGCATGACCAGCGATGCTGCGCGTGGCATCTCGCAGCGGGTGATGTTCCCCGAGGGCGTCACGATCGACCCGGCCCTGACCGTCGGGATGAACGACGACAGCCTCTACGGCTGGATCGAGCCCGGCCAGAACAAGGCGTTCCCGGACGGCATGACGTTCAAGTACACCAGCAACCGGCCCAGCGTCGTCGCTGTCGATGGCAACGGCACGATCCGCACGGTCGCGAACGGCGTGGCGACGATCACCGCGACAGCGACGTATCACGGCAAGAGCGCGTCGACGTCGTTCGTGATCCGGGTGCTATCGAAGCTCGGCGCCCTGGCTGTGGATGGGAAACCGCTCAAGGGCTTCAACCCGGACGTGACCAACTACGACGTCGTCGTCCCGAACGGTGGCCCCGTGCCGCAGGTCAGCGCCACGGCGCCGACCGGCCACGTCGCGATCACCCAAGCGAGCTCGGTGCCCGGAGTCGCCACCGTCACGTCGACCGGCCCGGACGGGATCGTCGCCACCTACAAGGTCAACTTCGCGCGACGGCCGTCCAGCGACGAATTCAGCAGTTCAGCACTCGGCTCGCAGTGGCAGTGGGTCCGCGAGTCGCCCGCCGACTGGAGTCTGTCGTCGAACCCGGGCTCACTCACCATCACCCCGAAGACCGGTGATCTAACCACCACCACGAACACCGCGCAGAACATGCTGCTCCAGCCGGCACTCGCCGACTGGACACAGACGACCAAGATCACCTTCAGCCATCGTCCGAATGCGGCGACACAACAGGGCGGCATCATCGCCTACCAGAATGACGACAACTACCTCAAGTTCGACCTTGAGGCCACGTCGCCCACAAACATCCAGTTCAACACCACGCTCGAGGACACCTTGAACGGCGTCCAGGTCAACCAGACGCTGAACACCCTCAACGCCAACTCGATCCTGCCTGCCAACAACACAATTTGGCTGCGCATGACCAAGAACGGAGCGCACTACTCGACGTTCTATTCGGTCGACGGCGAGACGTGGGTTCCGGTCTGGACGACCGGCGCGACGCTGACCAACCCGCGGATCGGCCTGCTCGCCTTCAACCGCGCGGGCACCACCACCGACCTACAGGTGGCGTTCGACTACTTCCACGTCGCCGCCACGCCGTAGCGCGCCCGCATGACCCTCTGGGGACATACCACACCGGCGTGTACCCGAGTCTGTTCGCACACGCCGGCCATTCGGCGCCGCAGATCAAGGCGAAACTGGATGCTGCGTGGAATCAGTTGTTCCACGGCAAACCCGGGTACGGAGCCGACCCGGGAGGACGGCCAGGCGCTGTATTACCAGCTGACTTCGGACATGGCTATGTCGAGGACATCGGCAACCAGGACGTCCGCACCGAGGGTATGGGTTAGGCGATGATGATCGCGGTCCAGACCGATCACCAGTACGAGTTCGATTCACTTTGGTATTTCGCCAAGTCGAAGATGCAGCTCCAGAGCGGCCCGACGCAGTACCTGTT
>JBKOXO010000043.1:0-13379 GCA_046744105.1 Actinomycetota bacterium
GAGTGGGCCTGGGGTGCGCCCCTAGGGCCAGATCTGGGACGCGGCGGCGTGCCCTCATGGTCTGTCTCGTGGAGGCTGCGACCTCATGGAAAGTGGGGTGTTGTCCGCGTGGAGTCCGCACCGAGTCCGCAAACCTGTCAGCGGTGTTCCACGCTCGTCAGCGCTGCTCAGCGGGTTGTGGGCCTGTGTTTCCGGGGCTTGCAGCGCTCGGCGCCCGGGAACGCGGGAGCGGCGATATCAGGGTGGAATGCCTTCACACGGCAGGGGTCACTGGTTCGATCCCAGTATCGCCCACCCCTACAGGGTACGGAATCATTGGGTTGCAGCCTTGCGGCGGACCGCTTGAAGGCCGGCAGCGGCGGGTTGGGGAAACAGAGGGAACGCCAGCGGCGCCCGCGATCGTGTCGAGGCGATCGGCGACCGCGTCCAGGTCGCTGTCGAGTAGGTCTGCGTAGGCGTCGAGCGTCATAGCGGCGTGTTGTGACCGAGCAGGCCCTGGACGGCGAGGACGTTCGCATCAGCCGCGCGTCGTCGAACCAGTCACGCCGGGCGTTGCGGTACGAGGCCCTTCGCGCTGGTGAACAGCCTCCACACGCTTGCGAAAGCGCAACGTCGTATCCGAGGTCAAGGCCAGCCCGTCGGCCGCGAAGACATACGTCCAGCGGAAACTCACCAATGGCAAAACCACCTCGGTCAGCTCAACCCAGCTTTCGACCGCACCCACGCCGGATATCTCGGTGACCGTATAGGAGTCAGCCCGGTTCGACTCCCGCCAGCCGCGGTAGGCAGGATCGCGAGACTCGAACACGAGATGCCCGCCGGGCCGCAGGGCGTCGTATACGCCGCGCAGCGTCGCGGCCCAGTCCGTCGGCTCGACGACTGCCTGCGCGACGTTCCCAGTCATCGTCGCGAGCTCAGCGTGCAGACCGGGCAGCGCCGAGGCGTCGCCATGGATCCAGCGCACCTGCTCGGCTCCAGGCTTGGCCCGCGCGACATCCAGCGAAGCTTTCGCCGGGTCGAGGCCGGTCACCTCCATGCCGCGCTCGGCGAGGAGCAGCGCGACACTCGTAGCCGCGGTGAGGGCGATCGCGGTGCGCGCTGGGTTGGCTGCACATCGACATGATCACCGATTCTGCGCGGGTGGCGCCTTCGGCTGCTCGTTGTTCGTCAGTTATCGGACCTTCTGGTTTGTATGGTGGTGGACATATCCGGCGCGTGCGCGTAGCGTACCCGGCCAACCACGGCAGGTGCCCGTGGTCTCCCACCGTCTGGTCCGACGACTCTTGAGGAGGAGACCGTGAGGATCAAGCCCACCGCTCCGCGCGGCCGGTTCCCCCGGCTGCTCGCTATCGCCGCGGGCATGCTCGCCGCCAGCGTGCTCGCCGTGCCGACCGCTGCCGCGGGGTCGGCTCAGCATTATGGCCGGGGCCAGCTCTCCCGGGTGAGCAATGCGGTGCAGCGGTCCGGTGTCGAAGGCATCGCCTGGTACGTGGACGCCGCATCCGACCGCGTCGTGGTCACCGCGGACAGCAGCGTCTCCGGCGCCGAGGTCGCGACGATCAGGCGGGCCGCCGGCGGCAACACCGGTGCCATCCAGCTCGTGCGCGTGGCCGGTGTGTTCAAGCCGCTGCTCTCCGGCGGTGACGCGATCTACGGCGGTAAGTACCGTTGCTCGCTGGGCTTCAACGTGGTCAGCGGCAGCACCTACTACTTCCTCACCGCCGGGCACTGCGGAAGTCTTGTCGACACGTGGTACACCAACTCAAGCCACACCACGCTCATCGGCCCGACTGTCGCCTACAGCTTCCCGGGCAATGACTACGCGCTAGTCCGTTACGACAACACCTCGCTCTCCCACCCCGGCGGGTACAGCATCGCGGACGCCGTCGTAGGGGAGTCGGTCACGCGCGACGGGTCCACCACCGGCATCCACAGTGGCACCGTGACTGCGCTGAACGTCTCGGTCCGCTACGTCGGTCATCCCGGCGGAGTGGTGAGTGGCTTGATCCAGACCAACGTGTGTGCCGAGCCCGGCGACTCCGGCGGACCGCTTTACGACGGCACGAAGGCGCTCGGTCTCACCTCGGGTGGCAGCGGCGACTGCACCAGCGGCGGCACCACCTTCTTCCAGCCCGTGCGTGAGGCGGCCAACGCGTACGGCGTGACGGTGTACTGACGAAGTCGCCTGGGACGAGAAAACTGCCGCCGCGGACGGCGAGCGATCGCTCCGACTCGGGCGTAACAGTATTGCCGCGTCACGCGGCAGCACGCGCATGGACCGCGCCCTCGGAGTGCCGGTCGCCGGTCAAGTCGCTGCTCGGGAGCTTGTGCAGGCCCCCAATTGCGGCTCGGGCCTGATCAACAGCTGGGAAACGCTGGGGAAACGTCGCTCTCGAATATCACCCACGAGAGCCAACATCGCCAACGCACAAAAGCCTTAGGTTACAAGGAAGCCAACGACATCCAGTCACCCGCGACGAGCACCGACCCGGGCGATAGCTCTCCGCACAACATGGTGGCCGCGACAATCTCCGTGAGCTTGCGGACCCGTCCGGTGCCGTTAGCAGTCCAGCAGTTCAAGACACTCGCGCTGCGTGGCCAGGCCCGTGACGGTCAGGCGTCTTTTGAGCACAACGGCCGGAACCGCGGCCTCGGCGACGACGCGCTTGCCCCCGGCTGCACAGGACGTCACGCAGCCGTCCGACGCGCATGGCGGATTCGGCGACCTGCTTGATCTAAGGAGCCGGCCGGCGACGCCGATCGGGATCTGCGACGCCGATGAACCGTTCGATGTTGCCCGGCAGCGCCGCGGGATCAAGGCAGTGCTTGGCGACATGCGCCAGGTCGGCCCTGGTGCGCTCGCGCAGGAAGCCCAATCCGGGCCGGCACCCCGTCTCGAAGCGACCGGGACCAACGGTCCTGACCACGCTCTGTCTCGGGCCTTCCCTCTGGGCGACGGAGGACCAACGGCTCTCGGTCGCGGTTCGTCGGCGCTATAGCGTCGGAGAAGAGAGGGGGATAGGTGCACACATGACGAGCAGCGACGCCCCCACGCGACGATCGTGTCGACACACTTCGTGATCGGGCGGTCAAGCGGCTGAAGAAGCGGCGCGACTTCTACACCCATCTGCTGATCTACGTGCTGGTCAACGGCTTCCTGGTCGCGAGCTGGGCGGTGAGCGGGCACGGGTTCTTCTGGCCGGTGTTCCCACTGGCCATCTGGGGCATCGGGGTGATGATGAACGCATGGGACGCGTTCCGCGACGAGGAGTTCCGCGAAGCGCAGATCCAGCACGAGATCGAGCGCATCCAGCGCCACCGGTAGCCAACGATGAATCCCATACGTGTGGCGGGAGCGGACGACAAGACGCTGTACCAGCCGCCGACCGACCGCGCTCATCGACGTCGCTGGGCTTAACGAACAGCGTGGACAATCCGGCGCGGCGGGCGTTCGTGCACGGTCGGCATGGGTGAGTGCTTCCTAATCAATGCTGCCTCGTTCGTCGCCGTCCGCATCGCCGGATCGGCCTGATGATGCTGCTGATCGGCGCGCTCTGTTACGAATTTCAGGTCGTGCTGCCCGTACTGGCCAAGCGCGGCTTCGGCGGGAACGCCGATGCCTACGGGTTCCTGACCGCGGCCTTCGGCGCCGGTGCCATGATCGGCGGGTTGGTAGTTGCGGGCCGGCGTACACCTCGGCGACGCGCAGTTGTGGTCGCCGCCGCGTTCCGAGCCACGATGCTCGCCGCCACCCTGGACCCGCGTTCCGGATGCCCGGCGCTACCGCATGCCGGTACTGCACATCACGCTGTGGATGCTCGGCGGCATCACCGAATTGGGTGCTGAGCCGTGCTCTTCGCCTCGGGCGCGTTGCTGCTAATGCTCGGGCGACTGCGTCGTCGGCGGTACTGAACGGCTGGACCGGGCGACAGGTCAGCGGTCGACGTCCACCGTCACCGCGAATCGGCCGCGGTGGCCGGTGCAACGTAGGGCTTCCCCGCAGGTGGTGCGGCCGGCGCGGACCTGCGTTGTGCCGGGGGAGACGGCCGTGAACCGAACCTCAATCGGTGAGCAGCCGAGGCCGGGTGGGCAGTTGGCAGGGGAGCGTGGCAGGAGAGTAGGCCCACGGTCCTGCCGGAGGACGGCCGGGTCCGGGCTGGGTGCGAACGTCCAGTAGCCACCGGAGAGAACCACGGTGAGCCGCTGACCCATGGCGAGATGGATCGTGCGGCCGCTGTCGGAGTTGCTCACGGTCGTGACCGGGGAGCTGGGCGAGGCCGGCGTCGGTGAGCCGGCAATACCGGATGTGCAGCCGGCGGCCAGTAGGGCAGCGGCCGCGGAGACAGCGAGTGTATGGCGGCGCGACATGGGTCTCCCGTGTGTCCGGACGATAGATAGACGCACACACCACGCCGCTGCGTTGTCCCCTACCGCCGTACGTCCTCATGCTCGCGAGGTGCGGCTCATCCAATGTGTCGCTGAGATCAATGCTGGGGCGCCGCCGGCCACTGAGATGACCCCTCGAAGGGAATCGATGATGCCGAATGTCGGTGCGATCGGCGCCAATGATGCCCTTCACCCCGTTGTGGTGACGCGGCCCGCGTCTGCGCACGGTAATAGCGTCATACGACGAACGTCAGCAGCGGAGGTGGCCAAGCCGTGTCAGCCATGGGTCAACCGCTCGCCGAGAGCGAGCGCGTCGTCTTGCTCGAGACCGAGAAGCCACGGTTAGTGAGCCTCGAGGAGGACGATCTCATCGCACTGCACTCGCGAGTACGACGCGCTCGGGACAAGCACGTGAAGCGCTATCGACGCCAGGCAAGCGCTCGGGTGGGCGACGTGCGCGGAAGGGGTGCGGCGCGGCCGGCGAATCTCCGGAATCTCGAGAAGGCCGAGCTGTTCGAAGACGCGCTGGCTCGCGTGAGCAGACATTTGGCGGTCGTTGCACGGCGCAGCGCCGCGGAACTGAAGGCCGAACGACTGGCGGCGGCCCGGGCCATGCGTGCCGCCGGTCCGGTGAAGCCCCCACCGCGACAGGCACCGTTGGTGCAACAGCCCCCGCGCGCCGAGCGGCCCTCGCCGGGGATGCTCAAGCAGCGCGCGTCCGCGCAGGCGGTCGGTGCCCGCAAGCAGGCCCGGCGGGACAGCCGCTGAGCCGATGACGTCGTTGACCCCGCCAGCCTGGCGTGATCTTGGACTTGCGGCCGAATAGCAACCACAAGTCCAAGATCATGCGGAGGGCCTGCAGCGATCAGTGACCGTCGTCGGCGTCTGGCTGCGTGCTGCGGCGACGACGTGGCGCCAGCGGACCGTCGTGATGCCCGTGCCGTCGCCCTGCGGTCCGGCGTGTCCGCCGGCGGTGAGCGCGTACGCGATCGCCGCTCCCACTAGCACAGCCGTCGCCGCAAACACGAGACGAATACGGCCGGGTTGCCGTGCGTTGTCGGTCCGGGAGCGCAGGCTCGGACGCGTGGACATCGGTGGGCACGTGGCCGTGGTGACCGGCGCGGCCGTCGGCATCGGCCGGGCGATCGCGCAATCGGTGGCCGCCGCCGGCGCGGTCACAGTCGTCGCCGACATCGACGCCGCCGGACTCGCCCACACCGCCGAGCTGATCCGCGGATCGGGCGGCGCGGCCGTCGACGTCGCGGCCGACGTGACCGATACCGGCGCGGTGGAGCAGCTGATCGCCACGGCGACGGGGCTGGGCGTGGGCGTGCGCGTGCTCGTCAACAATGCGGGCGGCGTCACCGGACCGGTCTGGCCCGAAGCGGGCGCTGAGCGGTGGCGGGCCGTCGTCGACCTCAACCTGTGTGCCGCCATGCATGTCACGCAGCTGGCCCTGCCCGCGCTCCAGCATCACGGCGGGGCAGTCGTGAACATCGCGTCTACAGCCGGGCTGGGTTTCGACGCGGCGGCGTCGCCCGAGTACGCGGCGGCGAAGGCGGGACTGATCCGGTTCACCACGGCGGTGCGTCAGCCTGGCGTGCGCATCAACGCGGTCGCTCCGGACTGGATCCACACGCCGCGCGCTGAGCGCGAGCTCGCCGCGATGACGCCAGCCGAGCGGGCTGCGGCGCCGGGGTGGATCGAGATGCGGGACGTATGCGATGAGGTGCTTCGCCTCGTCCGCGACGACACCCTCGCTGGCCAGGTCGTGGTGTTGCGGCCTCAGCCACGGACGTGATCGGCGAGGCGGTCCAGGAAGAGACGTTGCCCTGTCACGAGCTTGCGCCGGGCCGTCGTCATGTCGAACCAGGCGACACGGTCGACCTCCGCGAATTCGCGCAGCGTGCCGGATTTGGGCGGCCACTGCATCCGGAACGTCCCCGGCACGATCGCCTCCGGGTCAAGCTCGCCCTCGACGGCCCACGCCGTGACGATCTTGCCGCCGGACTGTTTCACGTCGCCCAGGTTCACCAGTTCGCCGGGCGGCACAGGCAGACCGAGCTCCTCGGCGAACTCGCGGCGCGCCGCGTCGACCGCGGCCTCCGGTAGCGCGTATTCGCCCTTCGGGATCGACCACGCGCCGTCATCGCGGCGCTGCCACAACGGCCCGCCCATGTGCGCAAGCAGCACCTCGACCCCGGCGTCGCGCTTGCGGAACAGCAGGATCCCGGCACTCGTCTTCGGCACCGTCCCAGTGTGCCGTGCCCCTTACCATCGGATACGCGGTGATCCGATGCTAGGATGGAGCCCGTGGTCTCCGCCCAGGCATCCCTCGCTGCCCCGGAGGTGGGGTGGCCGGCACTCGCATGGGAGGAGCGCGAGTGGGTATCGGCGCTGCCTACCGGCATGGGCTCACGCACCCTGCGCCGTCGGCACGCCGGCCCGTACCACGCCGCGGTGCCGCCCGCGATTGCCGAGCTGGACGTGATCCTGCCGACGGCGGCTATCGCCGTCGCTGACGAGGCGTCCACCGAGATCGCCCGGTTCGACACCGAGATGGGCGCCGAGATTGCGCCCTTCGCCGCGATCTTGCTCCGGTCCGAGTCGGCGTCGTCGTCCAAGATCGAGAACCTGACGTCCGGGGCGAGGGCGATCGCACTCGCTGAGCTGGGCAACGACGACCGGCACAACGCGTCGGAGATCGTGGCGAATGTCCGTGCGATGCAGGCCGCGATCGACCTCGCTGACCGGCTCGACGAGCACGCCGTGCTGGCGATGCACGCCGCGCTGCTGGAGCGCAGCCACCCGGACGACGCGGGCAGCTGGCGCGCCGAGCAGGTATGGGTCGGCGGCGGAGACTTCGGCCCGCACGGCGCCACGTTCGTGCCGCCACACCACGAGCGAGTACCGGACGCTATGGACGACCTGATGTCGTTCGTGCGCCGCGACGACCTGCCAGTGCTCGCACACGCCGCGCTCGCGCACGCTCAGTTCGAGACCATCCACCCGTTCGTCGACGGCAACGGGCGGACCGGGCGGGCGCTGGTGCACTCGATGTTGCGGGCCCGGGGGCTGACTCGGAACGTCACCGTGCCCGTGTCGGCCGGCCTGCTGACCGACACCGATGCATACTTCGCGGCACTGATGGCCTACCGCCGCGGCGACGCGGCCCGGATCGTGGCGCTGATCGCCGAGGCATCCTTTGCCGCTATCGCCAATGGCCGGCAGCTGGTCGCCGAGCTGCGACGGGTCCGGCAACGCTGGAACGACGCGATCAAGGCACGCCACGACGCCTCGGCCTGGGCGCTTGCCGATCTGATGCTGCGCCAGCCGGTGGTCGACGCGGAACTCGTCCAGCGCGTGCTCGAGGTGACTTCGGCGAACGCGCACCGAGCCATCCGGCAGCTGGCCGAGGCAGGTGTCATCTCGGAGTTCAGCGGTCGGCGCCGGGACCGGATGTGGCAGGCCCGCGAGGTACTGGTCGCGCTGGACGAGTTCGCGGCACGAGCGGGCAGGCGGCGCCGAGCCAGCCGCTGATCAGTCCACCCGGGTCGAGTCCATGTGCCAGTTCGTCTCCCAGGTCTGCCCGCCGTCCGTCGAGAACGCCTGCTCCCAGTGAGCCGTGGTCGGCGTGATGCCTGACCAGATGTAGCGGACGCGGATCGGCTTGTCGTCGTACACGTCGTCGCCGTAGAACTCGCCGCGGCCGTCGACGAAGTGGCCCACGACCGGCGGGTCGATCACATCGCGGCGGCTGCTGATCCAATGCAGCGACCACGCCTGCGTCTGGGGGTTGAACAGGCGCACGGTCATCCCGGACCAGCCGCGCGTCGGGAATTCGATCTCGTCCATGTTGCCCGCGCCGCCGAAGATCGGCCGGGCGATCGAGACCGCCGGGAACTCGTCCCACTCGTCACTGCCGGACAGCGGCTTCAGCAGTCGCCGGTTCGTAACGTTCCAGGTGCCCTGATAGAAGTCGAAGTCGTGTGCCATGGCCGCGACGGTAGGGCGCTCTCCCTGACATCCGTTGTCAGTGGGTTACGAAGACTTGGCGATATGCGTGCAAGCCGGCTCGTCTCGTTGCTGATGCTGCTCCAGGCTCGTGGCCGACTGACTGCTGCCGAGTTGGCCGGCGAGCTCGAGGTGTCGGTGCGCACGATCTACCGGGACGTCGGGGCGCTCGCGGCCGCGGGTGTGCCGTTGTACGGCGACGCCGGCCGTGACGGCGGCTACCGGCTGCTTTCCGGGTACCGCACCCGGCTGACCGGCCTGACCAGCGATGAGGCCGAGGTGCTGCTGCTCGGCGGGTTGCCCGGCCCGGCCGCCGACCTAGGGCTGGGTCCGGCGCTGGCCGGCGCGCAGCGCAAGCTGCTTGCCGCACTGCCGGTCGAGCTGCGCGAGCGCGCTCGGCTCGTCCGCGAGCGCTTTCACCTGGACGCGCCGGGCTGGTATCACGACGCCGAGCCGCTGCCGCACCTGGCGGTGGTCGCCGAGGCGGTCTGGCAGCAGCGCTCGCTGCGCATGGCGTATAGGCGCTGGCGGGCGCCGACCGACGTCACCCGGATCGTCGATCCGCTCGGGCTGGTCCTCAAGGCAGGGCGGTGGTATCTCGTCGCCCGCTGCACCGAGCACCTGCGCACGTATCGGGTGGCGCAGATCCTCGACGTGGAGCCGCTCGCCACGCGCTTCGAGCGGCCCGACGGCTTCGACCTCGGGGCGTACTGGTGCGGCTACCTCGCCGACTTCGACGTGCGCCGGCATCGGGCGATCGCCGAGGTGCGACTGTCCCCGCACGGCGCCGAGCGGCTGGCGCACCTGATGGACCAGGCGGTCGGCGCGGCCGCTGAGCGACATGGAGAGCCGGACGCCGACGGCTGGGTGCGCACCCGCATCCCGATCGAGACGATCGAGCACGCCATGAGCGAGCTGCTGCGGCTGGGCGCCGACGTCGAGGTGCTCGCTCCGCTCGAGCTGCGCCGGCGCATGGCCGAGGTCGGCGCGGCGCTGGTGCGCGTCTACCAGACCGGGCCGGCCGGGGATATGCGCTCGGGGGCCTGACGGCGCGGCACTAGCATGCGACAGGTCCGCTCCGTAACCGCCCGAGGAGTGTCCGTGTCCACCAACGCGCCCCGCCTCGCGTCCGCCCAGGTCGTCAAGGTCTCGGCGGGCACGACGGCGGAGGACGCGCTGCGCGCCGCCGGGATTCCACTCGCGGGCGCAGACGGTGCTGTTGTCGTGCGGGAGACCCGCTCGGGCGCGCTGCGTGACTTGGCCTGGGCACCGGACGACGACGCCGAGGTCGAGGCGGTACGGGCCGATTCCCCAGACGGGCTCGCCGTGCTACGCCACTCGACCGCACACGTGATGGCGCAGGCGGTGCAGGACCTGTTCCCCGGCACCCTGCTCGGCATCGGACCGCCCATCGCGGACGGCTTCTACTACGACTTCCTGCCGTCGCGCCCGTTCACCCCCGACGATCTCGCCGCCATCGAGCAGAAGATGGGCGAGATCATCAAGGCGGGGCAGCGGTTCTCCCGGCGTCCGGTCACCGACACCGACGCGCGCATCGAGCTCGCCGCAGAACGGTTCAAGCTCGAGCTCATCGACCTGAAAGGCGGCGCGTCCGGCGAGGAGTCCGTCGAGGTGGGTGCCGGCGGGCTCACGATGTACGACAACCTGGACCGGTCGTCCGGGCACCTCGTCTGGACGGACCTGTGCCGCGGCCCGCACCTGCCAAGCACCCGGCGCATCCCCGCGTTCAAGCTGATGCGCTCCGCCGCCGCATACTGGCGGGGCAGCGCAAAGAACCCGCAGCTGCAACGCATCTATGGCACCGCGTGGGCCTCCCGTGACGACCTCAAGGCCTATCTGAACCGCCTGAAGGAAGCCGCCAAGCGCGACCACCGCAAGCTCGGCGCCGAGCTCGACCTGTTCAGCTTCCCCGAGGAGATCGGGCCGGGCCTTGCGGTGTTCCACCCCAAGGGCGGCGTGCTGCGCAAGACCATGGAGGACTACTCGCGGCACCGGCACGAGCAGGCCGGCTACGAGTTCGTCTACACGCCGCACATCACCAAGTCGCGGCTGTTCGAGATCTCCGGCCACCTGAGCTGGTACGCCGAGGGCATGTACCCGCCGATGCATCTCGACGAGGAACGCGACGCCGACGGCGGCATCAGGCGGCAGGGCCAGGACTACTACCCCAAACCGATGAACTGCCCGATGCACATCATGGTCTACAAGGCGCGGGGGCGTTCGTACCGGGAGCTGCCGTTGCGCCTGTTCGAGTTCGGCACGGTGTACCGGTACGAGAAGTCGGGCGTTGTGCACGGACTGACCCGGGCGCGGGGATTCACCCAGGACGACTCGCACATCTTCTGCACCCCAGAGCAGTTGCAGGACGAGCTGGCCAGCCTGCTGGAGTTCGTGATCGGGCTGCTGCGCGACTACGGGCTGACCGAGTTCAGCGCGGAGCTGTCGACCAGGCCGGACAAGTACGTCGGCTCGCTCGAGGACTGGAACCGCGCCGAGGCGGCGTTGGAGGAAGCGCTGCAGCGCGCCGGGCTCGAGTACCGCATCGGGGAGGGCGAGGGCACGTTCTACGCCCCGAAGATCGACGTCCACGTCAAGGACGCGATCGGGCGGCAGTGGCAGCTCTCGACTCTGCAGGTCGACTTCCAGCTGCCCGACCGGTTCGAGATGGAGTACACGGCGGCCGACGGCAGCCGGGCGCGTCCGTACATGATCCACCGGGCGCTGTTCGGTTCGATCGAGCGCTTCCTGGGCATCCTGGTCGAGCACTACGCGGGGGCGTTCCCAGCGTGGCTCGCTCCGGTGCAGGTCGCCGGCATCCCGGTGACCGATGAGCAAGTGCCGTATCTGCGCCAGGTCGCCGATCGCCTGCGGGAGAAGGGGATTCGCGTCGAGCTGGACGACTCCGACGACCGGATGCAGAAGAAGATCCGTAACGCACAGACGCAGAAGGTCCCGTTCATGCTGATCGCCGGAGCACGCGACGCGGAGTCCGGCGCCGTGTCCTTCCGGTACCGGGACGGCACGCAGCGCAACGGCATCCCGGCCGAGCAGGCTGTGGCCGAGATCGCGGATTACGTGGCGCGCCGCGTCAACGAGTCGCCCAACGCAGCGCAGTTCGGATGACCGAAGAGCCGGCCGGCGATTTCGCCGGTGAGCCCGACGCGTTCGGCCGGCTCTGGACGCCGCACCGGCTCGCCTACATTAAGGGCGAGGGCAAGCCGCCGGACGGCGAGGCCGGCCACGAGTGCCCGTTCTGCCGCGCACCCAAACTCTCCGACGAGGACGCGCTGATCGTCGCTCGCGGCCAGCTCGTCTATGCGGTGCTGAACCTGTACCCGTACAACGCGGGGCATCTGATGACGGTGCCGTACCGGCACGTCGCTGATTATCCGGACCTGACCTCGGACGAGGTCGGCGAGCTCAGCGCCTTCACTCAGAACGCCATGCGGGCCATGCACGCGGCCGCCGGGCCGCACGGGTACAACATCGGCATGAACCAGGGCGCGGTGGCCGGGGCCGGCATTGCCGCGCACCTGCACCAGCACGTGGTTCCGCGTTGGGGCGGCGACACGAACTTCATTCCGATCGTCGCGCACACCCGCGTGCTGCCCCAGTTGCTGTCGGACACGCGTCGCATTCTGGCTGAGTCCTGGCCAACAGGCTGAGGTTCGCTATTCACGTGGATCCTGTATTCTACGGACCGCTGTGCTCGGATGGCCGGCCAGCGATCGGGGGGAGCCCATGTCGTTCCGAAGCGTGTCCCTGCTTGCCGTCGGCGGCCTGGTCATTGCAACCTTCGTCGCATCCGCGCCTACGAGCGCCGCACCTTCCACCGCTGCTCCAACGCCCGGCGCCGCGAAGCTGCACTTCGGGACGCACAGGAGCTGGCCGGGTAGCCACGTACCGAGCCACGGAAAGCCGCCGCGTCCCGCGCGCACCACTGCGCCGGCACGGATTCCTCACCTCGACCCGCGGCTGCAGACGGCGCCTCCCAGCGGTGACGGCACGATTGAGGTCACGCTGCGCGGCGATGCCCGCGCCCTGGCGGGTGCGGTCGCCAAGGTCGGCGGCCGCTCCCTCGCGTCGGTCGGCGACGCGATGAGCGCCGTGGTGCCGCAGAGCGCTCTTGCGACCCTCGCCGGCACACCCGGCGTCAGGTCGGTCGACCAGCCGGTCCGTGCCTATCCGGACGTGACCTCCGAGGGCGTGGCGGCGTCCAACGCGAACGTGTGGCAGTCGGCGGGGAAGACCGGTCAAAACGTCAAGGTCGGCATCGTCGATGTCGGCTTCAAGAACCTCACAGCTGAGAAGAACGCCGGCAGGCTACCTGCCAACACGACCGTCAAGGACGACTGCGGCGGCCATCCTGACGGCATCCCGCCAACCGACCACGGCACGGGGGTTGCCGAGATCGTGCACCAGATGGCACCCGCAGCCCAGCTGTATCTGTACTGCATCACCAACACGACAGGCTTCGCAGCGGCCGAGCAGCACATCGCGGACGCGGGCGACATCAAGATCGTCAACAGTTCACTCGGCTTTCCCGGCGACAGCCGCGGTGACGGCACGGGGGGGTCGGACAGCGCGGCAGCGACCGTGCAAAAGGCGCGGCAAGCGGGCATCCTCTGGATCCAATCCGCCGGCAACAACGCCGAGGACCACTGGAGCGGCACCCTTCAGGACGCCGATGCCGACGGCTTGGTCGACCTGAACGGCACGCGATGCGACAACACGATCTGCAACGAGGGGGACGGTGTCTTCGTCGCGCCTCATCAGGACGCGCAACTCGTCCTGAAGTGGGACAACTGGCCCACGGTCTCGCAGGCGGTTCCGCTCACCTTGGAGGCCTTTGGCTGGCAGTGCGTTGACGCACAGTGCAGTCGCGAGACGGCGCTCAACAACAACCTCCCGACTGTCTCTTATACACATCTGACGCTGCCGACGACCAGGCACCAGTG
>JBKOXO010000031.1:0-11603 GCA_046744105.1 Actinomycetota bacterium
GCGCGCCGCGGCAGAGGCATCGCCTCGCGCTTGCTCGATCATCTGCTCGCCGATGCCCGGTGCCGGGATGTGCGCCGAGTCTCCCTAGAGACGGGCAGCATGGACTTCTTCGCACCCGCACGAGCCCTCTACGGCAAAGCAGGCTTCGTCCGGTGCGCGCCGTTCGGTTCCTACACGAACGACCCGAACAGCGTCTACATGACGCTCGCGCTCTGACATCCCGCCGGCCCACTCGAGCGCCACGCGGGGCAGGCGGGCAGCGACCCTACGGCTGGTACCCCGTCTGCTTGCCGTACTGCTTCTTCCACGCGTCGAAACTCCACGTGCCGAGGAACTCGTCAGCCGCAACCGCGCCCTTGTGGTACAGCTCCTGCTTTGTGGCTTCGCTCAGCTTGAAGTCGGTGGAGCTGACGCCGGACGTGTCGACGAATACCGTTCGCGTGCTGACCGATTCCTTGTCCACGTACAGCTGGTCGTGTGCACTGCACATCGTGGAGATGAGCGCCTTGCCCAGCGACAGCACGTCGTCGCTGGTGTTCCAGCCGCGCTGCTGCAACGTCAGGCGTGCGGAGAGCTTCACCCCGATGGTGGCGTGGTCGGTGTCCTCGTCAAAGAGCTCGATCGGGAAGTTGGAGAGCATGCCGCCGTCGGTTAGGACGAGCTTGTCGTGCCCGTCGGCGAGGTCTTTGCGCACCGGAAGATGCCATGGCCGGAAGAAGAACGGGATCGACGCGGACGCGCGCACCGCGTCGGCGACGGGCATCGTGTCCGGGTCCTTGCCGAGAAGCGTGACGTAGTCCCAGGGCAGGCGCAGCATGCGTCCGCGCGAGATGTCCGACACGATGACGACCAGCCGATACCGCTGTTCGACAGGGGTGTTCTGGTCGGCGCCGTCGGCACGCAGGTCGCCCCACGTGCGCACGCCGGCCTTCGCGAGCGTCGAGGCGATCCACGTGTGCAATATCTCGCCCTTGTAGATGCCCTCGTGGAACAGGATCTGCTCGCCCTGGCCGACGCGGCCGAGGTGGCGCAGGAATCCGCCCCCCTGGTCCTCGAACGTCGCGAAGTTGGTGCTGACCATGATCGACTCGAGCTCGCCGGTCAGCCCGGCGGCCACGAAGGACGCGACGATCGCCCCTGCCGAGGTACCCGCCACGCGATGAAATCGGTGCTGATTGCTGAGCGCAGTCACTGCGCCCGCCAACCCGGCGCCCTTGACGCCTCCACCCTCCAGGACCAGATCCGCAGTATCCACGGCTTCCCCCTTGGCCGGTTTCCGGCTCGGAATACGTACCGGTTCGCCGAGGAGGAATACCCTCATAGCTCCCCTGATACAAGATGCCTTGCCCTAAAGGGATTTCCGAAAAGTCGCGGATCGCCGTGATACGCCGACACGTCTATCCGAAAGGGCAGTCGAATTGCCTTGCGGGCCATTGGGTAGGTACACACGGACGGGTAATGTCTGCCGTTCGCGGGCCGGCGGGGGGCCGGTCCGAAAAGCGCCGAGGGGCGTCAATGATGGCTTCTCCTGTAGATCCGGGCAATAGTGCGCCACTCGCGCTGAGTGGGCGGGTCGCAACCATGGATGATGGGCACACCGTCCTCGACGACGGTGTTATCTACGCGCGCAATGGATCGATTACCGACGTATTGCCGGCCGGTGCGCCGGTACCACCCGGTTATGAGAACGTGCCGCGAATATCGACCGGAGGCACCATATTTCCAGGGCTAGTCGAATTGCACAATCACCTGCCCTACGACGTGCTCTCGCTGTGGTCGGTGCCGCGATTGTTTCGCAACCGCGACCAGTGGAGCGGGCCGTCCACCGCCGATTACCACCGGCTGATATCAGGCCCGATGGGCGTGCTGGGCCGAGACGTGGACGTGGTTCCGGCGGTGGTGCGCTACGTCGAGGTCCGCTGCCTGCTCGGCGGTACCACGACCAGCCAGGGTGTCGCGCTGGCATCCGATCCCGGAATCGTCACACACTTTCGGGGTCTCGTCCGTAACGTCGAATCGACCGGCGACCCGCAGCTGCCACCCGCCGCGACCCACATCGCGGACGTCGATGCCACTGATGCAGAGCACTTCCTCGCCCGCATCTCCGGCCGGCAGAAGCTGATTCTGCACCTCGCAGAAGGCACGGACAGCCGGTCGCGCGATCACTTTCAGGCGCTGCAGTTGTCATCCGGGACCTGGGCCGTTACGCCGAACCTGATCGGCATCCACTGTGTGGCACTCGATCGCGACGACTTCGACGTCTTCGCCTCGCACGGCGGCTCGATGGTGTGGTCGCCGCTGTCGAATCTGCTGTTGTACGGAAAGACCGCGGACCTGGGTGCCGCCCGGGCAGCGGGAGTGCCGATCGCCCTCGGCTCGGACTGGGCGCCGTCGGGAAGCAAGAACCTGCTTGGCGAATTGAAGGTGGCTCGACTCGCGGCACCCGCGGCGGGCGCCGACGTGGCTGCGCGCGACCTCGTCGAGATGGCGACGACGACGCCGGCCCGTATGCTCGGCTGGGAAGCACACATCGGCAGCCTCGAAACCGGCAAGCGCGCTGATCTGATCGTCGTCGACGGAATGACCGGCGACCCATATGACGCCCTGGTGGATGCGACTGAGGCGGCGATCACCCTGGTCGTGATCAACGGCGTGCCGCGCTGCGGAACGAACGCGTTGATGTCCCGGCTCGGAGTGGACGGCGGCGAGCAGATCGACGTCGGGGGGCATTCACGGGTGATCAATCTCGTCCAGCCCGGCGCGGACCCGGCAGTCGAGGCGCTGTCGGTAACCGAGGCTATCGAGCGGCTCGAACACGCGCTCGCCGCGCTGCCGGACGCGGTTGCCGCCCGGCACGTCGAGAGGGTCCTGCCGAGCAGCGATCACCCGCTGCTCGCCGTCGCCGGTGTGATCGACAACCACATGTCGTCCAGCCCGCACCTTCCGTTGCGCGGCAGGTTGACCGGGCCCGACATGCGCGCACCGGCGACCGCCACCAGCGCTGCACCGCTGCCCGCACTCACCCTCGATCCACTGACCACGGTGGACGACCCCGCCTACTACCAGGCGCTCGGCACCGAGGCCAATTTGCCCGGCGACGTTCGGGACGGCCTAGCTGTGCTCGGCTCGGACTGAGAGGACCGCCCTTGAACGCAGTGCCGTTCTGCCCCGGCTATCCGCCGCCGTACGACGCGCTGGTCGCCTCGTATCCGGGCGCGGCGATCTATCCGGCGCCCGCATTCCGCGTCGAGTGGGGGCCGATCTTCCACCGTGGGCGCCTCGACGGGACAGCGAAGCTGCTCGTCCTGGGACAGGATCCAGCCGTCGCGGAGACCGTGACTCGCCGGATCCTCGTCGGCGTCGCCGGCCAGCGGACCCAGGGCCTGCTCGCCCGGCTCGGCCTGACCCGAAGCTACGTCATGGTCAACACGTTCCTCTACAGCGTGTACGGGCAAGGTAGCGGCAACGCGCACATCAAGGATGACGCGATCGCCACCTACCGGAACAGCTGGCTCGACACGATCGTCAGTCACAACGACATCGCCGCGATCATCACCCTCGGCACGCTCGCCACCACGGCATACCGCCGGTGGCTCGCCTCCGGCGCCGAGTTCGCCGGGCATCACGCGGCAGTCCTGCATCCCACGTACCCCGAATCAGCGTCGGCCGCCGGGCAGGTCACGCTCGCGGATGCGACCAAGCGGCTGCTCGCTGACTGGAACGAGGCCCTGCCCGCCCTCATAGCGGCGATCACACATCCGGACGAGCCGGCGCCCGGCACGCCGTACGGCACGACGTTCACCGACGCCGACATGCCCCCGATTCCGCCCGACGACCTCCCGACCGGGATACCCGCGTGGATGCGCAGCGCTCGCGACTGGGCCAGCCGAAACGGTCCCGACGCCGACACGAAACGAGCCACGATCACCGTCGAAGTCCCGCCCGCCGCCCGCCCGTGGCTGACGCAGCCGCACCTTGGGTGATCAGGCAGGCGCGACGGTCAGGCGGAGTCGCGTAGTTGTTTGCGCGAACTGATGCCGAGCTTGGTGAAGACCTTGCATAGGTGCCATTCGACGGCCCGCACCGCATCGCCGAGCGACTCCACATGGATGCTTGGCAGGCTGCTACCCGCGACGGCGGGCCGCCGAAACGGCGCGGCGGCTAGGTGTGCCGCCGTGCGCGTCGGCGGCTACGCAGCTGCATCGCCACGGCGGCAACGAGCGTGGTCACCACGGCAGCAGCGATCTGCGCCCGGTACCGCCGGGCCGCGCCGGAAGCCTCGTCGAGTCGCCGCTTTGCATGCGCCCGGACGTCGAGCTTCGCAGCGAGGCGCTCCACGGTCTCGCCGAGCTCGCTGCGGGTCGTGACGATCTCGGCGCGTACCAGGTCGGCAGGGTCCACCGGCACCTCGCGCGGCGTCTCGCCCGACGTGCTCATGACCGGCCCGGCGTCACTCATCGCCGGGCGTGGTCGAGCAGGGTCTGGACGTCGGCACGCACGTTTTCCATCGTCTCCTTCGGCACAGTGCCTGGGATCGCCCCGCGCAACGCCTTACGGCCGACCAGGCCGGCGATCCCCGCTCCCACGAGAAGTGCCACCCCGACCACGAGCGCCGCAGTCCATGCGGGCATCACGACGGCCAGCGCCACGACGGCCGCGGCGATCAGGCACGCACCGCCGTACGCGGCCAGCATCCCGGCCGCGCCAAGGGTTCCGGCGCCAAGCCCGGCGCGCTTCCCGCTGCGCTGCAACTGCATGCGGGCAAGCTTGAACTCGTCGCGTGCCAGTCGGGACAGTTCCTCGGCAAGGCGCGACACCAGCTGCGCGGTCGACAACCCGTCCGCCTCGCCGGGAGACGGCGGGTACGCCACGACCGGCTGGCCGCTTTGTGTCATGACGCTCCCCTTCCTGCTGCCCGGACCGCGGCTGCTGCTCGGGGCATAGCCGTACGTCGGGTCCTGTCCCAGCGATACCCGCCCGGCGCAGGATTCAATCCGATGCTCGCCGAGCCTCCGCCAGGTCGTCAGACTGCGCTGAGCCTGATGATCGGGAGCTGGCGGTCGGACTTGGCCTGGTACCGGATGTAGCGCGGCTGTTCGCTGGTGATCCGCTGCCACGCTTCAGCGCGTCTGTCACCCTCGAGTCGCTCCGCGTGCACGCGGATCGTGCCTCGGTGGGGCAGGTCGATCGATGCCTGATCGGGGTTCACGCCGAGGTTGTAGTACCAGTCGGGGTTACGCCCCGAACGACCGGCGACGGCGACGATGAGCCAGGCGTCGTCACCGTCGGCGAACCAGCTCACCGTTCTGGCGCGCCTCTGGCCGCTCTTGCGGCCGACGGTATGCAATACCAAGACGTTCATGCCTATCTGCCGGCCGCCCCTGCGGCGCGCCTGGTTGGTGGTGCGGTGCATGACCCAACGCCCGACCGGCCCGACCCGCATCCTGCGCCGCCCCCGCGCGCCGGGCTCGGTGTGAAAGGTCATTGGACACGCTCCTTCCGTGATGGAACGTCCGCGTCAGTCTTGCGCTGCAGCACGAGACACGGTGCGCGCAAGCCGGGAGTGAGCGCTAGCGTAACGACCATCGAGGCGACCGCAAGGCATGTCATTGTCGCGCCGGCCGACAGCTGACCGGCCAGCGCGCCGGCCAGCAGGGCGCCTACAGCCTGCATGGTGAGCATCCCGGAGCTGTGCAGGCCCAGCGCGTGCCCGCTCAGTTCGTCCGGTGTCACAGCGAGCAATTGCTCCTGGAGCAGCAGCGTCGAGGCATACCCGACGCTCGCCATAACAACCAGCGCGGCGGCCAGCCCGATCGGCAGTGCGAGCCCGAACAGCAGATATGGCGCGGCGAGCAGTAGCCGCAGTGGCTCGATCAGCCGCCGACGGCGACCCGGCGTCAGGAAGCGGCCGACGAGCAGGTCTCCGCTGAGCATGCCTAACGCGCTGGACGACAGCAGCAGACCGGACCAGCGCGTCGAGTAGGGGATGAACAGCGCCTCGCAGCCGACGATCAATCCGTTCGGCACCCACATGGCGAGGTAGATGCACCGCCGCCGCGGCTCGGCCCAGAGCAGCCGGTTGTCCCGCCACGTCGCGCGCACCGAGGCTCGCCCTGATACCCGCGGGGCGTGCTCATGCAGCCCCAGCCGGACGAGCATCGCGGACCCGGCGTGCAGCACGGCTGCGATCACCAGCGTCGTCCGCGCCGAGGTGGCCGCGACGAGCACGCCGCCCAGCCCGAATCCGGCCATCTGCATGACGCCGTTCGCCATGGTGTACAGCGAGCGGGCGAGCACGTAGCCATCACTCGGGACGATCTCGTTGAGCAGCCCCCACTGCACTCCGCCCCCGAAGGCGCTCACCAGACCGCTGACGAACACGATCGCCAGGAGCGCACCGACCGGCAGGCCCGGTATCGCGAGCACCGCCGTTGTGGCCGCGAACGCCCACCCCATACCGGCCAGGGAGGCGCGTGGCCGCACCCGGTCCGCGAACGACAGCAGGGTCACGGCGCCGAGCACCTGCGCGGCGGACGGGCCGAACATGGACAACGCTGACAGCAGCGCAGATCCGGTCCGCTGATAGACCAGCGTGCCGAGCGCTATGCCTTCCATCGTCGCGCCGGCGTAACGCAGCGACACCGACGAGAACAGTGCACCGAACTCGGCCACGCCGAACAGCTCACGGTAAGTACGCATGTCAGCAGGCTGTCGCGACAGATGGCGCAGCCCCTAAAGTTTCGTGTGGAGGCGAAACATGGGAGTCTGGCGGATCGGTGCGGATGAGCTGGCGGAGAGCCGCTTCGTCGTGTCGCCCCTGCTCGAAACGGTCGGCGCGCTGCAGGTCCTGAGGCGGGGCCGTCCCCGCCTGGACCATGCGGACTGGTACCGCACGCACCGACCGGCGTTCCAGCGGGTAATCGCCGACGATCCGCTGCTACCCGCGCTGCTCGACGGGCTGTTCCGTCCGCGCTGGATCGCCGATTTCGTGACGCCGCCGCCCGATGCCGGCGATCGGACGTTCCATGACACGCTGCGCCGCGTCCGCGCGGCGAGGCCGGCGTTCACTCGCAGCGTGCTCCAGGAGGGCTTCGGAGGACCGGTGCCGCGCCGGTTGCGCCGCAACGATTTAGGGGCGCACACCGCGGCCCTTCTCGAGTGGGTGTGGACGCAGACCGTGCGCGCCGATTGGCCACGTCGTCGCGAGCTGTTGGCGGCCGACATCGTGGCCCGCACCAGCCAGCTCACGGCAGGCGGCTGGAGCGCCGCGCTGGCCGGCATGCGCCCGGGTATGAGATGGCTCGGCGGCAATCAGTTACGGATCAACGCCTATGACTACCCGCCGCGCGACCTCACCGGTGCGCGGCTCAGCTTCGTCCCGAACACGTCGCCGTACGGCTGGGTCACCTGGGACGAGGCGAATCGGCACGCGGTGATCTACCCCTGCGCCGGCACACTGACGGACAGCCGTCCGCGGTCGCCCGAGGCACTCGCCCGGCTGCTCGGGGCGGCACGCGCGATCGTCCTGACCGAACTGGACACACCGCGCAGTACGAGCCAGCTCGTCGCACTCACCGGCTACGGGCTGGGATCGGTGGGCGGCCATCTCGCGGTGCTGCGCGACGCCGGGCTGGTCACCCGGCGGCGCGCCGGACGTTCGGTGCTCTACGTCCGCACGCAGCTCGGCAACCAGCTGGTCTCCGCCACGACGGCCGAACAGCCCGTCCTCACCTGAACGCGACGGCGTGTGCGGCCGCCCATTGCTGGAACGTCCCTGGCGTCCGCCCGATGACCTCGGCGACGGTCGGCAGCACGGTCGACTCGTCGAGCATTCCGTCGGCGAAGAAGCGAAAGAACGCGTCGACGTACTCGCCCGGCATAGCGGCGCTCATCTCGGTGCGCGCCTCGGCGTCCGTCTGGCCGATGAACCGCAGCTCGCGACCGAGGACACCGCCCAGCACCTGGACGCGGTCGGCGGGCCGCAGCGACTGCGGACCGGTCAGCGCGTAGACACGTCCGTCGTGGCCCCCGGAGATCAGCGCCTCACCGGCCACGGCAGCGATGTCGTACGGGTCGATCGCGGCCACGGGCACGTCGGCGAACGGCGCCCGCACCACGTCGCCGCTGCGCAGCTGGTCGGCCCATTGCAGTGTGTTCGACATGAAGCTGACCGGTCGCAGGATCGTCCAGGCCAGGGCGCTCGCACGTACGGCCTCCTCCGACGCGACCATGTACCGGGAGATCGCGTTGTCCAGATCGCGGGCGCCGGCCGAGCTGCCCGACAGCAGCACGACCCGCCGCACCCCGGCGTCGCCGGCCCGCCGCAGCAGGCTGGGCATGTCGCGGTACCCGGAGAGCACGAACATCGCGCGCGTCCCGTGCAGCGCGTCCGCGAGGCTGTCCGGATCATTCAGGTCGCCGCCGACGGCCGTCGCACCAGCGGGCAACGTGGCGGAGTTCGGCTGGCGGCTCAGCGCCCGCACGGACTCGCCGGCCTCCGCAAGCACGCGGACCAATTCCGAGCCCACGTTGCCCGTGGCACCCGCGACCAGGATCATCGCAACTCCCCCGCTTCGCTCAGAACGGTAGCCGCGGCCTTGCCGGCCGCCACTACGCAGACGCCATGACACGCCAGCGCGACGATAACCAGCCCGGCCAGCACGACCGGGTGCCCCCCGCTCGCGCGGTCAGCGCAGCACCGATCGGCCCGCCGCACCTGATCTCCTTCTGCCGAATCTCCGACAGAGCGTGCGCTGCCACGCATCAGGTAATCAACGACCGATTTCGGAACGCAGGACGTAGCCTCACTACCTGATGTGGGAAACCATCGAGCTGCGAGAGATCCGTGTGTTCTTGGCGCTCGCGGAGGAGCTGCACTTCGCCCGCACCGCCGAGCGGCTGGGTCTTACGCCATCGCGGGTCAGCCAGAGCCTGCGGCAGCTGGAGCACAAGCTCGGCGGCCAGCTGCTGTACCGCACCAGCCGCCGGGTCTCGCTCACCCCGTTCGGAGAGCGCTTTCGGGACGAGGCCGGCGCCGCGTACGAGCAGCTTGCCGTCGTGCTCCAGGACAGCCGCAAGCCGCTTTCGAGCCTTCGACTAGGCACGTTCGAGCCGTGCTCGGCCGGGGCACACCTGATCGAGATCATCGACGCGTTCGAGCGCCGGCACCACTGCGACGTTCACGTGCACGAGATCGAGCACGGCGGCGACCCCCTCGGTCGGCTGCGGCGTGGTGACATCGACCTGCTGGCGATCCGGCTGCCCCTCGACGCGACGGACGTCGCCGTCGGGCCGACCCTGTCGGTGGAGCCGAGAGTGCTCGCGGTCGCCGCCAACCATCCGCTCGCCGGCCGCGACCGGGTGTCGATCGAGGAGGTCGCCGACTACCCGGTGACCGACTGTGCTGGCGTTCCGAAGACGATCATGCAGGCGTTCATCCCGCCCCGAACGCCAGCCGGCCGGCCCATCCGCCGCATCGACCGCAGCCCCGTGCGGCCTTACGAGCTGGCCTCACTGGTGGCACGCGGCAAGGTCGTGCACCCGACCGTCCCGTCATTCGCCACCTACTACGGCGAACCGGGCATCAGCTACGTACCGATCGCTGATCTTCCGCCACTGCGGTCAGCGCTGATCTGGCTGCGGCAGCCGCGGGCCAACCCACGGCTGACGGAGTTCGTCGACCTGGCCCGCTCCACCCTCGAAACGGCGCTCAGCCGGATGTCGGCGGGCGCATCCCAGCCGGCAGGGGCAGGCGCAGCCGTGCGGGCATCTGGTACTGGCCAGCCCGCATCCGCACCATAAGCAACCCGGCCGTGATCGCGCCGAACGACGCGAGCAGCAGCGCGCAGCCGATCACCGCCACGCCGAGCCCGAAGACGAAACCGTGCGGGAGCCCGATCGCGGCGACGATCGGGCTCGCTACCGCCCCGAGAACGGCGAGCGCGGCGGACAGTGCCGCGTCCAGCCACATGACCACCCGCAGTGTCCGATCGAATCGCCTCATGCACACCACCCAACCCGCATCGGCACGGTGTGTCGATTACGTCAGCGGTCATGGCCGCCCTTCCGCTTTGCGCCGGTCGCAGATACGTTGCCTGAGTAGGAGGTAACCGCCATGCGCATGGGTATCGTCGCCAGCCTCGTTCTCGCTCTGGCTCCCGTGGCAGCAGCCGACCCCGCCCCGTCGATCAGCGCCCACGTCTGGGTCACGACGCCGGACGGCGCGGAGAAGATGCACGATCGCGGCACGGTCACGTTCGGCACGACGACACCCGGAGCGCCAACCGTGGTCGTCGACCCGACGCTGACCTTCCAGGAGATGCGTGGCTTCGGCGGCGCGATCACCGACTCGTCGGCCACCGTCTTGTACCGGCTCTCCCCCGCGGCACGCGACGCCACGATGCGCTCGCTGTTCGACCCGGTGCACGGCGACGGCCTCGACTACCTCCGCCAGCCCATCGGCGCGTCGGACTTCGTCGCCACCGCGGCGTACACGTACGACGACCTGCCGGCCGGCCAGACCGACTACGCGCAGCAGCACTTCTCGATCGCCCACGACCGGGCCCAGATCCTGCCGTTGCTGCGACAGGCAGAGGCACTGAACCCGCGATTGCAGATAGTGGCCAGCCCGTGGAGCCCGCCCGCATGGATGAAGACCAGCGGATCACTGATCGGCGGCCGGCTGATCGACGATCCGCGGATCTACCGCTCGTACGCGCGGTATCTGCTGAAGTTCGTCCAGGCCTACCGGGCAGCCGGCGTGCCGGTCGACACGATCACCGTGCAGAACGAACCGCAGAACCGGTCGCCGTCCGGGTACCCGGGCACCGACCTGCCGTCGTGGCAGGAAGACCAGGTCATCGACCAGCTGGGCCCGATGCTTCGTACAGCTGGGCTGCACACCCGGATTCTGGCGTACGACCACAACTGGAGCGAGCACCCGAACGACATCGCGGCGACGCCGCCGGACGAGACCGCGGACATCAACAGTTACCCGCAGAACGTGCTCAACTCAGCGGCAGCCCGCTGGGTGGACGGCGTCGCGTACCACTGCTACTCCGGCGACCCGAGCGCGATGACCGCACTGCACGACCAGTTCCCCGACGAGGCGATCTACTTCACCGAGTGCTCTGGCACGCAATCTTCGGACCCGGCGAACACGTTCTCCGACACGCTCAAGTGGCACGCCCGCAACCTGATCATCGGCAACACCCGTAACTGGGCCGAAACTGTGATCAACTGGAACCTCGCTCTCGACCCGTCCGGCGGCCCGCACGTGGGCGGCTGCGACACGTGCACCGGCATCGTCACTGTCGGACCGGGCGACACGGTCACCGATAACGCCGAGTACTACACCCTCGGTCACCTGGCCCGGTTCGTCGCTCCCGGCGCGGTGCGTATCGCCAGCACTTCCTTCGGCACGACCGGGTGGAACGGGCAGGTCATGGACGTCGCGTTCCGCAACCCGGACGGCAGCACCGTGCTCGTCGCGCACAACGAGAACGACAACCCGCAGACCTTCGCGGTTCGGGAAGGCAGCCAATCGTTCGCCTACACGCTGCCCGGCGGCGCGCTTGCCACGTTCGTCTGGCGCGGCCAGCCAC
>JBKOXO010000095.1:0-17141 GCA_046744105.1 Actinomycetota bacterium
GGTGGTAGGCGGTCAGACAGCCTTCGGGGTGCCCAGCTCGATCGGACCGGGCACGGTCTTCACGGCGAGCGCGTGCATCTTGCCGCTCGCCTTCCGCTTCGGGTGCAGCTTGAGGTACGCGACGTGATTGACCATCGCCGCCTCCGCCGCATCCGGGTCGCGATCCTTGATCGCATCGAGCAGGTGTCGGTGCTGCCGGTGGCTTTCCCGTCCCACCTCTTCGGTCAGGCTCAGGTGTCGGACCGGCTCACTGACGGTGTGCAGCGCGTAAATCAGGCAGGCGAGCACTCGGTTACGCGATGTCAGGGCGACGGTGGTGTGGAACTGCGTGTCCATCGCAGCGACATCGGGATCCTCAGGGGAGGTGGACGCCAGCTGCGTAAGAATGCGCTCGAGAACCCGGATGTCGGCCTCCGTACGGTTCTCGGCAGCCAGGCGCGCAGCCGGTACCTCGAGCATGTACCGAACGTCGCTCGCCTCGCCGGCCTCGATCGTGCCGAGCTGGAGCAGGTTCGTCATGCCTTCCAGGACGACCCGACCGAGGGACCAGTGGTCGACGTTCCGGACGAAGCTGCCGCCACCCGAACCCGGCACCTTGCTGATGAGCCCGCTCGTCGCGAGCGAGCGCAGCGCTTCACGCACAGTCGTCCGCGAGACGGAGAACTCAGCCGCCAGGGCGGCCTCGCTGGGCAGCTTGGAGCCGACGGCGAGCTGGCCGCTCAGGATGGCGTGCTGGAGCTGCTTCTCGACCTGCTCGCGTGGCCGCAGAACAGGGACGGGAGCAAACGGAGACTCGGTGATTTCCCTGCCGTTGACCATGTTCGACATTATTGACCTCTCGGCTGCACACCTCGGCGCGCGTTAGCCCACGCCTTGACCAAAGTCTAACCGCTTGATAAGGGCATTCCGCCGCCTTGGTCCGACACTGTGTTCGTGGCGGCCCTGCGTACTCGTCGTCACTCAGCCGTACTCAGCTTTCACGTTCGATGTGCGCCTGGATCGCAGCGCCGTCCTTGCTCAACCACCCCTTACTGCGCGCATACGCCAGCATTCCCTCGAAGCTGTCGGACCAGGCCTCCGACACCTGCCCCGAGGCGGCGCGTCGTACAGCAGAGATCGAGATCAGCGCGTCCTCGCCAACCACGTTCCCCCACCCAGCCGCACGGAGCGCCTGATCGACATCGACGGACAGAGTGGCCATCACCTTGAAGGTCTTGGTGTCCTCGGCGTCGCCGAGAGCCAATCCGTCGTCCGACACGGAGACATACACCGGTCATTCACCGCCGTGCGGATCGAGACGCTCATGGAAGGACCCGAACCCACCCCGGTAGAACATCAGCGGGTGCCCGGTACGGGCCTCCGCCGACATAACGCGCGCGACGACAAGGTAGTGATCGCCCCCCTCGTGCACGGTTCGTCAGCGTAGGAGCAGCCAAACTGGAGGTGCCGCCATGACTGAACTGCCGCACGACATCGCAGATCTGTACCTAGCGCCGCTTGCGTTGCAGGTGGATGCGCGAATCGCCGAGTTGGGCGCGCTCACCGGTGAGAAGCTCGCGTTACAAGTCGCTCTCGACAGCGACGAACCGGACTGGTCTGTTGATCTGCGTAAGGACGCACTGCTGCGCACCGTGGGCCACTTGATCGACCTCCACACGTGGTCGCTCTCCTGGGATGACCGTGGCATTCGACTTTCGCACGGCAAGCACTCGGTGGTATTCGGTCTGCCGGCGAACTTCAGACGTTATGTCGAGGGTGCGACAACCTGACCGTGCCGGTTACCGGCCACACGCGTACCCCTGCATGCCGCGGGGGTTGGCGCCGGCCCGCATCAGACCGGTGGGCGGGTCGCGGGTGACGGCGCACATGCGTCCGAGGCTCCACGGCCGGGACAGTCGCACGTCGTGGCCGCGGTCGGCGAGGGCCGCGACGGTGGCGGGATCAATCCGGTCCTCGACGACCAGGGCCGCCGGCTGCATTCCCCAGGGGTAGAACGAGCCCGGAAAGCTCGTGGTGTGCCACATCGGAGAGTCGATCGCCTCCTGCAGCGACAAGCCGGCCACGACGTGTCGGAGCAGGAAGATCAACTGCCACTGCTCCTGCTGATCGCCGCCCGGGGAGCCGCAGGCCAGCACCGGCTGACCGTCGCGATGCACCATCGTCGGGGTGAGCGTCGTGCGGGGGCGTCGCCCCGGAGCCAATGACGAGGCGAGGCCCTCTTGCAGCCACAGCATCTGCAGGCGGCTGCCCAGCGGGAACCCGAGCTCCGGAATCACCGGCGAGCTCTGCAACCAGCCCCCGCTCGGCGTCGCGGAGATCATGTTTACCCATCGGTCGACGATATCGACGTGGCACGTATCCCCAGCCGTCACGCCGTTCGCGGCCACGGTCGGCTCGCCGGCGGTGCCATCGGCCGACACGGATGCGGAGTGCACACTGCTCAGCACGTACCCGGCAATCCGCGGCTCACGTCCTGCTGGCCGGCCCGGCCGCACCTCGCGCGAGGCGCGCGCCGATCAGCTCGGCTCGGTGCGCCGCGTACTCGGGTGAGAGCAACTGCGCGAGGGGGACGTTCGCCCCGTCTCCGTACCACGCCTCCCGGTCGGCGAAGGCGAGCTTGAGCGCCTCCGCGATGGCGTGGATCCCGTGGGCCGTCGACGGATCGAGCGCCGCCGGATCGCCGAGACCGTCTAGTATCGCCATCACCTGCAGCATGGCGGGCCCCTGGCTCCACGGTCCTACCTTGGCGACCGAGCCGCCGTGCCAGTCGGCGGTGGCAGGCTCCTCCCACGTGGCGGAGAACGCGGCCATGTCCGCGCCGGTGATCAAGCCCGGGTGCGCGTGCCCGCTGGAATCGCGGAACGCCCGTCGCGAGAACGCGTCGATTGCCTCAGCCACGAAGCCCGCGGACCAGGCGCGGCGAGCGGCCTCGATCTGCTCCTGCCGGTCGACGCCGGCCGCTCGAGCCGCCTCGACCAGGCGGGTCAGCGTGCGGGCGTAAGCCGGGTTGGCGAAGCGCGCGCCCGGCGTCGGCGGGCTTCCGTTTGGCAGCCAAAGCTCGGCGGAGGTCGTCCAGTCCTCCTCGAAGAGCTGCTGGACGCTCGCGACCGTCGAGCAGACGCCGTCCACGAGCGGCACCCCACCGCCGGCATAGCCGATCGCCGGCTCGAGCACGTCCTCAAGCGAATGTGTGCCGTGGTCGCGCAGCAGGAGCAGCCAGGCGTCGACGGCGCCTGGGACGGCCGCCGCGAGCGGCCCCGCTCCGGGGATCAGATCGAGGCCCAGAGAGGTGAAGTGCTCCGTCGTGGCGGCCGCAGGCGCCGGACCCTGCCCGGCGAGCACCTTCGGCGCGGGCTCGGTGGCGGTGGCGACGAGGGCCGGCACCTCACCCCCTGGTCCATTGAGGTGCGGCTCCACCACGTGCAGCACGAAACCCGCCGTCGCCGCAGCGTCGAACGCATTGCCACCTCGCTCGAGACAACCCATCGCCGCTTGCGAGGCGATCCAGTGTGTCGACGACACCATGCCGAACGTGCCCTCGAGCGTCGGCCTGGTCGTGAAGGTCATGAACTCTCCTCAGAGCAGCAACGGGCACCGGATCGCTGAGGCGCACTGCCGAGACCCTCTAGCTCTGACTGCACGGTGGGCCAGGCATGGCTGGCTGGGTCTATGAGTTCGAAGTGCGCCGTTCCGGGCAACTCCACCAGCCGCGCGTTTGGGTGAGTGTCTAGGTATGAGCGGCTCAGGGCCGGCGGCACGGTGGTGTCGTCGGTTCCGTGGATCAGCGTGACGGCGCCTGCTGGCTGCCCGAGCAGCATCGGATCCAGGTCGGGCCGGCGGCTGGGCGGGCCGCCGAGGAACTCCGCGACCGCACCGTTGCTCAGCCCGGCCGAGTGCGCTGCCACCAGGTCGGCGACCGGTGCCAGCGCGAGGGTGCCGACGAGGTTGGCGGGTGGGCACGTCGACGCCAGCCACAACGCGAGATGTCCTCCCGCGGAATGGCCGAGCAGCACGAGCCCGGCGCCGGGCATCTGCCCGGGAATCCGCGCGGCAGCCTCTCGGACGTCGTCGATAGTGGCGTCTGGACGCCCCGCGACCCGGCTGTACTCGATCGCTGCCACTGGCCAGCCGCCGTCCCGCAGCGCGGCGCACAAGAGTCGGGTGTGCGTGCGGTCGTACTCGGCTCGCCAGAAGCCGCCGTGAATAACGATGACGAGCGGCCGGCCGCCTGTAGCAGGCAGCCACGCGTCCACGGCGTGGTCGGCCCCGTCGCCGTACCGGAGAGTCTGATCCGGCTCGGGGCCTGGACGGCTGAGGATGCTTCGATCCATCCTGACCTCCGGAGAAGTCGCGGCGGGCCCTGCCCCGGGGTCTTGTTCATCGGTGTTCGCGATGGGGTGTCAGAGTCTGGCTAGGGTACGGCGATGACCACGCAGTCCAACCGACCGGCCGAAGGGGCCGTGGTCCGTGAGCTGGAGGACACGGTTCGGACGGACTTCGGTTCGACGATGAGTTACGCGAACTACCTTGACCTGCCGCGGCTGCTGTCCGCCCAGCACCCGCGCAGCCGGCCGGAGCACCACGATGAGCTGCTGTTCATCGTGCAGCACCAGACCACTGAGCTGTGGCTGATGTTGGTTCTGCACGAGCTGAAGGCCGCCCGCAGCTATCTCGACGAAGACGCGATGGGTCCGGCGTTGAAGTGCCTTGCACGGGTGAAGCATGTGCAGCGGACGCTCACTGAACAGTGGTCGGTGCTCGCCACCCTGACGCCGCGGGAGTACGCCGAGTTCCGCGGCGTGCTCGGCAATGCGTCGGGTTTTCAGTCGTACCAGTACCGGGCGGTGGAGTTCATCCTCGGCAACAAGAACGCCGCGATGCTGAAGGTGTTCGACAGCGAACCCGACGTGCGCGCCGTCCTCCAGGAGCTCCTGGCGCAGCCGACGCTCTACGACGCTTTCCTCGCCCACCTGGCGCGGTTAGGACTAGCGATACCCGACGATGTCCTGCACCGCGACTATCGGCAGCCATGGACGTTCCGGCCGGAGCTTGTCCCGGTGTTCCGGGAGATCTACGAATCGACGTCCTCGCCCTGGGGGGTGTACGAGGCCTGCGAGTCGCTGGTGGACGTCGAGGACAACTTCCAGGCCTGGCGGTTCCGGCACCTGCGCACCGTGCAGCGCACGATCGGTTTCAAGACGGGCACCGGTGGATCCTCCGGGGTCCCGTTCCTGCGTCGGGCGCTGGATCTCGTCTTCTTCCCCGAGCTCTTCGCTGTCCGAACCGAGGTCGGTACGTGATGCCGACGAGTGGCGAGCTGGACGCCGCCGATGCCCTCGCCGGCTACCGGTCGCGGTTCGTCGGTTCTGACGACTCGGCGGTCGCCGCCTACCTGGACGGCAACTCACTGGGTCGGCCACTGCGGGTCACCGCAGCGCGGCTCACCGACTTCGTCGAGCTGGCATGGGGCGGGCGGCTCATCCGAGGCTGGGACGAGGGCTGGATGGTCGAGCCCACCAGCCTCGGCGACCGGCTGGCCGCGGTGACGCTCGGTGCCACGCCGGGGCAGACGATCGTGGCTGACTCCACGTCGGTGTTGCTTTACAAACTGTTGCGCGCGGCAGTGGACGCTCAGCACGACCGCGACGAAATTGTGGTCGACCGCGGCAACTTCCCCACGGACCGCTTCGTGGTGGAGGGCATCGCGGCCGAACGCGGGCTCACGATCCGCTGGCTCGATCTGCCGCACGCCGCGGGAGTGCGCCCGAGCGACATCGCATCGGCGATCAGTCGTCGCACGGCCGTCGTATTGCTCAGCCACGTGGCCTATCGCTCGGGGTTCCTCGCCGACCTGCCGGCCATCACCGGCATCGTCCACGACGCGGGTGCTTTGGTCGTCTGGGACCTCTGCCACTCCGTGGGCGTTGTCCCGATCGAGGTCGACGCCGCGCAGGTGGACCTCGCGGTCGGCTGCACCTACAAGTACCTCAACGGCGGGCCGGGTGCCCCCGCCTTCGGCTACATCGCAACCGGCTTGCAGGACCGGATCCAGCAACCGATCTGGGGCTGGATGGGCGCCGACGAGCCCTTCGCCATGGCCGAGCGCTACCGCCCCGCAGCAGGCGTGCGCCGGTTCATCAGCGGCACCCCGCCGATACTCGCGATGCAGCCGTTGAAGGACATGCTTGATCTCATCGACGAGGCGGGCCTGGCCGCCGTCCGGGCGAAGTCGATCGCACTGACCGAGCATGCCATCGCTTTGTGCGACGAGCGGCTCACCTCGCTCGGCGCCGTCCTGGCCAGCCCTCGGGATCCGGCCGAGCGCGGCTCGCACGTCACCATCGACCACCCGCGCTTCGCCGAGGTGACCGCGGCACTGTGGCAACAGGGCGTCATCCCCGATTTCCGAGCGCCCAACGGGATCCGGATCGGGCTCTCACCGCTCAGCACCAGCTTCGTCGAACTGGAACACGGAGTCGACGCGATCGCGCGGCTGCTGCGCGAGCCGATCGCGGCTGTTCCCCGACCCTTCATCACTGCCCAGACCGGGCAAGGCGATGAACGCCGCAGTTTCCCGCGCTAGTCGTCGGCATGAACCTCGTCGTCGACGACGCGGCTCATGATCCAGCCGGTGAACTCGTCGTCGCTTCCGGAGGCAATGACCGGGAGTGCCTCGCTCAGCACGTCGCGGATCGCCGTCTCGACGGGAATCCCGCGGGCGTGGGCGAACGCGGTCTGTTGGTCGGCGGCGGTCGACCCGGCGAAGGTGGCGGCCATGATGCGGTCAAGCGCGCCCTGGTCGACCGGGGCCAGGCGGGCGCCGAGCCGCTCGCGGATCGCGTGCGCGGTACCGAGACGGCGCAGCGCCAGGGCATGCTCCCCGCGCAGGCTGGCCAGGCTGGCCAGGGCTTCGAAGCAGTAGGCCATCGAGCGTGTGTCGCCGGTGGCGTCGGCTGTCCGCAGGGCGGCGTGGACCAGCTGCGCCGCCTCGTCGAGGTCGCCTTGATCACGCGAAACCTCAGCGAGGCTGTGTAGCGTCGAACCGACCCCGGTCGGAAAACCTGCGCGGATGAAGCGGGCTATCGCATCGCAGAGGTACCGGCGGGCGTCGTCGAGCGCCCCCTGATGACGCAGCAGCTGCCCGAGCATGTTGGCCGCATGGCCTTGCCCCTCCTGGTCGCCACTGTCTCGTGCGGTCTTGAGCGCGAGCTCGAACATGGCGGCGGCGGCGTCCAGATCGCCGACGGCGTAGGAAGATTCGCCGCGGTACCGGTAGGCGCGGGCGAGCCCATGCGGATCGTCGAGCTGCTGGAAAAGGTCGATGCATTGACGGCTGTAGTTGGCCGCGAGCTCGTAGTCGCCGGCGAAGCAGGCCAGCGCGCAGAGTCGGAGCACGGCGCCGGCGCGGGTCGCGGCATCGACGCGACCCTGGTCGACGGCCAGCAGCCGCTGCAGGTACAGCAGCCCTTCAGCCAGGGGACCGCGATACAGCCACATCGGGCTGACTGCGGCCGCCAGCAGCAGGCCGTCGTTCAGGCAGGCCGGATCGCCCTTGTGGAGCGTGTACTCGAGGGCCACGCGGATGTTCGGGTACACGCCTTCCAGGGAAGCCAGTGCGTTGGACCGGGCCGTCCCGGCAGGGGCCGGCAGGGCGCGCGCCTGGGCAAGGTAGTGGCCGAGGTTGCGTCGCTCGACGACGTCCTCGTCACCTCGCTCAGCCAGGCGCGCCAAGGCGTACTCCCGGACGGTCTGCAGCAGGGCGAACCGTGGCCCAGGCCCGGTGCGGATCTCGATCATGCTGTGGTCGCCGAGTTCCGCGAGCAGATCGCCGATCGTCGCCTCGTCCGGCTCGCCGCTGACCGTGGCGGCTGCGGCGACGTCGAACGGTCCGGCGAAGATGCCGATGCAGCCGAACAGCCGCTGCGCGGACCGCGACAGCAGCGCGAAGCTCCAGTCGAGGGTGGCGCGCAGGGTCTGCTGCCGATCGGGGGCGTCGCGCGGGCCGCCCTGAAGGACCGAGACGCGTGACTGCAACATCGGCAGCAACTCGTGCGGCGCGTACCTGCGGGTCTTCGCCGCGGCCAATTCGATCGCCAGCGGCAACCCGTCGACCGCAGCGCAGATCTGGCTGATCGCGCGGAGCTCGTCCGCCGTCTTGCCGAGATCGTGTCCAGCCGCGCCGGCCCTTTCGAGGAACAGCCGCACCGCGTCGCTGTCGTCCGCCTGACCGGTCGACCTTCCCGTCAACGCCAGCGACGGCACCCGAATGGTGCGCTCGCCGTAGAGCCGCAGCGCGACCCGGCTGGTCGCCAACACCTGCAGCCCGGGAACACCCGCGAGCAGCCGGCCGAGCGCCGGTGTGCCTTCGACCAGGTGCTCCAGGTTGTCGACGACTAACAGCAGGTGCTGGTCGGCCAGGGCGTCGATCAGGACGGATTCGGCGTCGGTTGCCGCGGCCGGCGCCAGGCCGCACGCCGTGGCCACGGCCGTGGCCAGCAATCCTGGATCGCGCACCAGTGACAGGTCGACGTAGCCGACACCGTCGGGGTAGCGGTCGGCAACATCGGTGGCCACCTGCACAGCCAACCGCGTCTTGCCCGTCCCGCCGACTCCGGTCAACGTGATCAGGCGGGCGGTGTCGAGCGCCTGGGCGATGTCGCGCCGCTCGTCCTGCCGGCCGATCAGCGCGGTGCGAGGCGCCGGCAGCCGGCTGAGTCGCAGCCGGCCGCTGTCCCCCGCACTCGTCGGGGCGGACGCCTCCACGGGTTGAGCTGACGATGTCGCGGCGCCCGGCGTCTGCGCGGGTAGGGCGGACAGCGGCGCCGTTGTCCACGCCGCGGCGGATATCGCATGCGCCGGGACGCCGGCGGCGGCCAACAACTCCTCGGCGGCGCCCCGAGTCTCGAGAGCGCCCCACCCGGCGAGTGTCGTCACGATCCGGATCGCTTCCGGGGTCGTCAGCACTGCTCGGCCGTGCCGGTTGAGCTTGTGGCTGAGGACGTTCGGGTGGACTCCGACGGCCGTGGCCAGTTGCTGTTGGGAGCGGCCCACGGCCCGCCGGTACGTCCGCACCCCGTCGCGGAACCTGGCCAAATCGCCCATCCGCGCCCGTCCCTAGTATCGCCGACGCGGCGGGACCGGCCGCCACGTCCCGACCGATCTCGCGAAGTTATCACCTCGGATGATCAGTTTGCGCGCTCGCGCTGCGAACCGCCTCATCCGCGGAGCACTTTCGCAGCATCGATGAAGCATCCGATTCGGGGCCGAGCGGCCGGGCCTACCCATACGGTGATACGGCGAGCCAGGACGGCCGTCCGGGGGGACGCGGCGCTCGGGAGCCGGTAGGGAGTCGAGTGGGTCAGGACCTCACCGTCACCGTCTCCCGGGCGCTGCCTGCGGTCTTCGCAGTCTTGGCCGACCCGACTCGGTTGAGTGCCTGGGTCGCCGACATCACCGACGTCAGCCGAGACATGGCAGCCGACCGGCCGGCAATGCTCGAGGAGTCGTTCGTGCTCCGACTCGGCGGCCGCGCCGCGGTCGGGGAGATCATCAGCCACGAGCCGCCCTGGGCCGTCGCCTATCGGCTGACCACGACGGACTCCTCCCACGTCCTGCGGGTCAGCTGCACTGCGTGCGAAGACGGCGCCACCCAGGTGCAGATCCATCAGGCGTACGTCGCCGCGCTCGCTATCGACCTGCCCGCGCTGAATCGCACCTTGCTCGACCTGGACCTGACGACGCGTCGCCTCCCGGACGTTTGAAAGCAATCGCGTAACCGTGCGGACGATCCCCCTCATGGGTTGCAAGAACGTGCCCCGGACGCCGTTGCCTGATTCCGAACGGGCGAACCCGACGGCTACCGAGGCGAAGCGCCACGGCGCAGCACCGTTTCGTTCGTTCGCGCGTTGCCGCACGAGTGCGCGCCTTCTGGCTCGTAAAGCTCGACCCGTCTGACGTGCCGCCGTCCTAGGGGGCGCAGGACCTCCAATGTGAGAGCGCGCGGCGCGGCCAGCGTCCGTTGGGAGGGTGTCGGTTGCGGATGGTGTCCGCGGCGAACGTCGCGCCGTGCGCGACTCTGCTCTCCTGCGCGCACAACTGCACTTCCGCGGCCCATCAGTGGGGCGGCGGGTCGATATCGCCGGTGGCGTAGCGCTGCAGGGTCGGGCCGAAGGCGGTGCGCAGTTGTTGCGGCGGCGCGGATGCGAGCGGTTCTATCTTGACGACGTAGCGCACCATTGCGAGTCCGACGAGTTGTGAGCCGATCGCGCCGGCCCGCAGGTTTGCTTCGGCTTGGCCGATCGCGGCGGCGAGCTGGTCGAGGATCTGGCTGGCGAGGAAGTTGCGCAGCATGGTGGCGCCGCGTTGGTTGGTGCAGGCTGAGCGGATCATTGCGATCAGCACGTCGCGGTGCGGTGGCTCGTCCCAGACGGTGAGGAAGTAGTCGATCATGCGCTCGCCGAGGGTGTCGAGGTCTCCGTGCAGGGCGTCGGGTAGTCGCTGGTGCGGACTCATCGCTACCGTGAGCGCGGCGACCAGTAGCCCCTCCTTGGAGCCGAAGAATCGACGTACCAGGGCGGGGTCCACGCCGGCGGCCGCGGCCACTGCGCGGATCGAGGTGCGGTCGTAGCCCTTCTCCGCGAAGCTGTCGCGGGCGGCCGACAGGATCGCGTCGCGGGTGGTGGATGGGCCTGGCCGGCGCCCGGTGCGCTGCCCAGGCGCGCGGCTGGAACCGGTCTGCTCGGGCGTCGTCGTCGATCGCTGCTGCGGGCTCACGGCGGTGACGATAAGCGTTTGGCGGCCTGCCGAGCAGGCGCACGACCGGGCGTGCCCTTGGCCGGTTTGCCGTTGCCCGCCATCGGGTAGTGTTATCTATGTCCCCGTGTGGAGACTTCAGCGTTCCGTGACTGACCGATGCGGAATGGCTACCTGAGAGCGCAGCGGCTACTGAGGACGGGAGATGTCATGGCTTCAGCGGATGCGACAGAGCTGACCCGGCGGCAGCGACGCGCCGTGCTCGGGGTGATGTGTCTGGCGCTGATGATGGTGGTGGCTGCGGTCGCCTCGTTGAACGTGGCGCTGCCCGATCTGGCGCGGGATACCGGCGCGAGTCAGAACCAGCTGCAGTGGATCGTCGACGCGTACGCGTTGGTCTTCGCCGGCCTGCTCCTGCCGGCAGGGGCGCTCGGCGACCGGTTCGGCCGTAAGGGCGTGCTGCTGTGCGGGCTGGTCGTGTTCGGTGCCGCTTCGTTGGTGGCGATGCTGGTGACGGATCCGTCGACGCTGATCGGGCTGCGTGCCGTCATCGGGCTCGGCGCGGCGCTGGTCATGCCGACCACTCTGTCGATCATCACGAACGTGTTCCCGGAGGACGAACGTGGGCGTGCGGTCGGTATCTGGGCCGGCATCGCCGGCGGGGGCGCGATCATCGGTCTGCTGTTGGCGGGGACGCTGCTGGAGTGGTTCTCCTGGCGCTCGGTGTTCGCGATCAACCTCACGCTGGCCGTGCTGGCGATCATCGCGGCGATCCCGATCGTGCCGACCTCCCGCAGCCAGGGCCGGGTGCGTCTCGACCCGTTCGGCGCGCTGTTGTCTTCGCTCGGCCTATTCGGGCTCGTGTTCGCCGTCATCGAGGCGCCGCTGGACGGCTGGCTGGACCCGCTGACGCTGGCCGGGTTCGCCGCCGGCGTCGCGCTGCTGATCGCCTTCGTGGGCTACGAGTTGCTGCGCCGCGAACCGATGCTGGATCCGCGGTTGTTCGCCCGTCGCGGGTTCGGCGTCGGCTCACTGTCGTTGACGTTGCAGTTCTTCGCCCAGTTCGGGTTGTTGTTTGTTGCGTTGCAGTACCTGCAATTCGTGCTCGGCTACTCGCCCTTCCAGGCGGGTGTGTCGATCCTGCCGATGGCGGTGATGGTGGTGGCGCTCTCGCCGCGGGCACCGGCGCTCGCGCACCGGATCGGGGTGCGCGTCACAGGCAGCATCGGGCTGGTGCTGATGAGTGCCGGGTTCGTGATCTTCGCCCGGCTGAGCGAGCACTCCGGCTACCTCACTTTCGGTGTCGCGGCGGTGGTCACCGGGCTCGGCATCGGACTGGCCACCGCCCCGGCGACCACGGCGATAACCTCGGCGCTGCCGCCGCAGCGGCAGGGCATCGCCTCGGCCGTCAACGACTTGTCCCGTGAGGTCGGCGGCGCGCTCGGGATCGCGGTGCTCGGCAGCGTGCTGAACGCCGGCTACCGCGACCACGTGGCACCGGCGACCGCCCAGCTGCCACCGAAGGCAGCCGACGCGGCGAAGAGCTCGATCGCCGCGGTCGCGCAACACGCCCAGCAGTCCGGGCGGCAGGGCGCCGCGCTGCTCAACCAGGCGCAGACCGCGTTCGTCGACGGGCTGCAAGCCGCGCTGCTGACCGGCGCGGCCGTCCTCTTCGCGGCCGGCCTACTCGTCGCCGTCCTTGCGCCACGCCGGGACCAGATCAAGCGGGCCGACACGAGCCGTCGCCCGGAACCGGCCCACCCGGTCGGTCGTGCTTCCCACGCCTGAGGAGCCGCTGGATCAAGGAGGCACCCCACCGGGCCCAATCATCGGCAGGGTGGAAGTGGCGAGAGATCCGCCTGAGGTCATTGGAGTCCGCGGCCGATCGCCGCGAGGACAGTGGTGATCGCGTGTTCGACTTGGGGTTCGGGCAGGTCGCGTAGGGGCCCGTCGAGCAGCAGGCTGGACAGGCCGTGGACGGCGGACCATGCCGCGAATTCGGCTCCCCGGCGGCGTTGTGGTGTCAGCGCGCCCACATCGACGAGTTCGTCGAGTCGTGCGCCGAGTATCCGGTACGGGCTGGTGGTCTGCTCGGCGTCGCTGTTATCCGCGCGGGATGGTTGGCGCCCGGGCCCGTCGGCGGGATGGGGCCGGGCTGAGCTGAACGCGGTGCGGAACCAGCCCGGTTCGGTGCGGACGAAGTCGATGTAGGCACGCCCGATCGCCTCGAGTCGCGCTTGGGCCCGGCGGACGTGGCCACGGGCCGTGACCTGATTCGAGCGTTCGATCATCAGCAGCCCGAGCTGGGTCATGCACCGCTCGGCGACGGCGGCGAGCAGGTCCTCCTGGTTGGCGAAGTGCCGGTACGCGGCGTTGTGCGACACACCGGCCTGGCGTGACACGGCGCGTAGCAGGACCGCGTTGGGGCCGCCGGTGCGAGCCAGCTCGACCCCGGCTTCGACGAGCGCCTCGCGCAGGTGCCCGTGGTGGTAGCCGCGTTGCTCGCCGCTTTCCCCGTGATCGCGAAGGCGCCGATGGCGGGCGGCGGCTAGGCCGAGACCAGGCGCGGCCGGATCGAACGCGCCTGCGCCGGCCCGGTCGGTGCGGGAAACGATGATCGGCACGGCGTCACCCAGACCCTTCGGAAGTCAGCCGGCCAGGCGGTTGATCTTGCGGATCTGCCGATCGAAGGCGCGGGCCGGAGCGATGCGGCGCAGCATCCTGCCGCGGGCGGCGAGCGGGCCAGCGGTGTAGCGCAGCTTCGGCTTCGCGTCGGTGGCCGCCGCGACGATCACCTTGGCGACGGTGGCCGGGTCGTCACCCGACTCGATCGCCGAAGCGTTGACCTCACCCACGATGCGTCGCTTGTCGGCGTAGACCGGCAGGGGTGTGTCCGGCTGCACCTGGTTCACGTCGAAGCCGGTCTTGGTGTAGGCCGGTTCCACCAGCAGCACACGCACGCCGTGCTCGCGGACCTCGTGGTCCGTCGACTCGGAGTACCCCTCGATGGCGTGCTTGGTCGCCGCGTACACCGCCGCGTAGGGCGCCGGCAGGAACCCGAGCACGGAGGAGAGGTTGATGATGCGTCCGCGGCCCTGTGCGCGCATGTGCGGTAGCACGGCCTTCGTCATGCGCATCACGCCGAAGACGTTGACGTCGAAGATGTGCTGGGCCAGTGCGATCGAGCTCTCCTCAGCGGCGCCCGCCGCGCCGATGCCGGCGTTGTTGATCAGGACATCGATTCGTCCGAACCGCTCGATCACGTGCTGGATGACCGCAGCCACGGACTCGTCGCTGGAGACGTCCAGATCGACGAGGGTGACTCCGTCATGAGCAGCGACTCGCGCGGTGTTGCGACCGGTTCCGATCACCTCGAAGCCTGCCTCGGCGAGCGCGAGGGCGGTTGCCTGCCCGATTCCCGAGGTTGCACCCGTCACGAGCGCCACCGGCGTTGTCGTCATCATCGTCTCCCCGTAGTATTAAATTATGACCGTACTACAATCCTACGAAGAGCGAAAGGCGAGCTGGCGTTCCCGAGTGAGTGGAGGGACACATGGCGCGGTACGGGAAGCAGCACAAGCAGGCGACCCGACGGCGGATCATCGCCGCGGCCGGCCGGCGCCTCAAGCGCGACGGAATCGACGGCTCAGGTGTTGCCGCGCTGATGGCGGACGCCGGGCTGACCAACGGCGCCTTCTATGCCCACTTCGCGTCCAAGGACGACCTCGTCGCCACCGCGGTCGCCGACCAGCTGCGTGAACAGCGCGAGCGCTACCGCACCCAGATCTCCGATCGCGCCGGAGTCGAGCAGATGGTGCGTGAGTATCTTTCACCCGGCCACCGCGACAACCCAGCCGACGGCTGCCCTTCCGCAGCACTGCTCGACGAGATCGGCCGCTGCCCCGATGCCACCAAGCGCAGCTACACCGAAGGCATGCTGGACATCGTCGACCACCTTGCGGCCCTTATCGCCCCGCAGGACCCGCACTCCGCACGCGCAAGGACGCTCAGCCTGTTCGCGACGTTGATCGGGACGTTGCAGCTCTCCCGCGCGCTGGCCGACCGACAACTTGCCGACGCAGTCCTCGAGCACGGCATCCACAACGCCCTCGCACTCCTGGACATCGCGGCACCCGCCTAGTGTCCCGCCCGGACAAGGAGCTGCCGTCCCGCGCCGCACCGGCGCGCAGGCCACGCCACGTTGTTCAACCACGGCGACCCGCTACGCCTCGCCGATCACCGACCGGTCCGCGAGGTCCGGGAGTGCGCGACTGGCGTGATCGTGCGCGAGAGCAGAGGTGTGGCATATCACCCCGCCTACGCCCGCGCATAACAACAGACGGCCTTGTGCATGCCGACCGCCCGGCTCCACGCGCGAATCGGCGTTAGCGCGTCGTCTCAACTGCGTGTCTGCAAGCGGAATGCGATGCGCTACCGCCTCGTCTCAGCAAACGCCAGACCGTCCCCGTTGAGCCACAGTCGTCACAAGGTTAATGAACAATCGCAAGTTCACCGCCAACGGCGGCGATGGTCCGCACAACCAGCGGCAAGAGCGGACGCATGGCGGCGATGCTGACGCGATAGAAGAGGATGTCGAGCATGAACTATCCGTGTCCGTGTTGCGGGCACCTGTCGCTGTCGGAGCCGCCCGGGTCCTACGAGATCTGCAGCATCTGCTTCTGGGAGGACGACAACATTCAATTGCGCTGGCCGACGTGGAGAGGCGGGGCGAACCGGCCGTCGCTCGCTGAATCGCAGGCCAACTACGCGCGGTTTGGTGCCATGGAAGAGCGCTTCCGCTCGAACGTTCGTCCGCCCGAGCCGGATGAGCCGATAGATCACGGTTGGCGTCCGATCGATGCGCGAGACAGCTTTGAGCCGCTGGCGGTTCAGGAGCGTCCCTGGCCGGACGATCTCACCGTCTTGTACTGGTGGCGGCCGACGTTCTGGCGACGACCGAAGGAGTAGGTCGGTACTTGGAGCGTGGCAATATCGGGACGCAACACGGGATCAAGATCGTCAGCGAGCGCCCGGCTGTCGGCAGGAGCGCGCGCCACGCGGCAAGAGAGTGCGGGTCAGCGAAAGAGATCCTGACCCTCCTGGCCGGTCGGACCGGCGGTGAGTACGTCTTCGTGGAGAGCAACCGCAGCACGCGACTCCACAAGGGCTGCGATGTCCTCTTCGGCCGTCAGAACGAACAACGCCTTGAACGTTGCCTCATAGCTCGCTACTGCCATGGCGCGCACCACGTCGTCCGGATCGGCCCCTCGATAGCGCCGAGAACTTCGACGGCGCGGCATGATCCAGACGACGCCCAAGCTCAAAATGTGTCGGCGGGCTTACGGGACGCGGACTGACGCCGGCGGGTTCGGGTACTCGCCGATCGCATACCGCAGCCGCTGGTTGACGTCGTTGATCACCTGGCGCACATCACGATCCGTACTCTCCGACGGCAGCAGCCCCTCGCGGATGAACCGAGTGCGCAGTTTCTGAGCCCAATCCTCCGTCACGGACCCGTCCAGAAGCGCACCCTCCAGGTACGCCAGCATGCCGATCAGCGTTCTCGCGTCACGCGCCAGAACCGGATTTCGGCGGCGCGTCATCCCGGTAACCCACGGCACCAGCATGCACGTCATTGTCGGCAACCTGCCCGTCGCCGGCCAGTCGTGCGGCGAGCAGCTGCCACTCAGGATGCAATTTTCGGGGCAGCCGAAGTCGATCACCGTCGGATGAGTCTGGTCATGAACTCCTGCCGCCACATGGCATAAGCCAGGGTCGTCGAGCGCGGCGCACGAGTTGTTCTGGTCACGTAGCCACCGGCGTCCCGGGTGTACGTGGTCGCCCCGGTGGCCGGCGATGGCGGATCATGCGGCATTCGTGCTCACCAACAGCCCGGTACTCGACGAACGGCCGGCCATCACACCGCACCCGGCAGCGACGAAGGTCGGCGTAGAACTGCTCCAGCGACTGCGCGGTGATCCGGCTCAATGGCACATTGCCGAGCGCCGGTTTGATGTACAGGCGCGCCATCGCCTCATAGTCGGCTGCGGTGTTGGCGTCGACCTCGTGCACGCGTAGCCAGGCGTCGACGGCATCGCCGAAGGTCGCGTTAGTGCGCGCGTGGGTCTGCTCGTCCAGCTGGTGGACGAACCGCCGCAAGATGCGGTGGGCCTCCTTCTCGTCCGTGGTCGAGGCGATCAAGCGGTGCGGCTTGCCGGTCACCGGGTCGACGCCGGCATAGACCAAGACCTGGAAGGACCGTCCACGCCGGCGTATGTGCCCGCGTAGGCGCCCAGAGCCGTCGGCTACGCTCGCCATGTCCGAATAGTACTCGATGTCGGATCCGATGACATTGATCAACTACATGATCATGCCTAGCGGGATAGGGC